>JBEKDN010000084.1:0-16291 GCA_050014335.1 Occallatibacter sp. | reverse complement strand
CGATGCGGTGATTGCGCAGTACCCTGGCCCCATCCGAAAAGTCTGACGACGCTCGACTAAGCCGTCGCTTTGGCGCAGAACTGGTCGAGGGCGCGGCCTAGCTCGGTGGCGATCTCGGGCGCGCTGGAGCGCTCGATGATGGAGCGCTGCATGAGGTAAACCAGCTTGCCGTCGCGCAGGATGGCGACAGCCGGCGAACTGGGCGGGTTGCCGTCAAAGTAGCCGCGGGCGCGCTCGGTGGCGTCGCTATCCTGGCCGGCAAAGACAGTGATTTTGTGGTCGGGAAGGTTGGCTGTGCTGCCCAGCGCCATGCGGACGCCGGGGCGCATTTTGCCCGCCGCGCAGCCGCAGATGGAGTTAACCGCTAGCAAGGTTGTGCCCGGCCTGGCCAGCGCCGCGTCAACGGCCTCAGCGGTGCGGGTTTCCGTGAATCCAGCGCGGGACATTTCTTCGCGCATGGGTATGACCATCAGTTCTGGGTACATGTTCGCCTCCGGCAAGGGAAGTTGCCTACATCCATTCTATCTCCAATCTGTTGATGTAGCCTTGATTCAATGCACATTGAAGAGAACAAGCCGCTTGCGCCCTTTACTACCATTGGCATAGGCGGACCGGCGCGCTGGTTTGTGGAGGCCGCAAACGAGACGGAGATAGCCGAAGCCGCGGCGTGGGCCGCTGAGCGCGCAATGAAGCTGTTTGTGTTGGGCGGAGGCAGCAACCTGCTGGTTGCGGACGCCGGCTTTGACGGGTTGGTGCTGCGGGTTGCGTTGCGCGGGATTGCGATTGCGCCGGAAACCTCGCTTTATCAGGCCGCGGCGGGCGAAGACTGGGACCGGTTTGTGCAGCGAACTGTTGAGGATTCCTGCGCAGGATTGGAGTGCCTGGCCGGCATTCCCGGCACGGTGGGCGGAACTCCGGTGCAGAATGTGGGTGCGTATGGGCAGGAGGTTGCCTCGGCGATTGAGCGGGTGCGGGCGTTTGATTTGCAGGGGCGCGAGTTTGTAGAGTTTGCCAATGGCGAATGCGGATTTGGCTATCGCCGCAGCCGCTTCAATTCGGTTAATCGCGGGCGATACGTGGTGACGCGCGTGGACTACCGGTTAACGGCTGGCGGCGCGCCGACCGCGCGCTATGCCGATCTGCAAAGGGCGCTCGCGGAGCAGGGCGGCGAGGCGGGCGTTGCGGATGTGGCTGCTGTGGTGCGACAGGTGCGGCAGGGCAAAGGGATGTTGCTGGTCGAAGGTGATCCGGATTGCCGCAGCGCGGGCAGCTTTTTCAAGAATCCTGTGGTGGACGACGAGCAGTTGCGGCGGATTGCAGCAGCCAGTGAGCCCTCGTCTTTGACCGGAAAGGCCCCGCCGCGCTTTGCGGCCGGGCCTGAGCCGGAAAATCTGGGCCGGGTCAAAGTGCCTGCCGCATGGCTGATTGAGCAAGCTGGGTTTGTCAAAGGGTACAGGCTTGGCAGCGCGGGAATCTCTTCGCGGCATACGCTGGCGCTGGTGAATCTGGGCGGCGCTAGCGCGGCGGAGGTGCTGGTGCTGGCTGACCAGATTGCCGGCGCTGTGGAAGAACGCTTTGGAATTCGACTGGAGATGGAGCCGGTGCTGCTGGGCTTCTGACCAACTGCGGATGGGGCAAGCGGGTAGCTTTTCGTCGCTTGATGTTGGTGGTTTGGCGCCCTTGGCGAGCGAGCCCAAGGATGGCAACAACACGGGGCGCGCATTTCGATTTGGAGAACCATGGTTCGCTGGAGTGGCGGCAGAAGTTTGACATTTGAATGTGGCACTCATCCAAAGGTGGTTGCGACTCTTATTGAATACTTGCGTTTTTGGCGGGATGCGCCGCGCGATTGACCGGCGGCATAGCGGAGACTGATTGCGGCGAGGCGTCTTCCCCCGTCGCGTCGGCAATTTTTTTCAACAGGTCAGTTGGGTGCACGGGCTTTGAGAGGATTTCAAAATCATGTCCTTGCTCCTGCGCGGCTTGAAGCAAACCTGCCGTTGCGGCCTGACCAGAGAACAACAGGATCTTGCAGTTGGGGCATTGCTCTTTTATCTGAATTGCCAACTCGATGCCCGAGAACCCCGGCATGACCACGTCGGATATCAGCAGGTCTGGAGCCTGGGTGCGAGCAGCCGCGAGAGCCTCCTGCGGATCCTGGAACGATACCGCATCGAAGCCCTTATGGCGCAAGATCATTCCCAGGCTGGATGCGATCACAAACTCGTCGTCAACCACAAAAACGCGCAGCTGTTTGCTCGGTCGGTGCATGGATGTACCTCCTTGAAGAAAGCCTCCGGCGATCCGCGAAAGATGCCGCAGGATAGATTTGTGCCCGCTGCCAGCCTTACGAACAGCGATGCGTCAGAGACAGCGCAGTATGGAACAGCTCGACCGTACGCCTTACGCCGCTTGTTTTTTTGTACTGACGCCGTCGAAGGGGGAAAACGACGAAAAAGCGGTGCCATGAATAGTTTGCGTGGAAATGCCGCGAAATGCAATACGGCCGCCATTGGGGCGATTGTTTTCTGGCATTTCCCTGGGATAAGTTGGCTGAAAGGCATCGAAAATGAACGGAAACCCGGTGAAATGAAATGCCAGATTCTCCCAAAAGACGTGTCCGGGTACCCAGGTCCAGCCTCTGGGATCTGGGTACCAGAACCTCATACAAGCGATTAGCGAGCCACTGGCTCCGCCGCGGGTGGATTACAGCCCAGCCGCCACTCGCTTCCGATAAGCCTCCAGCCCACTCCGCGCCAATCCCACAATCAAAGTCACCACGCTGATCACGCAGATCACAACCGCAGTCCAGTGAATTGAAAAATTGATAGACTGCAGCGCCGCGCCATAGCGTGCCGAGTCCAGTTCCGGATGCCTGAGCGTGAAATAGACCTGCCCCGGCACAGTCAGCAGAATCCCCAGCGGAATCAGCCCCAGCGCGCTCATCACAATCTGCTGCATGGCGTGCGGCCGCTGCCATCTTCCGCGAGTCAGATCGAAGCATTGCCAACCGAGTCTCAAGCTGTGCAGCACCACCACCCACCAGTAAAACGTGTACCATACCGGCGCCCATTGAAAGGGAGTAATGAAATGTCCCCAGTCTTTGAAGTAAAAAGCGCCTGGGCCAAGCAACAGATACGGATACTTGGGGATGAGCAGCCACCACACCAGGAACAGAAATCCAAAGATCACCTCCGCAACCGCCCCGGCAAAGCTGCGCGGCTTCTTTCCACCTGCGAAACTCGGCTGAAGCGGCGGCAGATCCGCTGGTGACCAGTTCGTTGACGGAGGCGCAAGCATGGGAAACTTGCCTGGGCAGCGCGCGGCGGCATACTCGATAATCGCGAAGATCAAAGTGACCCAAGCGGCCGTCGTGACCCAGATTCCCGGCAGTCGAAGAACAAAACCCAGTATTCCGATTGCATTGGGAGCCTGCGTGGCTACCATCACCGCCGTGACGATTGCGTAAATCACCGTGGCCCAGAAGAGCGCTATGCCTATCACATACCGATAGAAAGGAAACAGAGCCGGGCCAATCAGCGATCGCTGCGGCTGATAACGAGCGGCCGCCTGAATTGGGTGCCCGAATTGCTTGAGCCACTCCTCGGCTTCAGCGGCAGTAAGTGGACGGCCCAGCGCAGCCTCTTTGTCCTCAAGCTGCGCTTCCAGATTGGCCTTGAGTTCGGCGATAATGTCGTCCTGCCGCTGCCAGGGCAGGTGCTTCTTTACGGCTTGCAGATAACGGTCAAGTAACTCCATGGCATTTTCCTTCAGGGTTTACAGGGTGTTGTCGATGCTTGCGTGAACGGCCGCATTGATGGCCTGCCACTCCGTGAGCAACTGGGCAAAGATCCGCTCGCCGTCGCCGGAGAGCCGGTAGAAACGCTTGTTGCGCTTCTCTTCTTCGCGCCACTGGCTGGTCAGCAGCCCCTGCGCCTCAAGGCGGCGCAGCAGCGGATAGAGCGTGCTTTCATCAATCTCCAAGCCGCGATCGGCCAAAGCCTTGCGCAACGTGTAGCCGTAATATTCCTGCCGCAATTCCGCCAGGACGGCCAAGGTGAGGCAGCCGCGGCGAAGCTCCAGGCGAAGATTCTCGAAGAGGTTTTCAGTGAGCGTCATAGTGTGCCTCGTACACTGTACTTTACACACTGTGCACTATACAGTGTGTGATGTCAAGTACTATTTAGGGTTTTTTTTTGCGGACCAACCAGACGATCCGTCACAAATTTGGGTGCCCCATCCTCGCCGCGTTCTAGTTTTTGCGGCTACGGTGGGATGCGATGAACTTCAAGCGAGCTGGGTGCCCCATCCTTTCGCGTTCTGTAAGAAAGGGTCGGATAGCACAAACCACAAGCGAGCGAACAGCGAGCCGCTGGCCCCACCGCAGGTGGCCCAACGCAGGTATCGGCTTGCAACCCATGGGGTAACAGTTGTATCTTCCGTCACATGCAATGGGCAACTCCGCAAGAACGGCGCAACCTCGGACAGGCACGGCGCAAGCAGGTCGGCCGCCAGGAACACAACCAGCTCAACCCCAAGGCGCGCACCACTCCGCCGCTGGAGCTGCTCGTCCGCTCCATGCGCGGCCGCCTTCCCGCGCTCGTCAAGCTCAAGTACAAGCTGATGGCCGACTCGCCCTTTGGCTACTTCCGCGGCGCGGTGCCTGTGATGGCCGCCGACCTGGCCCACCTGCCCAATGCCGGCATTGTCTGCCAGCTTTGCGGTGACGCGCATGTGCGCAATCTGGGCGCATTTGCCGCGCCAGACGGACGGCTGACCTTTGACATCAACGACTTCGATGAGACGATTCGCGGGCCCTTTGAGTGGGATCTCAAGCGCATGGCGGCGTCGCTGGTGCTGGCCGGCCGCGGCTCAGGCCACAAGGAGGCATCGGCGCATGACGCCGTTGAGAAGTTTGTGGAGCGTTACGCCGCGCAGATCGCCGCCTTTGCCAAGATGTCGACGCTGGAGGTGGCGCACTATCAGGTGCATCGGCTGGCCGCGGTTGCGCCTGTTCATGCGGCGCTGCTCAAAGCCCAGCGCGCCACGCCCCAACATACTTTGGAGCAACTCACCGAACCCGCGCCCGCCGGCAAGGACGCCGTGAAGGCATCCGAGCCTGTCAAGCACGCTTCAAAAAAACAACGCAAGAAGGACGCGCACGGCCCCGCCCATGAGCCTGTTACGGGCGCTCCAGCCGGCCAGATTCCGCCTCGGCGATTTAAAGAAGTCAAGCCCATCCTGACCCGCGTCACCGGCTCTCAGGCGGCGGCTGTTCTAGCCGCGCTCGGCCCTTATCGCCAGATGCTTGAGCCGCAGCGCCAGCATCTGCTCTCGCTCTATCGTCCCATTGACGTAGCCTTCAAAGTCGTCGGCACCGGCTCCGTGGGCCTGCGCGACTACTGCATTTACTTTGAGGGCAACGGCCCCGCCGATCCGCTCTTTCTCCAGATAAAAGAGGAGCCGGCCTCGGCCTATACCGCCTACCTGCCTGACGCCCATCCGGCGCATCAAAACGGCCAGCGAACCGCCGAGGGCCAAAAAGCCATGCAGGTGCAGTCCGATCCGTTTCTGGGCTGGACGCACTTCGGCGGCCGCGACTATCTTGTCCGCCAGCTCAACGACCACAAGGGTTCCATCGAGTTGGAGGATCTGGCTGGCGCAGGCCTTGAAGCCTACGGAGAAGTCTGCGGCGAGCTGCTTGCCCGCGGCCACGCCCGCTCCGGCGACCCGCTCAACCTGGCAGGCTACATCGGTTCCGGCGATGGGTTTGCGGAAGCGCTGGCCAAATTCGGCTCCGCCTACGCCGACCAAACCGAAAAGGACTGGAACGAATTGAAGCGGTCTGCGAAGGTCAGTGCGAAGCCGTAGTGCCAATACGCTGCTCGGTTTTGAAAGGGCACGGCTTTAGCCGTGCCGCAGGAGTACAGAAGTATATGTGGCTTTAGCCGCTGAGGGATGCTTTTAGCGATTGAAAACCATCTCACAGGGGAAGAACCGGCTGCGGAAAAACTCAATCGAAGCCAGGTTTTGTAACCAGGGCACGACTTCAGTCGGGCCGCAAATGCCACAGAATAAAGACTGGGCTTTAGCCCCTGCGGGATGTTTTTTTCGTAAATTCTGCCGTTATTCAAGCCTTTTTCCGCAGCCCGTTTAGTCGTCCACCAGCATAGCCGGCCCGCGAGGCATGAAACTGTAGCGCCGGCCTCCTGACCGGCTGTCGCGTGGACCTCCAGGTCCACGCCGCACTCTACACAAATAGGAAAAATGCTCCGGGAGCTTGCTCGGCTGCACACTATAAGGTACAGTTCTATTCGATACGGTACAAGGTTGGAGCGATGAGCAAAAAGCAGATGGGTTCGAGCATCGACGATTTTCTCAAGTCGGAGGGAATCTTCGAGGAGGCGCAGGCCGAGGCGATCAAGGAAGTGGTTGCCTGGCAGTTAGCCGAGGCCATGAAGAAGCAGAATATTTCCAAAAACAAAATGGCCACGCTGCTCAAGACCGGTCGAACGCAGGTAGATCGGCTGCTCGATCCGAAAAACGACATTACGTTATCGAGCTTGCAACGCGCCGCTGCGATGGTCGGGCGACGGGTTTCGATCGAGCTAGTGTAGGGATGGTTGCTCGTGTGGATAGATAGAGGATTCGCCAAATCAAAACTTCACATGGCGGAAAGCTCGACGGAAACCTCTATTCTCAGCTTCCGCTACAGTCCTGGCATAAAACTCGCCAACAGCAGGAATGATTTTTGTGCGGTCATATTGTTGGTCAAATGGGAGATGATATATCTTTTCTTTCGTTGCTTGATTAATGTTGCATTTAATCATTGGATATGTTTTGTCTAACTGATATCTTTCCTTAACTTGTACGTTCAGCCATTTTGCAACCCTTCGCGCTTCGTCGCTAAGTGAGGTTGTGGTCACGAACACGGCCTTTACAGATTCTGAGAAGAGTTCCGGCTGCTTGCTGGAGATGGCGAAATGCTGTGTGGTGCCGAATAGCTGGAAGATATGTTTTTCGTAAATCAGCTTAGCCGATTTCCAACATTTGGCTTGAACGATTTCGATTTGTCCGCCTTTCGTGCAGATCAAATCCCTCCCGAAATCCTCGTAGCCATCTATGATTCCTTTATATTCAACGCTCCAACCGTCCCGTTCATATTCAAACCCAAGGAATCTTTCATACATACGCCCAATTTCTAATTCGCTGTGATTTCGTCTCAAGTAGCGGTCAAGTGCAAGTTGATTCCGTTTGCCAGGCGGCAATTGCTCGAACTCGTTTTTTTGCAGGTACTTTGTGACTGGGTCAGCGTCCTCAAGCGACTCTCGGTTTTGCCGATCGATTGAAAGTGAAATTGTTTCATCGAGGATGGCCTCTTCATATTCTTCAAGGAAAGGGAAATACTCTTTATAGCTTTTGAGTTGATATTCGAGAAATTTAGCTTTTTCTTTGTACTCACGCTTCTCTAACCTTGCTTCGGCCACTTCGTTTGCTGCCCGCAATGCCGGGCGCGACTTGCTGCGCATATTTGAGATGATTGATTCGTCGAATACCTTATCTGCCTCTACGATGTAATGAGCTAACCATTGCCTACCGCGCAGGAACCCTTCATCGAATGCCCGTTTCCTCTCGGTATGATACGCCTCCATTGTTTCTAACTCTTGACGACGCTCATGTAGGAGTTTGTTTCGACGAGATGTCGCTGTTTCCATTTCCTGATAAGCTTTTTCGTAAGCTTCTTTCAGGCTTTCTCTCTCTTTGAACAACTCATCTATCTGTTCCCTTTTTCCTATTTCAAGCTCACGTCGTAATTCTCGGTTAAATTCATTCTCCTTAAGCTTTCTTGATCTTTCAGAGAGCCAAACAAATATTGCAAGCGCAAATCCTGTACATATCAATATTGAGACTCTATACCCAGTGATAACCGAAGGAAACAAACCGAATAATATTGCCAGCAAAATAGCAAACCGTATTGAAATGATAAACCATCTTCTCATCACAGGCATCCTCTGAACAGGGTTGCATTTTTTCTAGTGGCCTGCGTCTCAATCTATTACTATGGCTGAACGGATAGCTATTCTCTTCTCGGTTTCCTAATCCATCTTCGCAGCTTTTAATCGTCCGCATGAAGATCGGCCATCAGCGCTTCGACACTTTCAAAGCTCACAACCTCGCTCCGGTCTCCAGCCTCCATCGCCGCAATGGTTTCGGCATTGGGAACACGAAGCTCAAAGGGAAAAGCCTGCTCCGTCGCCGCTCGCGTCAAAAATACACGCACCGCCTCGGAGAGACTCAGCCCCATCGCGCCAAAGGTCTTGGTTGCCTGAGTCTTCAACTCCGGATCGATCCGGACATGAATCATCGCCGTTGCGCTCTGCATAATGCCACCCCAGCAACCATTGTATACGAATTGAGATACAAGCGCGCCCAGCCTCGATTGCAGGCAAGACAACTGACAACTGACAACTGACAACTGCCCACTGACAACTGCCCACTGACAACTGCCCCTACGCCCTCCCCGCAAACTCCCGCGTCTCGGTAAAGACCTTCACCTTTTCGCCAACCTCGATATACAGCGGCGCCTTGATTTCCAGCCCCGTCTGCAGCCGCGCCAGCTTGGTCACGTTGCCGCTGGTGTCGCCGCGCGCGCCGCCCTCGGTGTACACCACCTCTAACTCCACCTTCTCCGGCAACTGCAACCCAATCGGATTGCCATTGAACTTATGCAGTTGAATGATCACGCCCTCAACCAGAACCTCCAGCGCGTTGCCCATCATATCGCTGTTCAGCGTATGCGTCTCAAAGCTCTCCTGATCCATGAAGTGCGAGCCTTCGCCGTCGCTGTAAAGGTAAGACGCCTCCACCAATTCCAGGTCAGGCTCCTTGAAGCGCTCGCCGGCCTTGAACGTCTTGTCGAAGACCGCGCGCGTGAGCAGATTGCGCATCTTCAGCCGCACCAGCGTTTGGCCGCCGCGCGCTGTAGGCGTTGAAACCTCGGCATCCATGCAGTAATAAGGGGTGTTTTCAAACTCAAAGTACATCTTGCGCTTGACGGTAATCGCTTCCAGCAGTGCGGCCATAAATTCCTCGGATCGACAGGCGTTCGCAGCCGCCAAGACCCTGCCGGGCACTCGCGGCTCCTTGACAATTATAGTTGCCAGCGCCTCCCCGCTTGCCACCATGCCCCCCCGCTGGCGATACTGCCTGTAAGCCCGTCCCCTGGGCCATCTCTTCCCCTGCGAGAAAAACCATGGCACGTGAAACGCTTACCGCACGTCTCGATAAAAAAGAATGCATCTCGGAAGTTGCCCAGTGCTTCCACTTCGAGTTCGTACTCGACGAGATGGAATCCTTTCCCTTCATCCCCGGCCAGTTTGTCTCCGGCGTCGCGCTCGATGAGAACGGCAAGCTGCAAACCCGCGCCTACTCCATCGCCTCCGCGCCCTGCAAAAACCGCTTCGAACTCTGCGTCAACCGCGTCGAAGAGGGCTTCTTCTCCAACCATCTCGCCGACCTGCCCGACCTCCCCATCGGCGGCACCATCCAGATTCACGGTCCGCACGGCCACTTCATTCTCAAAGAGCCCATCACTGACTCCATCCTCATCGCCACAGGCACCGGCATCGCGCCCATGCGCGGCTATCTGCAATGGCTCTTTCCCGAGGACGGTCCCGACCGCAGCAACGGCAAGCAGATCTGGCTCGTCTACGGCACCCGCCATGAGACCGACATCTACTACCGCGCCGAGTTTGAAGCCCTCGCCGCCCGCCAGCCCAACTTCCACTACCTGCCCACGCTCAGCCGCGCCCCAGAGAGCTGGACCGGCCTCCACGGCTACGTCCAGGATCCCGTCACCCGCATCCTCGAACACCGCGCCCAGTTCCTAGGCCAGCCGCTGCCCGTCCCGCCCATCGATCCCGCCATACTGGCCTCGACCCCAGCCGCCAGCCTGAACTTCGACATCTACGCCTACATCTGCGGCCTCAACAACATGGTCTCCGGCATCCGCGAACTACTAACCAACTTCGGCTGGCACAAAAAGCAGATTATCTTTGAGCGCTACGACTAAGAATGTAGCGCCGGCCTCCCGGCCGGCTGTAGTGCGGGCGTCCCCGCCCGCATCTCTGAATTTTCCAGACTGAAGCCTATAACGCGCTCCGGAAATTTTGCGTAACCCCGGAATCGATTCAGACAACTTCGGCGTTTTCGGAGATCTATTCGGCGATCGCCGGGCAAATCCAGTTCTTTCAGCAATTTGATTTACAAGTACGGTTTTCAGTTGTATCTGCAGAAAGGATTCCACTCGCCATTGGAGGTGAATGGCGTTCCCTCTCTTCCGTCAAGTTGCCAAAAAGTGTCCACGAGCGGGCGCATAGCATGGGGGTAGGGCCGCTCTTCGTGCTCACTCAAGTCCACCATCACTTCGGGCGACGTTACGGCGCTTTGCCGAATGCCGAAATCGCGCCCGCTCCACGACATCAGAGTCGAATAGATTTGCTTGTCCTCAATTCCGATCATCGAAAAGCCGACATAAACAACTCCTGTGCGTCCCTCTCGCTGGAATCGCCCAATCGCATCGGCATAGCAGCGTACCATTGTTTGTTCGACTTCCTGACCATCAATTAGCGGACTCTGAAGGCCAATGGGTGGACGATAGAAATCGCTGAAGGCGTACTCGACAATGCCCGAACGAAGCAGTTGGGTATACCCCCAATACCCGTCTGTTTTTTGAGGTGGTCCAACAGTCGCGCGGTTTGAGTGGCACAGAAAACCGTCAGCGTTGTATCGCTGGTAGTAGTTTCCGTTTGCAACAAATACGTCTTTCTTCTCTTGTTCTGGTACGCGCCATACCTCGGTGAACGCGCCCGGCGTGAATGAATCAGCCGGGATGACATGAAACAACATCGCCACGTTATCCGAAAGAAGAACCGGCCCGCGCCTGTGCTCGATCAGATCTACTCGATGCGCCCGCCAAGCAGCGATTACTTCTCGGAATTCGCCCTGTTCTGAAAACGCACGACGGATCTCGTCCCAACTCATTTTGTGGCTCACAGTTCCCGTCCTCTTGTAAAACCTGTCCACGCCTCCCATGGTGACCATGTGCGGTTTGCTCCTGCTGGCCGGTACGCGAACCACTAGCGCATCTCCGTCGGAACAGCGAATGCTCCGCACAACTGAGCCAATCAGTTTGGGCGCAATGCCGTCACGTATGTAGCTGGAGAGTCGAATCTCCTCTTCCTGGAGGTTTGCGATTCGAGTTCCCAAGAGGCGATCCGGTACTCCGGTCGCTTTGTCGTCATCATCCCGGCGCTCCACAATTCCGTATATCAAATCGCCGCCCGCTGAATTCGCCAGCGCTGTCACGTCGTACAGGAACTCTCGCTTCTCCTCACTCTGTCCGCGAGGAAGTTGCTGTTTATAATCAAGAGCCAGGCTTTCAGGCACCTCGGATTCGATGAGGGCCTCAATGTGAGCAGGAGTCAAATCGTTCAAGTTGACAGGCAACATACAATCATTTTCGCACCGTGTCAGATGCGGCGTTGATAAAGTGGCTGAATCGGGTGCATCCAGCAGGGCTCCACTGCAAGATCTGGCGTCATTCACTCGAACGCGGAAACGTAATGGCAAGTCGCCCAGTGCCCAGAACATCCGATGTCTGCCTTGGAATACAGCCCAATGCGCATTTCCATCTCCTCAGCGATCCGTTTTTTGTGGGCTCTAGCCGGATTGTCCCCTATTAGAATCTGCACCACAACCGGCAAGCCGCAAAAGCGCAAAAGCCCCCTACAGATTGAACAGCTCTCGCAGTCGTTTAGTCTGCGCCCGGCTCACCGGAATCTCCGTCTGCCGCTTGTCGTTCATGCGCAACTGATAGCTCGACTTGAACCACGGCACCACTTCACGAATATGGTTGATATTTACCACGAAACCGCGATGTGCCCGCCAGAACAGCGCCGGGTCCAGTAAGTCCAGAAGTTCTTCCAGCGTCCTGCACTTCGACTGCCCCTCAAAGCTCTGCGTCGCCACGCGAATCACTCCCTCGTCGATGGCGGCGAAGCAGATGTCGGCCTGGTCGATGAGGAGCAGCCGATTCTGCGCCTGCACAATCAACTTAGCCGGCTGCGCCGCAACCTGCGGGCGGTTCAGCAGCCGCAGCAGCGCCTCAAGCTGCGACTCCGGCAACGACCCCGGCGACGACCCCGGCAGCACCGTAGCCAGCCGCGCCCTCACCCGATCCACCGCCTGCTCCACGCGCGTGCGGTCAAACGGCTTCAGCAGATAATCCGCCGCATTTACGTCAAAAGCCCGCACCGCGTACTGATCGTAGGCCGTCGCAAAGACAATCTGCGGCATCGTTTGCGGTGGGGCCAATTGCGCCTGCTGCGCGCCATTGCCGTTCAGCTTGGCCCGGCGCGCCAGCAACTTTTCGATCACCGCAAAGCCATCCAGCCCCGGCATCTGCACATCCAGAAAAACCATGTCGGGATGGTGCTCTTCGATCAGCTCCACAGCTTCAATGCCGTTGGCGCCCTGCGCCACCACATCGACGCCGCCTACCTCGTCCAGCAGGTACTGCAACTCCTCGCGAGCCAGTTGTTCGTCGTCGATGATGAGCGCCGACAGGGTCATTGCCAAATTCTTGCTCCCACATCAGATTACTCGCCCAGCACCCGCAACCGCGCTGGCATATGATCCCGTGAGAGCTCATGCCCGCAGCGGGTGCAGAATTGATCCGTGGCCCGAACCGTCCTGAAGCAATTGCCGCAATTCGCGCTGAGCTGGTAATCGCACTGCGGGCAAAAGTGAAAGTCGCCCTGCACCTGCGTCGAGCAGGCTGGGCAGCGCGACACCTCCGGCTGGCGTAGCAGAAAGTAAAGCACCGCGCCGATCCCGCCCGGCATAATGAAGCACAGCACCATCCAGAAGCGCGCGCTCATTGCCCGCCGCGGCGCATCCTGGCTCACATAGCCCACCATCAGAAAATACAGCGACGCCAGCAATCCCCAGGAAAGATTCAGATAGATCCGCAGCCCAATCGGCGGTCCCGGATGCGTCCGCTGCCCCGGCAGAATCGCCCAAAAATAGTACTCCACCAGCACAAATGCCGCGATAGACGCCACAATCGACCACACCGGTATCAGCCGCGCGTCGTCGTTTACAGTTATCGATTGTGGATCGCGCATCGTCAGACCGCTTTCAAAATCGCCTCAGGCAGCTCGTCCAAGCTGAGGCCTTATCGAATGGACGAAGCAGCATCGCCGTAAGTTGCGCCAATTTGGCCCGCCCATATCTTCCCCGCAAGAATTCCCTCCCGCACCCGCGGTTCCCTCTCCGCCCCAAAATGTTAACCTGAATCATCGCTCATGTTTGCCACCTCCCAGCACGCGCACTTCATCGGAATCGGCGGCATCGGCATGAGCGGTATTGCTGAGATTCTCCTCAATCTCGGCATGGAAGTCTCCGGCTCCGACCTCCGCCGAGGCCCCGTCACCGACCGCCTCGCCCAGATGGGCGCGCAAATCCATGAAGGCCATAGCGCCGTCAACGTCGCCGGAGCTACCGTCGTCGTCACCAGCTCGGCCGTCGGCGCGGCCAACCCGGAAGTCCTTGAAGCCCGCGCCCGCAAGATTCCCGTCATCCAGCGCGCTGAAATGCTGGCTGAGCTCATGCGCCTCAAATACGGAATCGCCATCGCCGGCATGCACGGCAAAACCACCACCACATCCATGGTCGCCAGCGTTCTCGCAGCCGGTGGACTTGACCCAACTGTCGTCGTCGGCGGCCGCGTTGACGCCCTCGGCTCCAACGCCAAGCTCGGCAGCTCGCAGTATCTTGTCGCCGAGGCCGATGAGAGCGACCGCTCATTCCTCAAGCTCTCGCCCATCCTCGCCGTCGTCACCAATCTTGACCGCGAGCACATGGATTGCTACCGCGACATGGCCGACGTCGAGCAGGCCTTTCTCACCTTTATTGACAAGCTGCCCTTCTACGGCGCCGTCACCGCCTGCGTGGATAATCCTCTCCTCGCTGCCATTCTGCCCCGCGCCCAGCGCCGCGTCTTTACCTACGGAGTCGCGCCCCAGGCTGACTACCGCCTGGAATTCCTCTCCACCGTCGTCGGCAGCTTTGCCCGCTTTCAAGTGCGCACTGCCCTCAGCATTCTCGGCCCATTTGAGCTCCATGTGCCCGGCCGCCACAACGTACTCAACGCCACCGCCGCCGTCGCCATCGCTCACCAGCTCGGCGTCAGCGCCGCGCAAATCGCCCTCGGCCTCAGCCACTTCAACGGCGTGGACCGGCGCTTCCAGTACCGCGGCAAAACCGCCGGCGTCACCGTCGTTGACGACTACGGCCACCACCCCACCGAAATCCGCGCCACCCTGGCCGCCGCCCGCGAGTGCGGACACCGCCGCATCCACGTCGTCTTCCAGCCTCACCGCTACTCCCGCACCAAAGACCTCAACGACCAGTTCACCACCGCGTTTGCCGATGCCGACACGCTAGTCATCCTGCCCATCTACGCCGCCAGTGAAGAGCCCATCCCCGGCGTCACCGCCCAGCACCTGGTCGTCCAGATCGCCCAGCACACCGCCCAGCAAATCGCCCCCTCCGCCCAGCCCGGCACTCTAGCCGTAAGCTACGCCCCAGACTTCCCCGCCGCCGTCCAAGCCGTAGTAGCCCAGGCCCAGCCCGGCGACCTCATCCTGACCCTCGGCGCAGGCAACGTCAGCCAGCTAGCCCCCCAAATCCTGGCCGCCCTCCAACCCTGAATTCCCCGTATTTAAACAGGCTTCGGAAGAACGCTCTGCTTTGAAAGGGCACGACTTCAAATCCTGCGGAAAGCTCGGCGGGACGGTAGGCCGGGGATTTATCCCCGGTATATAGCCATAAATGTGCAAGGCTTTAGCCCCTGACGTATGCTTTCCGCACTCTTCTCTTGAAAACCGCCACTTTTTCTCTGCGTTTTAGCTCACAAAACAACGTTTTTCGAGCCTTTCTCCTTAAAATTGCTCGTTTTCCATCAGGTGCCGGCTACCCCACCCTCGCCGCGTCTGTGTTTTCGCGGCTAGGCTGGGATACCGCAAACCCTCAACAAACAGATTCCGGAGGGAGACGGGGGTTTTAACCCCCGTGTTAAGCCCATAGGACGGATATGGCTTCAGCCACAGAGAGGCCGCTTTCCCGCCATTCGCTTTGAAAACCACCCCTTTTCCCCAGCGCTTTTAGCCCGTTTGAGCCATGTTTTCCGCCCTTTTCGGTCAAACAACGTTCGTCTCCGTCAGGTGCCTCACCTTCGCTGGGCGCCCCATCTCAGACGATAGCGTCATCGTAATTCACCCCACCTATGTCGACGCACTCGGCCTCCGAGATGCCTTGGTGAATCGGATCGGCGAGGACGTTGTCCTGAGACAGTCTGGCATTGTGGCGGAACTACCGGAATCAACCTCGCTAGGTGTTTACAACGCAAAGCTGATTGCACTCCAAACAAAACTCCGGACATTAGAATGTGGAGATGAAGGCGCAGCAAATTACGAAAAGCTCGTAGAAGAAGTTTTACGGTTATGCTTCTATAAGGCCCTCACAAACATCCAGGCCAAATCCCGGGATGTCTCGGGTAAGGTAATTCGTGACATTATCGCCGCGAATTACTCCAGCATCCCTTTCTGGGAAATGCTCCGCCAGAAGTATGGGGCCACACAGATCATTTGCGAGTGCAAAAACTACAAAGAGTTATCCGCTGATGATTTCCATCAAGCCTCCTATTGCATGAATGAGGTTATAGGAAGAGTCGCGCTCTTGATTCATCGCGGAGGGCCGGAAATCAAACGGAGCTACCTGGATCATATTCGACGAATTAGTACCGACAAACGCGGAATAGTGCTTGTGCTCGGAGAGCGAGATTTAGAAGTATTTCTTCGCCAGGGGCTAAACGGGAAGAAGAGTGAGGCACATCTGCAGGACATTTTCGACAGAACGGTGCGTGATATCTCATGACATTCTCGGACCAAGCAGGGAGTTTATCAGTCAGACAGAGTCAACGATTTGTCGGTGCACAAACAGTCATTCCTTGCTAACCGCTCAAGACATTCGTTGGGCCTCACCTTGCGATGCTGCTCGGAAAGGATCCCGACAGCGCCGCAGTGCCCTGAAATGAGGCCGTCTCAGCTGGTCGCGGTCCGGACAACTGAAAACTGAAAACCGGCAACTGACAACGGACAACCCCGCCCCTAAAAAAATCCCCCCGCCGTGCATATAATTTCCCCCTCCGCGCTGATAATGGAAATAG
>JBEKDN010000083.1:0-16320 GCA_050014335.1 Occallatibacter sp. | reverse complement strand
ATCGTTTCAGGAGGCGCGGACCTCTCCCGTGCTGCGTTGGAATCGCTTGCCATCGAAGGTTATCGGACCGAGCGTCTCTCTGAATCCGAAATTCGCCGGCTGCTTGGCTTTGAAACTCGCATGGAGGTCCATGCTTTTCTCAAGGAGCATGGCGCTTGGCTGCATTACTCACTTGTAGATTTGGAGCAAGACCGTCTGTCGGCGTTAAAAGCGCGAGCCCGGCGGCAGTCCCCTGATGCGGCCAGTGAGCGCCTTGCGGGATGATTGTCGTCGCCGATTCAACACCTATCAACTACCTGATCCTCATCGGCGAAATCGATATACTTCCAAATCTTTATGGCCGAGTGATCATTCCTCCCGCCGTGCGGGAGGAATTGGGACGTCTGCGCGCCCCCGCAAGAGTCAGGACGTGGATCGCGGAGCCGCCTTCATGGTTGGAAATCCTTGCGCCTACTCCCGTTGCGGACAAGGAATTGGCGAAGCTCGATGATGGAGAACGCGAGGCCATTGCGCTTGCCGAGCAGCTCTCGCATTCATCGGATTCAGTCCAATTAATTGTCGATGAACTCTTGGCCGGCGGGAGGCGGAACGGCGAGGCCTGCCGGTGATCGGAACCATCGGCGTATTGCGCGAAGCCGCCTAAGAAGGATTACTTGACCTGCGAAGCACCATCAAGCGCCTGCAAGAAACCAGCTTTCATGTCTCCCCGGCAATTCTTGCCCGGTTGCTCGGCAATTAGTTCCCAACTGTTAAACTTGGGTACGCCGGCGTTCGCGGCGCGGAATAGGCATTGAGTTGTTGCGCCTTGAGAATGTGGTTGACGAGGCCGTGTGAAAGAATCGCCGGGAATCGATTGATTGGAGCGACAATGCGCGTTTGTTCGGGATCGTATCTTCTGTGGCTTGGCATTCTTTGCTGCGTCCCTTCTTTGCTTGCCCGAGCCGCTGCAAAGCCTGTGGTGGTTGCGTATGTTTTCGCCAAGGACAGTGCGATTCAACCGGGCGAGATTGCCGCGCGGAAGTTGACGCGCATCAATTATGCATTTGCCAATCTTGTCGATGGGCGCGTTGCGATGGGCTACGCCAACGACGATAAGAACTTGGCAATGCTGGTTGCGTTGAAGCAGCAGAACCCTTCGCTGACTGTGCTGGTCTCAGCGGGCGGATGGCTTTGGTCCGGCCGATTTACGGACATCGCTCTTACCAAGGAAAGCCGCGCTGTGTTTATCGCCAGCGCGGTGGATTTTATTACTCGACATCAACTGGATGGGTTGGATATTGACTGGGAGTTTCCCGCGCTCCCCGGCGCCACGTATAACTATCGCCCGGAAGATAAACAGAATTACACGCTACTGTTGAAAGAATTGCGGCAGAGCTTCAATAGATTGGAAAAGAAATTGGGCCGTCCGCTTTATCTCACCGCGGCCGTTGGGGCATCGCAGGAGTTTCTCGATCACACGGAAATGAATAAGGCACAGAAGTATCTGGATACAGTGAATCTGATGGCGTACGACTACTACCAAGGTTCATCGGATCCAACGACTGGGCATCACGCGCCGCTCTTCAGCAATCCCGCCGATCCGAAGAAAATCTCCGCGGATCGGTCGGTGCGAGAATATGAACAGGCGGGCGTTCCCCCCGAAAAAATAGTGCTGGGCGTGCCCTTTTATAGTCACTCATGGAGCGAGGTTCCGAGTACGAACAATGGCCTGTTTCAAGCTGGAAAGCCACCGGTCGCGGAACAGAGTGGATCGCCTCAGGATCTACTCAAAAATGGCTTCATTCGCTACTGGGATTCTGTCGCTTTCGCACCTTATTTATATAACTCGGAAAGGAAAGTATTCGTTTCATACGACGATCCGCAATCGCTCGCGGCTAAGTGCAAGTACGTGCTCGACCATAGACTGCGGGGTATCATGTTCTGGGACTATGAAGCGGATAAGACAGGGGCGCTGCTGGATGCCGTCGATGCGGGGCTAGGAATTGGAGCGGGCGCGCCTGGAGTTACGAAATAAAGTTCGTCGTCCAGACTTCGGGAGTCTAGCTTTCTGTGCCTCTGAGCGACCAAGCTAGAACCCACGAGCCGCCGCCGATCGCCAGGGCGATGAAAGCGCTCGACCATTCATCCGGATTGTAAAAACGCGGCAAGCTCAAGACTCTGGGCGCATGAAGTACGAGGAACCAAAGCACAAGCATAAGCCCCAGCAACGCCGCGGCCCAGCGATCCATCCAATGAATTGCAATGCTCGCGCCGGCGGCGATGAATGCGATGGCGGTGAGATTCGCCCAGAACCAGCCCCCACCAGGAATCCAAGCCGGAACCAGACTGACAATCAACCCAAAGACAAGATAGTGATCGATTCCAAAAACAATAGCGGAGACGCCAAAGAGATAGCGGCCCGATGATATCAGAACATTGGCAGCTCGTTGCCAGGGGCCGATAACTCCGGCCTCCGCTGGCAGCGATCCGGCCAGAATCAAAGCCAAGCTGCCGATAGCTAATATCTCAAAGGCGCAGGTGCGAATGCCTATATCCCACGGGCTAGCGGCTACTCGGGAGACCTGAATGAATAGATCGAATATGAAGAAAAGAATTCCCAGTAGAGTGGCAGCAAGGCGCGCGCCAATGTTGGCCGCGATGCAAACCGCGGCTGCAAGAAGCGCCACGCCGGTAAGGCACGCCAACCATGGATAACTTGGAAGAAAGGGAATGACAGGCAAAGAAGGATCTGTTGTGCGAGCGCAGATAAGATTCTCAATGCCGAATTCCGCAATCGCAATAGCAAAGAGCAACCGCCCTTGTTTGAGGACTGTGTCCATAGCCTCATTCCATCCGATGAATTATTGAGTTATGCCAAGATGAGGGGTCGCGCTTAGCCGCTGTGCTGCGACCGCTTACGTACTAGATGCAATAAAGGCAAAAAGGAATCAAAAAATGGAGATGATTTATTTCGCTGCGTTCGCGAGCAATTTCGGTAGACTGGGGGTAATGAGAATTGGTGTGGATTTCGGAACAACTCGCGTGGTTGTCGCGGTGGTTGATCGCGGCAACTTTCCACTGGTGAATTTTGAAGCGCCAGACGGGCAGGTGCGCGACTGGTTTCCGCCAGTGGTTGCGGTCTGCGGAAGAAAGCGGCTCTATGGCTGGGAGGCCGTGGCTGCGCAAGAGGAAGAGGGTTGGACGGTTCTTCGCTCACTGAAGCGCACGCTGCGCAGCGCCGGTCCACATACTGAGTTACACGTGGATGGGCAACAACTGCCGCTTCGGCTGCTGCTGGCTGAGATGATGGCGGCGCTGCGGACACAGTTGATGGAGCACTCGAATTTAGGCGCGGAGTCCGATGAACGGTTGGAGATCATGCTTGGCGTGCCGGCCAGCGCCAGCAGCAATCAGCGCTTTTTGACCGAAGAGGCCGCGCAGCAAGCGGGCTTTACCGTGCTTGGGCTGCTCAATGAGCCATCGGCCGCGGCTATCGAATTTGCCCACCGCAACAGCGACGAGCGCAAGAGCCGCGTTGGCAGCGGGCTGATGGTTTACGACCTGGGCGGCGGCACCTTCGATGTTTCCTTAGTCACAATGGGCGAGTCCGAGCACACCGTCGATGCCTCCGATGGCATTGCCAGCCTGGGCGGAGACGACTTCGATGAGATACTTGCGGCGCTAGCTTTGGAGGCGATGGGAGAACATCCCGCGCTGACTGCGCCTGAGCTGTATCGGTTGCTTGAAGAGTGCCGGGAAAAGAAAGAGAGCCTCAATCCCAACACGCGCAAAGTAACAATTGATATGGATTGGGTGCGCGGCGGATGGGAGCAGGTGACGATCCCCGTGGATGAGTTTTACGAACGCTGCCGGCCGATGATCGAGGCCACGCGCACCGTGGTGGAAGAACTGCTTGCTGCTCATGCGGATCGCCCGCTGGATACGCTGTATGTGACCGGCGGCGGCGCTGAGTTGCCGCCGGTGGCGCGGATTCTGCGCGAAGGATTTGGGCGCAAAGTGCGGCGCTCGGCTTACATGCGTTCAGCTAGCGCCATCGGTTTGGCTATACGCGCCGCAGCCGCGGCCGACGAACTGCACGAGCAATTCAATCGCAACTTTGGCATCTGGCGCGAGGCGGATTATGGGGGCACAATCATTTTCGATTTGATCTTTCCGCGTGGCGTGCAGTTGCCCGCGCCCGGTGAGCCGCCGATGGTTGTCGAGCGCATTTATCAACCTGCGCATAACATCGGACATTTCCGTTATCTGGAATGCTCGCAGCTTGACGATCATGGGCAACCTACCGGCGACATCGCCAACTGGGATCACATACTCTTTCCCTTCGATCCTGAATTGCAGAGCTGCACGGATCTGGCAGCCATGCCCGTAACGTTGCTGGCTAATCCAGAGGGGTTGAGAATTCATGAGCAGTACGCGTGCGATGCCGGTGGCAGCCTGCGGGTTCGTATCTCCGCTGAGCCTGCTGGATACGCGCGGGAGTTTTCTATCGAGCAGTCGGCAAAGGCGTAGACATGCTTTTATCTTCATCAGGGTTCATCTGTCTGATATTATTTTTTCTTCCCCGGAAAGCGTATTCCTATGCGCGCGGATTTGACGGTTCATGCGGTTCACCTTGGCGAGATGCGTGTTGATGTGCATGTGCGCGATCAAGTTTTGTCTATGGATTATCCCGCTTCACCGGGCGCAAAGCCTATTCCTTTAGAGGCGCTTCTGAGTAGCCTGGCTGCTTGCGCCGCGGACACACTTCACCTGGTGCTTTGCCGGAAAATGTCGGTCAGCGTGACATCGTTGCAAGTTGATGTCAAAGCCCAGCGCCGGGAAGAACATCCAACGATTCTCACGGAGATAGAACTGCTGTATCGCGTCCAGAGCAAAGGATTGAATCCGGAGGTGCTGGAGCGGGCCATTCAAGTTTCCGAGGAGCAGCTCTGCCCTGTCCTGGCGATGCTTCGGCCGGGAACCAGGATCAGTTCCTCGTGGCGGATAGAGTGATTCGTCCGTGGACGCCGGACTGTTTTTCTTGGTTTTTTCCGAGGCCGCGAATGCCGCGCGTTTGCATCCGCGGAGAGATTCGATTTATCGTAAAGCCGCCGCTCCATTTGAGGTGTTCCGTGAATTCAAGGCTTATTGCCGTTGTTGTTCTAGCCGCTTCCGCCCTTGCCGCAACCGCACAAATGCCAGACAAACCGATCAGCCGCCCCAAGATCACCGGCATCTCTCACCTGGCGGTTTATACCTCGGACTCAGCAGCCGCCGACCGCTTCTATCGCGGGACCGTGGGCGCTGTGCGGCTGCCTGATCCGGAGAATCCCAAGGGCGTGCGCTACGCGCTCAGCACTACCCAATTTATTGAAGTGCTGCCGCTGCCGTCCGACGCTGGCATCAATAGGCTGGACCACATCGCTTATAACACCGACGACGCTGACGGGCTGCGCAAGTATCTAGCCGCGAAAGCTTATAAGACTCCGCCCGTGGTGCAGCGGGGCGCCGACGGCAGCCGCTGGTTTACCGTGCTTGACCCGGAGGGCAACAAGGTGGAATTCTTCGAGCTGCCGCGTCTGCCTCAGGTCGTGGTCGCGCCCAATGCGATTGGCAGCCACATTATCCATGCCGGGATGCTGGTGCATAATCGCGCCGTGGAAGATACCTTCTATCGCGACCTGCTCGGCTTCCGTCCCTATTGGTACGGCGGCATGGTCGAGGGCCGCGTCGATTGGGTAAGTCAGCTGACGCCGGACAGTCATGACTGGCTGGAGTATATGCTGAACGCCAAGCCGGATATTTCGGCGCACGATCTGGGGGTGCTCGATCATTTTTCCATCGGCGAAGTTTCTGTGGATGACGCATTCAAAACTCTCAAGGATGGCAATCGCCTGGCGGGCGTCGAGGCCCAGGATCATACCCAGATGGGCAAGGACGGCAAGGGGCAATTCAACTTCTACGATCCCGATGGGGTGCGCGTCGAACTCATGAATTTCCATGCGACGGAGAAGCCTTGCTGCTCGGCTTTTAGGGCGGATGATCCGGGGGAGTAAATAACCCGCTTGACTGAGAGCAATGGAGCATGGTATCCGTATTCTAAATTGGTGGAGGTGTCAACTTATGCTCGCAAAGGCATCGAAGCCATTAGCTGCTCTTCTAAGTTTAGTGATGCTTTCTTCGCCTTGCGAAGGATACATGTTCAGCAATACATCCAGACCAGCCCAGCCAGCCTACAGGCCTGCTCAACCTGCGAACAGACCCAACCAGTCTCCATATAGACCAACTCAACCTGCGAACAGGTCCATCCAGCCTTCGTACAGACCTACCCAACCGGTGAACAGGCCTACCCAGCCTTGGCAACAAACCCGGGCGAACTGGAGATCGGGGGTTGATTTTGAGCGACAGGCGCGATTTGCCCCGGTCGGTACACTCACTTGGCAAACCCTTCACAGGCAGGCTTTGGGACAGTATCGGTCTGCAATCTATAGTCTTGAGCTGATGCACCGGAGTTATAGTCCTCAGACTCGTCCAGACGTCTATATAAGTTTAGCGAAGAGCCACTTGGATGCCGCCCGCGAATTAGTATTCATTGGATATCAGCAGGAGGCGAGGTTGCACATTGAGGAGTCTAGGGGTTTGCTCATTACAGTATTAACCTATTACCCAAACGACCCTAACTGGTCATGGAGGGCCTCTTACCTGTTGGGGGATGTTGATCTTTATGAGAATGACGTACCAGATGCCCTAATGAATTATCAAACAGCTTCAAGAATGGAGCCGAACTTCGCCCCGGCCTCCGCTATGATCCAGTACTTAAATCAAGGTGGCAATATCCCGGCTTCGGCTGAACCGATGGCAGACGCCGCCACTAAACCTGCGCATATGCCGATGCAGGACGCCACAATTACACCCGCGCCCTCGCCCGCACTAATGAAGAATGCCGTAATACTAGCGCCTGCACCTGTAACAGATGCCGCAACTATACCTTCGTATTCGCATGCGCCAATTGCCAAGGTTCCCATACCACCCGCAGGCACACAGACGAAATTGGTTCAGAGCATGAACAATGTCCAGCCAGGCTCAACACTTGTAGCGAATATGGGTGGAAAACAGCCTGGACAATTACTTCAAATCGGTAGTTACGTGCTTCAACTAGTTGCGCAGATCTTTGAAATTGAAGAACTCGAACCAATAGCGACTGCAATTGGCCTCGCAGGATTGCTTATGTAGTATCCGGCCTAGAGATATTGGTATGGTTCGCCGATTTCCTGGCCTTCCCGTCTAACTGCGATGAACAATACTGAATTTACACTATTTGCTGGTACCACTGCTAGAATCATATTCAATTATGAGCACGACATTCACGCTCTCGCCCGCCATTCTCGCCAAGTACGAGCCCGTCATTGGGCTCGAGGTCCACGTGCAACTGCTCACCGCAACCAAGGCCTTTTGCGGTTGCGCCAATCACTTTGGCTCGGCCCCGAACAGCAACGTTTGCCCGGTCTGCCTGGGGCTGCCGGGAGCCTTGCCGGTGCTGAACGCCAAGGCCGTCGAGTTTGCCACGCTCGCGTCGCTCGCCATCAACTGCCAGGTGCGTGAGCGCTCCATCTTTGCGCGCAAAAACTACTTCTATCCCGACCTGCCCAAGGGCTATCAGATCTCGCAATTCGACAAGCCCATCGCCGAGAATGGCTGGATCGACGTGCCCACGGCAAATGGAGAAATCAAGCGTATCGGCATCACGCGGCTGCACATGGAAGAAGACGCCGGCAAGAGCATCCACGACGGCTTTGCGGATTCCGCCACGCGCACCTATCTCGACCTGAATCGCTGCGGCACGCCGCTGGCCGAGATCGTCTCCGAGCCCGACATTCGCACGCCGGACGAGGCCTTCGAGTACCTGACCCGCCTCAAAGAGATCCTGCTCTACTGTGGCGTTTCCGACTGCAATATGGAAGAAGGCTCGCTGCGCTGCGACGCCAATGTGAGCGTGCGTCCCGTTGGTCAGGAAAAATTCGGCGCCAAAGTTGAAGTGAAGAATGTCAACAGCTTCCGCTTTGTTCGCCTCGCGTTGGAGTACGAGATTGAGCGGCAGATTGAAGTGGTTGAAGCCGGCGGGCACATCACGCAAGAGAGCCGTCTTTGGAATGCCGCCGAAGGGCGTACTTACTCGATGCGGTCCAAGGAGCAGGCGCACGATTATCGCTACTTTCCAGAGCCGGACTTGCCGCCGCTCATTGTGACCGCGGAGTTCCTGGCCGAAGCCAAAAAGAAGCTTCCCGAGCTGCCCGAGGCGCGGCGCGCCCGCATGGTGGCCGAGTATGAACTGGCCCCAAAGGATGCCGCCACTCTAACCGCAACCCGCGAGTTTGCCGACCGCTTTGAGGCCGCCGCCAAGACCGCCCGCAATCCGCGCCGCGTGGCCAATCTGCTGCTGAGCGAAGTGGGCGGAAGGCTGAATGCCCTGGGCCTTGAGCAGGAGCAATCGCCGGTGTCAATGGCTGGAATTGTGCTGGCCGCCGACCTGCTCGACGAGGGCAAGATCAGCTCCAAGCAACTCAAGCAGCTCTTCGATCTCTGCTTTGAAAAGAGCGAGGATTTTGCCGCCGTCTACGAGCGCGAAAAGCCTCAGCAAATTACCGACACCTCGGCAATTGAGGCAATGATCGACGAGGTCATCCATGCCAATCCCAAGCAGGTGGAGCAGTACCGCGCGGGCAAAAAAACCATGGCCGGTTTCTTTGTTGGCCAGGTGATGAAAGCCAGCAAAGGCCAGGCCAACCCGGCGCTGCTCAATGAGCTGGTGACCAAAAAGCTGGAAGGATAATCGCTGCTGCTGCGGAATTTCACAGCTAGCGGGCACCATTCTCAAGAAGTTGTTCCGCAGGGCGCGCCGCTTTGTTACTCTTGCCCTATCATGAAGCGCACGTTCTTCCTGCTCCTGCCAGTTGTCCTGCTGCTTGCCGGCCTGCCCGCCGCCGCACAGAAGTTTCAACCCAAGACCATCCAGTTCAAGGGCGCGCCTGAGTACACAAACCAGGAGCTGCTTACTGTCGCGGATCTCAAGCTGGGCAGCAAGCTCAACTTCGATGACATGAACGCGCACACGCAAAAGCTGATGGACACGGGCCTCTTTCATTCCATTGTCTTCAAGTTTGACGGCGTTGATCTGGTGTACTCACTGGTACCATCGGACCAGCTCTACGCCGTGCGCCTGGAGAATCTTCCACTGGCGGTCAGCGACGGACTCGACCAAGCTTTGCATGCCCGCTTCCCGCTCTATCGTGGCAAGGTTCCCTCTGAAGGCGGGTTGATGGAGCAGGTGCGCCAGGCGCTGGAGCAGATGCTCGCGGCAAACGGCATCAAGGCTACGGTGACCGCCATGCCTTACACCGACCAGAAGCTGCGCAAGGTGACCGCGATCAGTTACGCCATTACAGAGCCGCCAGTGTTAGTGGGCGAGATTCGCCTCAATAAGGATTCTGCTCCGCTCGATCCCAAAGCCGCCGAACTCCTCTTCCACCTCACCGGCTCTCCCTATAGCTCGGATGGAAGCGTCAACCAGGTCGAGACTCATCTGGGGAACTACTATCGCGACAAGGGATACCTCGAAGCCGAGGTCCACGCTACCCCAGCCAACCCGCCCGTGGTCACGCCGGATGCCATTCGCATTCCCTTTGATCTCTCCGTTGCCACCGGGCCGCTCTACAAGATGGCCGGGGTTCAACTGGCGCCTGGACTGCTAGTCTCGCAGGCCGACTTCGATCACCAGTCGCACATTCATCCCGGTGATATTGCCACCTCTCAGTATGTGCGCGAGAACTGGCAGTACATCGAGCGGCAGTACCACAACAAGGGCTACATGAAGGCCGCCGTTCACGCCGCCGCCAGCCTGGATCACGCCCAGGGCACCGCCAGCTTTTCCGTCACGGTCGATCCGGGTCCGGTCTTTACCATGGGCAATCTGACCGTCGCCAATGTCAGCGACGATCTGCGCCAGATGATGATTGCCGCATGGAAGCTTCCGCCCGGCGCGGTCTTCGATGAGAGCGCGATCCGCAGCTACTACGCCATCCGCGATGTGAACCCCACGCTGGGTCGTATCTTCTCTTCGGTCTACTGCAAATACGTGCTGACGGTGAACGAGGAGACACACACCGTCGATGTCACTTTGCGGCTGGAGAAGCTCCCATAATGAACCAGCCTTGCCCATAATCGGAAAGATACGCGCGCGGAAAGTGCGCTACATCACTGGTGAAATGCGCTCAATTGCGCGTATAGTGCAATATAGCTCTACTTGATGTTGATTTTGCTGAAAGCGTCTAACGGCCCTTCGGGACTTAAGAGAAGGCATCGCCGCAAGAAATCTATTGCGCGCAACGCCGAACCAGTTTGTGCGCATCAAGAATGATTGGCTCCATCCGCAACATGGACTGGAAGTTGCATGCGGACCGGCCGATAAGTGGAGTGAAAGCGGTGCGGCTTTTCAATGGCCGCAAGGCAGGGTTAGCTCGCTCGGTGAAGCACCCAGTAAGATTGGCGTTCAGTGCGCGCCCGCAAGGTAAAAACGCACAGCACGACACTCCCAAGGGAGAGAGGAGCTTGGCTGGATGAGTTTTTTTCGTTTTTCTACATTTGCTTTGGTACTGATCGGTTTCAGCGCGGGCGCAGCCTATGCCGCCGCATTGGATGTGCCAACCACACTGCACCGCGCCAAGCCAGCCGACTCGCGTCTCAGCGCCTCTCACCGAAGCGGTCATCGCGGCGCAGCGGCTCAATCCGCGCCAAAAACCGCACCCGCCGCCGGAGCCCAGGCCCGCCTGACGCCTCGGGGCAGCGCCCGGGCCAGCGCCCGTCATGCGGCAATTCTGGCAACCCACAGGCATCACCATTTTTATGAGCGCTTCACCGCCAGCTCCTTTGCCAAAGGAGACATTTTCTCCGGTGACATAACGGCCGGCGAAGACCCGGTTGTCCGTCAGGCGGCCATCGATGCCCTGGGCGACATGAACGGCACGGCCGTCGTCATCGACCCCTCCAATGGCCGTATCCTGGCCATGGTCAATCAAAAGCTGGCTCTCTCGCCCGGCGCCGAACCCTGCTCAACCATCAAGATCACCGTGGCCATGGCCGCGCTCTCCGAGGGGCTGGTCACGCGCGACACTCCAGTGCAGTTGGCCGGTTTCCGCATGAATATGACGCAGGCGCTTGCCAAGAGCAACAATCTTTATTTTGAAGCGCTTGGACGTCAGCTTGGCTTTGAGCGCGTGCGTCATTATGCCAACCAGTTCGGCCTCGGCGAGCTGGCCGGCTACAACATCGATGGCGAGCAGCTTGGCGTTTATCCCGACCAGGAACTGCCTGCCTCAGAAGGTGGCGTGGGCCGCATGTGCAGCTTCGGCCAGGGCGTTTCTCTCACTCCATTGCAGTTGGGCGCATACGTTGCGGCGCTGGCCAACGGCGGAACGCTCTATTACCTGCAGCACCCCAATACCGCCGCCGAGGCAGCCGCGCTGCAACCTAAAATCAAGCGTGCCCTCGACATCGCCCGCTACGTTCCCGACATTGAGGACGGAATGGCCGGCGCGGTGGAGTACGGCACCGCCCGCCGCCTGCGCGCCAACTTCCATGAGCTGCCGGTCTTTGGCAAGACGGGAACCTGCTCGGACAAGGGCACCCGCTTTGGATGGTTCGCGGCCTTCTCCGACTCGCCGCAGGGCAGCCTGGTTACCGTCTTCTTCCTTGAAGGCGGACGGCCGACCTTCGGTCCGCGCGCCGCGGAGTTGACAGGCGAGTTCTACAAGAACCTCTGGGATCGCAACTGGTTCGCCTCCAAGGGTCAGCAGGACGCAGCCTCGGTTCCCGCCCCCGTTGCCGCCGACCAGCAGGCCCAGCCATAGAGCGGCGTTTCCCAGTCTGATTGCTTTGAAAAAGACCGCCTCCGGGCGGTCTTTTCTTTGCCGTGTTTGCGCCCCCGCCGCCGCAAGGCATGAAGCCAATCCGCCCGCGCAATCATCGGATAGGCTGAGGTCGCTTCCCCCATGGCTTTGCCTGAACACATCCTGCTCCTCTACGGCTATCTGCTGCTCTTCGCCTGGATTCTGGTGGAGCAGCTAGGGATTCCCCTGCCCGCAACGCCAGTTCTGTTAGCCGCCGGGGCGCTCTCGGCGCAGCACGAACTCAACTTCGCCTTGGCCTTGCTGGCCGGCTTGACCGCCGCGCTTCTCTCAGACACGGTTTGGTTTTTTATTGGCCGCCGCTACGGGCACCACGTGCTCCGCATTCTCTGCAAGCTCTCGCTGGAGCCAACCACCTGCGTCCGCCGCACTCAAAACTCCTTTGGCCGCCGCCGCGCCGTCACAATTCTGATTGCCAAATTTGTACCCGGCCTGGCCACATTGGCCCCGCCCGTCGCCGCTCAAAACGGAATGCCTTTCCCCAGCTTTCTGCTCTTTGACACCATCGGCGCAACGGCCTGGCTCACCGCTCTGCTCGCCGCTGGCCGCTTCTTTGGCGACATGCTCCGCCGAGACCCCAGCCTGCTCAATCTGGCCGGCCGCTTCTCCGGCGCGCTGCTCGTCCTGGGCATTCTCGGCTTCCTGTTGGCCCGCATCGTGCGCCGTCGCCGTATCCTGCGCAAGCTGATGGAATCCCGCATCGAGCCCACGGAACTGAAGCGTCTGCTCGATGCCTGTGAGCCGGTCTACATTGTGGATCTGCGCCATCCCCTCGAATTGGTTCCGGACCCATTCACGCTCCCCGGCGCTTTGCTCTTCTCGCCTGACACGCTTTCCCAGCGCCATCACGAGATCCCGCGCGACCGCGACATTGTCCTCTTTTGCAGTTGCCCCAGCGAAGCTACCGCCGCCAAGACCGCAATGATCTTGCACAAGCTGGGCATTGAGCGCGTCCGCCCCCTGCGCGGCGGCTACGACGAATGGAAGCGCCTCGGGTATCCGCTCGATGCTGTTCCGCAAACCGCTCCCGCTTCCGCGATTTGAAGCATCCCACTACAAGCCTTTTTCTCAGCCTATAAAATCCCTGACCACCGTCCCGGTAGAATCATCAAGTGAGCCTCGAATTCAATGTGCTGGCAACAACCGCTCTCGGCGGGCGGCGGGGGAGGATGCATTTGCCGCGCCGCGTCGTCGAGACCCCGGTCTTCATGCCGGTGGGAACGCAGGGAACCGTCAAAGCCGTCCCGCAAAATGTGCTGGAAGAGTTGGGCGCGGAGATCATTCTCGGCAACACGTATCATCTCTATCTGCGTCCAGGGCATGAGGCGGTTCGCCGCATGGGCGGCCTGCATCGCTTTATCGGTTGGCCGCGCGCCATGCTCACCGACTCCGGTGGCTTTCAGGTTTTCAGCCTGAGCAAATTGCGCAAAGTCACCGACGAGGGCGTGCGCTTTCGCTCGCATCTGGACGGCAGCAGCCACTTCTTTACTCCCGAGCATTCCATCGATGTTCAAATCGCGCTGGGCGCGGACATCTGCATGGCCTTCGATGAGTGCACCGAGTATCCCGCGGACCGCGGCCGCGCCGAAGAAAGCCTGCGCTTGACAATGGCCTGGGCGCGGCGCTCACTCGACCACTTCCGCGCGCATTGCGACCAAGTCCCATGGCGCGATAACTTCGACGGTAGTACGCAAAGCCTCTTCGGCATCGTGCAAGGCGCCACTTACCGCGACCTGCGCCGCCAGAGCGCCCAGCGTCTCGTCGAAATGAACTTCGACGGCTACGCCATCGGCGGTCTCAGCGTTGGCGAACCGCGTGATCTGACGCGCCAGATGATTGCCGAGGTGCTGCCTTTGCTTCCCGCCGACAAGCCCCGCTATCTCATGGGCGTCGGCTACCCGGATGAGATTGAAGAGTACGCGCGCATGGGCGTGGACATGATGGATTGCGTGCTGCCCACGCGCGCCGCGCGCCACGGCCTGCTCTTTACCAGCGAGGGGCGGCTGAATATCAAAGGCAAGAAATATGCTGAAGATCAAGGCCCACCCGATCCCGCTTGCTCCTGCCCAGTCTGCCGCCGCTACACGCGCGCGTATCTTCGCCACTTGATGCACGCCGGCGAGGCTCTCTCCGCCACGCTGAATACGATCCATAACCTGGCGTACTATCTGGGAATCATGGCGCGCGTGCGGCAGAGCCTTGCCGCGGAAGCGGAGTTAGCAAGTTAGCTCGCCGTCTGGCTGCCGCGCGCCCTGATAAGCCAGCACCAGCGTTACAGTAGCGCTGGCCCATAGTATGATTCCAGTTCCCAGGGCCGTTGTCCCTTGCATCGTATCGACGGGCAACAAAAGCGCGCTGGCCGCGGCCCATGCCACCAGCACCGTTCCCGTTGCATAGTGCGGCGCATAGCGGAAGAGCCTGGCCAGCGGAAACATGTGCAGGCCAATGATGGCGGTGATGGCGGAAAGTACATACGCGTCGATGTGCAATCTCGCAAAAGCAAATGCAACAATCCCTATCGCAACCCACTGCGCTGCGTTGATCCAGGCAAAGGCGCGGCCCATCGCCGCATCGTCCGGCACGCGCGGCAAGTGCTTTGCGGCGCGAATCAGTTTGGTGGCCGCCAGAATCAGCAATGCCAGACCAAGCACCACGCCGGATACACTGGCCGCATTCAACTGCTGCCGCGCGTAAAGTGAAAGAAAAAACCACAGCGCTCCGAAGGCGGCAAAGAAGATTGCGCCCGTGCCCCTTCCGCTCAATTGATTTGCGTTTTGAATCTTCATGGATACCTCCTGGCCTAAAACTAAAAGGGGGGAAGTAGTTAACGTCATGCGCCTATGGCTCCGCCAAGCAATTGATTCAGCGCCCGCACATATTCAGTCAAAGCCGTTCGCCCAACTTCAGTCATGCGATAAAGTGTCTGCGGCTTGCGTTGCACAAACTTTTTTTCAACGCTCAAGTAGCCAGCCTCTTCCAGCTTCAGCAACTGCGCGCCCAGGTTGCCGTCGCTTGAGCCGGTCTTGGAGCGAAGCCACGTAAACTCCGCCTCCTCCACCCCAGAGAGCAGTGAAAGCAGGGCCAGGCGCAGCTTCCCGTGGATCACAGGATTCAGCTCCGGCAGCTCAGGCATGATTCCCCTCCAGCCGGCGCGCGCGGGCTTCGCAGTTCATTGCGTAACCGCCAAACACGATCTGGCAGAAGAAGATGGCCACCACAAAGACAACCGAGCATTGGTTGTCGGAGCCAAAGCACGCTACAACGGATGCCGCCCACCAGACGCAAGCGCTCGCAATCTGCGCCTTCCAGCGGAGAAGCATTCCGGATGCGCCGTTGGCAATGCCCAGCATGGAGGCGACGATGGCTGTAAAAATGCGCCAGTTGAAATGGCCGCTGAAGCCCAGCGCCGGGAAGAGCAATACCATCGACACTCCCATCGACATCCAGATGGAGGAGATGGCCCGGCCGACCGTAGTGCCCGGCCTGCGTTGCGGCTGGTTCTTCTTCTTGCTCCAGATGATGGCATAGCACAGCACCCAGGCAATCAGCATGGTGACAAGCCATGCAAATGGCCATTGGTTATAAGCCGTCCAGCCAATGGCGACGTAGTAGGCCACGCCCCAGAAGACAAACGTCCAGCCCCAGCTTCCGGTGGTGCGCCGGCCCTCGGCGATCATGCTTTCGATCAGCTTCAGTCTCTCTTTCAATTCCATCTCTTCTGTATCTGCGGTCATTTCAATTCTCCTTCAGGTGAAAATCGGTTGATCTTTCGCGCGCAATGAAACTCGGATTCAAACAAACTCCCAGCGCCGCGCAACGCCAGCCCAGCGCCGCCACTTCCAGCGGAATCGATTCAAGCAAGCTCGACGAAGCATGCTGCGCGGAATCGGAAGGGAAGTGAAGGCTCGAACTCGTCATGAAGAGTACTCTACATAATAGAGTACTCGATGTCAAGTATTATTTTTCACTTGATTCTTCCGCAAGCCCTTTCAAACCACAAGCGATAAATGCCAGGTAAACACTCGTTTGCCGAAACTATTTGCAAAGCCTTGGGTTAATTTGGGATGGTGATCGTGGGGCAACTCCTCCGCGTGGCAACACAAGCTTCTGTTGATCGGTCTACTGAATTGCTTGCCGACCTGCGGAGCAGGTGATAATAATCCAATTCAAGGCGCCGCTCGGGTGCCCGAAACGCTTCATGGCTGCATGAAAGAGGTAAGTCCCATGTCTCGTTTTCCTTTTCTGGCTTCATGGATCCTGCTCCCGGCAGTCGCCTTTGCCCAACAGGCAAACACGGTCTCCGACTCTAAAACCACACTGCACCTCGCCACGCGCCGGGTGTATGTCGATGTCATCGCGCGAGACTCACACGGAAATATAA
>JBEKDN010000082.1:0-16406 GCA_050014335.1 Occallatibacter sp. | reverse complement strand
ACAAAAACCAGACATAGAAATTACAGAAACCACGACGAAAGTCATCCACTCCCGGTGTAGTATCCATTTCGGAGAAGGGTAGATCAGTCTTCTTCGCGAATTCCTATCCGCGCATGGACTCCCCATCTTTGCGTCAAACCGGGCTGAAAGCTGACCCAAAAGTGTCCAGAGATCATCCATGTCAGGATGGGCCTCACCATTATCAGGAGGTCTCAGATGAAGATATTTTCGCGCCTGATGGCCGGGACGATGCTCGTTTTGTCCCTGGCGGGAGTTGCCGCATTTGGGCAGCACTACACGCAAACCAATCTCATCTCGAACGAGTCCGGTGTTGCGCCGGTTACCGATCCAGATCTGATTAACCCCTGGGGAATCAGCCGCGGTTCCGGCACCCCATGGTGGGTTTCAGATAATGGAACCGGACTCAGCACGCTTTACTCCGGCGCTGGGGTAAAAGAAGGTCTGGTAGTTACCATTCCGCCTGCCGTCACTGGTTCTACAGGATCACCCACCGGAACCATCTATAACGGCAGTGCAACCAGCTTTCTTATCACCGGTGGCAAGCCAGCCGCCTTTCTGTTTTCCACGCTGGACGGAACTATCGTGGGCTGGAATTCAACCGCGGGTGCGGTTACCGCCGTCACAACAATGGACGGCACGGTCTACACCGGCTTGACCAGCGCATCCATCGGCAACAATCTTTACCTCTATGCCGCCAACTTCTCCCTGGGGAGAGTAGACGTATATAACAGTTCATTCGCTCCGGTGAACCTGGGCTGGGACCGTTTCAATGATTATTCGCTGCCGTGGGGGTATGTTCCCTTCAACGTGCAGGCTATCGGAGACAACATTGTTGTGACCTATGCCCTGCACGAGAGGGGACAAAAGCTCGAAAGCGACGGTCCTGGCTGGGGATTTGTGGATGTCTACTCTTCAGCCGGCGTATTGCTGCTGCGCCTGCAACGCGGAGAATGGCTGAATGCTCCCTGGGGAGTAGCTCTGGCGCCGGACGATTTTGGGCGCTTCAGCCATGACTTGCTGATTGGGGAGTTCGCCGGCGGAGGAACCACGAAGTACAGCGGGACCATTGCCGCATACAACTTGTTCACAGGCCGTCTAGATGGCCTTCTGGAAGACTCGACCGGCGCGCCGCTGGCTATCAACGGGCTGTGGGCAATTTCTCCCGGAAACCAAGGCAACAACTACAACGCTAATGGCGCGCCCGCCGCGCAACTGTTCTTCACCGCTGGTCCCAACGGTGGCTCGGGAGGCTTGTTTGGTTTCTTGTCGCCTGTTTCCACGGAGATGATTCAAGGGAACGATCAGTAAACCGGCTACGTGCGTATGCGGCCAATTGCGTCCCGGCTCTAATTTCAGAACCGGGGCGCAGTTCTCGAATCTCCGTATGATTCACGGCGAGAGTGCGGGGAGTCAATCGAGGTATCAGCGCGACTTGGCGATCAGAATCAGCGGCTATTTGGGCGCGGTAGTCTCAGTTGTTGTCTTCTGTCCGCTGCCCTCAACGGTGATGCTGTCATCGCGGCTGCGGAAGATCAGCGCCTCGCCACTGACGGTTCCTCGCGAAGGATCATATATCTCGGGTGGCGCGGAGATGGTTCCAGTGAGAACGTACTCGTTGGTCGCGCCGGTGTAGACCAACTGCTCGCCGGTTCCACGCCGGCCTTCGCTACTCAATACGACATGGCCTCGCGCGGTCATGTGGTCCACTTGGGCCTGACCTGACGCCGGACCAGAATTCTTATCCACGCGGCTTCCCGCCGGCAGCAGCGTCACCTCGACTTCATCGGAACTCGACGTGGCCGTTCCGGTCTCAGCCGTCACCGCGCCCAACACTCCGGCCCGCATCAGCGCCTTGCGTTCGGCATCCGAGTATTTGAGTTCGCCGCCGCGCACGCGAATCACGGAAGGCTGGTTAGTTTTGCTGCCATTTTGACCCGGCCCGGCTCCTGGCCCGATTACGGAGGCGCTCAGTAGCACGGCCAGCACAGGTTCAGCGGCATTTGTGGTGCGCGCCAGCAGAGTCTGCCGCAGGCGATCCAGGACAATCGTCGGCGCGGTAACCGAATTGGCTTGCTGCCAGAGCCGCGCCTGACCATGGAAGGTGATCTCGCCAGTGGACTGGCGCAGTTTTGCCTCCGCCGAGACGGCATGAGCAGGCCCTTGCCCGCCCAGTGCTACGGCGGTCCCGCCCGCCGTATTCTTTGCACCCTCGCTTACGTCGCTCCAGCTAGCCTTCACATTTCCGTGCGCAAAGGCATCGCCTGAGGCGCGTGATACGTCCAGCTTGTCCGCAGTTATCTGTATTGCACCGTCTTCCAGGCGCGGTGTGAGGGTCAGGTGCAGCCACTCGCCTTGACCCTGATAATCCGCCCGGCCGGCCGTAGCTCGCATCGTAGACGGCGGCACGCCCGGCTTGGCCGCTGGCGTTTGCGTTAGCAGAACATGCCCCTGAACGCTGGCCGACTGAATCTGCGTCGCCGCATCCTGGCCCGCGCGCTGCCCTCCATTCTGCGCTAAAGCCGCAAAATGCGCCTCGATCCGATCACCGCTCGTCGTCTGCCGCGCTCCTAACGCGGTGGTCTCTTCCATGCCCGCGTGGCCCGTACCGTTCATTGTGGTCAGCGCTGAATTGGAATCGAACTCGCCTGTCAGGTTGTCAGCGGAAAGGTGAAAGGGCGCAGCCGGACCCGCACCAAGCTGGTTCTCGCCGGTGATTGTAACGCCGCCGTTGCCGCGCACCGCGCTCGGCTTGATCTGCCCTTGAGCAGAGTCACGGAAGTCGATATCGGCAACCGGCGAGCGCCAGTGACGTTTCATGCGCCGCTGCTGGCCTGCTTGCGCGCTCAACTCCTCGGTATCCATCGTGACGTCGCGCTCCAGGTGGGCGTGCCGCAGGTGACCTTGCGCTGAAAACTCCAGCTCCACAGTAGGTGCGGCACCGCGAACCTGCCGCTGCCTGCCTTCACTTTGGCTGGCTGAATCCATCGTGACCCCGCCCTGCATGTGGCCGTGGCGTGGTTGATTTTTCTGATCGAATTCTAAATATCCAACTGGCGCTGCCAGGTGGCTTCCGGTCTGGGTGGTCAGTGCGAAGCCGTTCATCGCATCCAGCCGCACCGCCGATCCATCCTCGCGGAAGAGAATCTTCGCATCGCCGCTGTTGGCCTTGCCGCCCCGATAATCGGCTATTGCGGCATGGAGGCGGCAGATGCGGTCGTCGCGGTCAAACTCCGCATGTTGAGCATGGATTCGCACCGTCTCCGCGCCGCGCTGGGCAGCCAGTTCGACGGCGCTGTCGAGCACCAGCATGCCCTGCTGCGAGTCGAAGGTGGCGCCCATCGAACTGCCGCTTCCTTGCACCATCGAGAAATCGACATGCTGACTGGTCTTGGCCATTCCGCTCTTCTGGTCGAAGGTAAGCCCGCTGGTCTTGACGTGAATCTCGCCGCGCGCGGCGGTTTCGGCGGCCGTGGCCACCGGCGCGCCTTTCCGCTTGTCACCCACTGCGTGGTTGACCGCGGCCTTGGGGGCAATCGCGGGAGCTACGCCCGGCCGCATCAGCGTAATCTCCACTGGTCCGGCGGCAACGGCGGTGCCTGCCTTTTTGTCGTATTCAAACTCGCCGCCCTCGATGCGGTCCACGCGGCTACCGTCTTCGCCGTAAAGCTCAATCTTCACGTCATGCAGCAGCGCGTTACCCTTCTTCAACTGGATCACCTTTGAAGCGTGGATCTTGAAGAGCGTATGCCCACCGTGCGCCTGCGTGTAGTCGACGCCGTTGGCTTCCTGCTGAATCTCTATGCCCAAGCGTGAAGGAAGGTCGCGGCGATTGAAGGGGTTCTTCCACTTGCCTACGGCCAGGAAAATGGCCATAGCGGAGAGCAGTAGAACTCCGCCGACTAGAATCAGAATCCGCAGCCGCTTGATGGTGAAATGCACGGTCAGTTGGCCCCTCTCAGCCGCGCCGCCAAACGCTGTGCCAGGCTTTCACCCAACTCGCTCCACAGCAGACGCGCCGTTGCGCCCGAGGCTTTTTCGACGCCCGCGGTCAGGTCAATCAGTTGCCGCACGTTTTCTTCCACGTGCTGCGCGGCTACCGAGTCCAGCTCCAACTCTTCTTCCAGAAAGGGCGCGTCGGAACCAAAGTCGATGCGGATGTGACCGTCGGCCTCGTAGGCGCCTTCATCGAAGAGCGGGCCAAAACCTGTGACACGCACCAGCCGCGGAGCACGCACCCAGCGGGCCTCCCGAGGCTGGGCCAGGTCTTCCAGTTCCCAGAGACTCCATCCGATCTGAAACTCGTATGCGAAATCCTCGTGCAGCAATTCCAGCGCCTCTTCAACGGCAAAAGCTGGATCGGCACCGAGTTTGGCGGACTGATCGGCACTGGCCGGAGCACCAAGCCTACGCCCGTAAACCTGCTGAAAGACCGGCGGCTCACTCCAGCTCACAGGCCAAACCGTGGCCGCGTAAACCCGCTCTTCGCCGCCATGCCGCGCAAAGGCTGCTAGCACTGCCGTCAGTTTCTCAGCCAGCGCAGCCAGACGCAGATTGGGATACCACAAGCTCAGATAAAGCGTGTCGGCCATACCTTTTGATTGTAGACGGGGGAACGGAGCCAAGGATGCGGCAAGGAAACTGCGAGTCTTCAAAGATGAGCTGTGAGCCCCATCCATTCCGGGTTTCATAGCGGAATGGATGGGACATCACGAACCTCAAGCGGCTCGGCACGACCCGGGATAATAAACACATCTTCTATCCAGTTACAATTTCACTGAAGTCGGCGATGCCAGAGAAGCCGCGCAGTACTTCGTCTATCAAACCGAGATGCGCTCCGCGGATCGCTGGATCGGGATCGAGGACCATCACCTTGTCAAAGAATGCATCGACCACCGGTCGCAGGGCGGCGATGGCCTCAAGCGCTTGCCCGTAGAAGCACAGCTTGCGCAGCGCGGCAACTTCTGGCGCAAGCAAAGCGGCATCATCGGCAAGCTGTTGCGCCTCGGCTGAAAGCGTCACATCCTTCGGCGAGCCGAGCGCAAACCCCTTTTCCTCGGCCTGGCGGAGAATGTTCTTGATGCGCTTGAATGCCGCGGAGATGGCGGCGAAGTCGGCGGACTCGCGTGCTTCGGTCAGAGCTTTCGCGCGTGCAATCGCATCGCGCACGTCGTCAGCACCAGCAGCCAGCACGGCGTTGACCACGTCATAAGCAAAGCCGCGAACGTCCTTTAGGTAAAAGCTCAGTCGCTCGCGCAGGAAGGCGGAAACTTGTTCGCCGTTCGCGTCTTTTGCGCCACTGGCGCGGATTACATCGGTCAGCGCGAGCGGCAGATCGGATTCGGCGAGAATCTTCACGATGGCATTGGCTGCGCGGCGCAGCGCGAAAGGATCCTTTGAGCCCGTCGGCGCATTGCCAATTCCGAACATGGCCGCAATGGTCTGAATGCGGTCGGCCAGGCCAAGTAACTGACCTTCGGGCGTCTTGGGAATTGCATCTTCCGTTGAAGCGGGCGTGTACTGCTCGTAGATGGCCTGCGCTACGTTATCACCGAGGCCTTGAGCCTTGGCGTACAGTCCACCGATCACTCCTTGTAACTCGGTAAACTCTTTGACCAACTCAGTAGTAAGATCAGTTTTTGCCAGATCGACGGCTTTGATTAGCGCGCCTTCGTCCAAGTCAACGCCCGTGCCTTTAATCGTTGCGGCCAAGGCACGAACAATAACTGAATTCTGCTCGGTCTTCCAGTAATAACTTCCCAACTCTTTCTGGAAAGTAACATTTTTCAGGCTCTCCACGCGATCGACGAGGGAAATCTTCTGGTCAAACTCCCAGAAGAAGCGGGCATCCTTGAAGCGTGCCCGCAGCACACGCGCATTCCCATGGCGAATAATTTCCTCGCCCTCGGCGTCCACTTGCGTGTTAAGCACCGCCAAAAAATGCGGAGCCAGTTTGCCATCCGCGCTCTCGATGGCGAAATACTTCTGGTGATCGCGCATCACCGTGACCAGCACTTCTTCCGGCAGCGCCAAATACTCGGGCTCGAAATCGCCCAGCACCGCCGAGGGCCACTCGGTGAGATGAACCACAGTCTCAATCAGCGGCTCGTCCTCACGCCAGCTCGCGCCGGCAACTGTGCGAGTCGCCACATCGAGAGCCTTGCGAATCGACTGCCTGCGCTCGGCCACATCGACGACAACAAACGCATTGCGCAATGCCTCGGCGTATCTTTTGGGCTGTTCGATCACCACGGGCGCTTCACCGTGCAGGATGCGATGCCCGCGGCTGGCATTGCCGGCTTGAATACCGGCAATATCGATCGCCACGACATCGGAATCCAGCAGCGCGACGATCCAGCGAATGGGCCGGACAAAGCGCTCCGGCTTGCCTGAGCGCCAGTACATATTCTTGGCCCAGTAAAGGCCAAGCACTTCTTTGGGCAACTCTGTCGCCAGCAGATCAGAAGCGGCGCGGCCGAGGCGCTTCACGGTCGCGCCGACGTATTCGCCTTTGGCGTTTGTGACTTTTTCAAGAGCCTCGACAGCGACGCCGACCTTCTTGGCAAATGCCGCAGCGGCGGCGGTTGGCGCGCCGTCTTTGAAGGCAACCTTCCAGGATGGGCCGGTGAGCTTTTCTTCGCTGTCGGCTTGACTCACAAGCACGCCTTCAACCAGCACGGCCAGCCGGCGCGGCGTGGAGTAGGTCGTTACTTTGGCTCCGTCCGCGAGCAGGCGCTCACGCGTGAGCAGGTCGTTGACGCGGCGGCCCAACTCGGCCTCAGCCCCGGCAATCATGCGGGCCGGAACTTCGTCCAAGCCTATTTCCAATAAAAAGTCTGTCATAGCTTTGAGGTTCTTTCCGCTAACTCGCTGACTTGCTATCTGGCTAACTCACTTGCTGCGCCGCATAAGCCTTGGCAACGCCTACCGCCAGGTTGCGAATGCGTCCGATCATGCCCACGCGCTCCGTCACGCTGATTGCGCCGCGCGCATCCAGAAGATTGAAAAGATTTGAGCATTTCAGCGCCAACTCATAGGTGGACATAATCGGGAAGCGACGCTTCTCCACAACACTTGCCTCGGCATTTGCAAAGAGCCCATTGGACTGCGTCAGCAGCGTCTGCGCCTCAGTCTCATAAAGGTTGAAGTGCTCCCACAACTTACTCACATCCGCGCTCTCAAAGTTATAAACCGAGTACTGAAGTTCCTCGGCCAGCCGCACGTCGCCATAGGTGACCGCAGCGCCGGTATCGGGATCGCGCGCCCAGACGACGTCATAGACAGAATCCACATCCTGCATGAAGGCGCAAAGGCGTTCCAGCCCATAAGTCAACTCGGCGCAAATCGGGTCCAAATCCAGTCCGCCACATTGCTGAAAGTAAGTGAACTGGGTAATCTCCATGCCGTCCATCATGACCTGCCAGCCGACGCCCCACGCGCCAACCGTCGGGCCTTCCCAGTTATCTTCTTCAAACTTCAAATCGTGCTTGCGGAGATCGATGCCGATGGCTTCCAGCGATTGCAGGTAAAGCTCCTGCACATTCACCGGCGGCGGTTTCAGAATCAACTGAAATTGCGTGTGGCGAAAGAGGCGGTTGGGATTTTCACCGTAGCGTCCGTCGGCGGGACGGCGCGAGGGCTGCGCATAACCCACCTTATAAGGACGCGGGCCCAAGACGCGCAGAAAGGTCTCAGGCGCCATAGTTCCCGCGCCCACTTCTACGTCATAGGGCTGCTGAATTACGCAGCCGCGTTCGGCCCAAAAGCCTTGCAAACGAAACAAAAGCTCCTGAAAGGTAAGCGGGACAGTCTTCGGATTGGATTGAAGCAGGGTTGAAGTCACAGGCAACTCTCTCCGGTCGGAACTCCCCTGATTTTATCAGCCTCAGTACAAGCCTTTGAAACATCCGCCGAATTGCCCAGGGCAATCGCATTTGAAATCGACTTGGTCAACATACTGCCCAATCCCCATTGATATTCGCAATTCTGTTCGCATTCGCCAACTTGCTAACCTCGCTGATGGAATGAGGCGACGGAAAAACATGAGTACGAGCGAAATCGGCAGAAGGCAACTGGAAAAAATGACGAAAGAGAGAGCGTTTTGAGCAAAAAGGTCGTGATTCTTGGCCAAAAAGGGGGCGAAAATGGCGGTTTGCAGTTACTGATTGGTAACCTATGTTGAAATGTATGTTGTTGATAGTATGATTCTTAGAGTTGATTTGCGGGCTAAAAGAGGGCCTCCACAGGGTAGGGGGGGTGGGGGGCACCTGATTTCTTGGCGAAAAAAGGGAGAAAACGGGGAACAGAAAATGTGCGGATTGGAGATTGGACGGCGGTCATTTGGCCTCGGTTTAGCTGCTGGTTTTATTGTGCTCCTCTGGCCGTTAATTATCTGCAAAACACCTGGTACCCGCAGTGCGGCAATGTTTTTAGCCTTCAACACGGCCCTTTCAACTCTCGCACAAACTTCAAATGCGATTGCCCTAGGGAATTGCCCGCTGCCATTTACCCGCTCAAGGACTTTTATGACACCGTCGGCTTGCGGAAAGTGATTACATAAAACTGGTCTTGCTTGATCATCTCCAGGTGAATCTCTTCCATTTCCGGCGGCACCAGATCGATCGGCGTTGTGACTACCTTTTTGCGATCCCCAAAAAAGCTGCTGGTGTAGGGAATCTTCTCGTAGGTGCTTTTCACGTACTCTTCGGTCTCATCGGTAATGAGCAGAAGGCGCCCCGGCTTGGCGACGCGAATCATCTCGCGGATGGCCTTGGCGCGGTCATTAAAGAAATTGATGCCTCCGGCATGAAAGACAACATCGAAGCTGGAATCGGCAAAGGGCAGGCTCTCGGCGTTGCCCAGATAGAGGTCAGCTTCCATCTTCCAGCGGCGCAGATTGCGCTGGCAATTCGCGAGCATCTCGGGCGATAGATCCAGGCCCGCCAGCTTGACCCCGCTCGGCAGGTATTTGAAGTTGAGCCCAGTGCCCACCGAGGTCTCCAGCACCGAGTCGCCGGGCCTCACTTCCAGCAGGCTCATCGAAGCGAGGAAGTAGGAGTCGAGGTCCATTCCTTTGATAGCGGCGGCCACGCGCTGCGTATCGTCGTAAAAGCCGGCAATGGTCTGATAGAGCTGATTGTATTTGCCGTTGTCTCCAGACAGGTCTTCGGGCTTGAGAAAGACTGGGATTCCGTCGCGGATAGAAAAGTGCTCGCCAGACTTGCTCACCAGCTCTTCCCTTCCCCGCTGGGTAATTACTTGCAAGGGCTCGCCTGTAAAAGGGCTGCGCAGCGAAGCGACAGCCTCGGGGCGCGCTGCCCAGGGAATCTGTTTAATGGGATGAAAGATAGCCCAGAGGCTAAGCAGTAGCGCCACGCCAATGCACGTCCAAACAAATACCCCGCCGATTTGCATATTCACAGGCAGCGCCGCGCCGAGGAAATGACGGTACAGGGCAAATCCGCCCGCAGCGATAATGCCCGCCGCGAAGGCGTAGCCGGCTATGTGCGATTCGCGGTTCCATAACCAGACGACAACGGCCGCAAACCAGAGAATGAGGATGCTTTCCGCTGTGGGAATGGAAGCCGCGCCGGGCAGAATCGCCAGGACTAGCGACGGCAGCGCAACAGCCGCCAGCGGCAGCGGAAGCGTCGATAAAACCCCTGACAGACACGGGCCTACAATCCGGTGGAAGGTAAAAGGCAAGACGCTGAATACGGCGACAAAAAGGGTCCAGGCCAGATAGTGAAGCACAGGCATCGCGCCAGTCAGCGGAATCTTGCGCCAGCCGAAGATCAACGTGGGTATCAAGTTTAAGGCCATCATCCAGAGAAATCCGCGGCGCACGTTTTGCGTGCACACAAACCATACGGCCAGGATGGGGCCGGTCAACGCTCCTATTTGAGAGAAAAAACCGAGAACAAAAAGGCTGGCAACCGCGTACGCCATCAACTGCGACCCGCGGCTTGATTGAATCTTCGCAGACATCGTCCGATCCTTTTCTTGCAACTTCATACTTCGTTCAAAATGCCTGGAACCTTGGTGACCGATACCTCTATGCGATCACAGTGGAGTCGGAGAATCGGCGGTTCGTTGCCTCTTGAATCCTGATCTTCTTCGCATTGTTCGCGCTGATGCCATCGCATCCCCGATAGAGAAATCACTCGTCGCGCTTGCCGGCCCGAATCCGCCGAATCTCTTCCATCCGCTGCGCCAGCAGCTTTTCTCGCCCCTCCAGCGTAGGCTTGTAATAACTGCGGCCCTTAAGTGAGTCAGGCAAGCAATCCATTTCAGCCACCTTGCCTTCTTCGTTGTGCGCGTAGCGATAGCCCTTGCCATAATCGAGTTCCTTCATCAGCTTCGTCGGCGCATTACGCAGATGCAAAGGAACCGGCTCCTGGCGCGTCTCTTCGACCTCGCGGCGCACCGCGCCGTAGGCCGTGTAAACCGAGTTCGACTTAGGCGCAAGGCATAGATAAACCACCGCTTCGGCCAGTGCCAGATCTCCTTCTGGCGAACCGAGAAAATCAATCGCTTCTTTCGCGGAGAGAGTCAGATTCAGCGCTTCGGGCGCAGCCAGGCCAATGTCTTCAACGGCCATGCGGACCACGCGCCGCGCCAGATAGAGCGGATCTTCGCCAGCCGCGAACATGCGCGCCAGCCAATAAAGCGCGGCGTCCGGATCGCTATTGCGAACGCTCTTGTGCAGAGCCGAGATCAGGTTGTAATGCTCCTCGCCTGACTTGTCGTAGATCAGCACGCGCTGCTGCACAGCGTCACCGGCCAAAGCTTTGTCAATATGTTTCTTGCCTTCAACCGCCAGTTGCGCGGCCACTTCCAGCGTGTTGTAGGCCGAGCGGCAATCCCCGCTGGAGTAACTCGCAATCAGTTCCAGCGCATCGTCGTCGGCCGTCAACTCCTGCGCGCCCAGCCCGCGTTCGCGGTCCTCCAGAGCTCGTCGCAGCAGTGAGACAATCTGTTCCTCTGTGAGTGGCTGCAGCACATAAACGCGACAGCGCGAGAGCAGCGCGGAGATAATTTCAAAGGACGGATTCTCAGTCGTCGCGCCAATCAATCGAATGGTGCCGCGCTCCACGTACGGAAGAAATGCATCCTGCTGCGCCTTGTTGAAGCGGTGAATCTCATCGACAAAAAGAATCGTGCGCGAGTGCATCTCCGAGGCCTGCGCCGCAGCCGCCATCACCTGCTTGATCTCCTTAATACCGCTCATCACGGCGGAGAATTCGATAAAAGTGGCTTGAGTGGTTTCAGCCACAATCTTGGCCAGCGTGGTCTTGCCAACTCCCGGCGGACCCCACAAAATCATAGATCCAGAGCCCGATCCATCCAGCATGTCGCGCTCGATTTGCACGCGCAACGGCTTGCCCGGCCCGACTAGATGCTCCTGCCCGCTTAACTCATCCAGAGAGCGCGGGCGCATCCGCTCGGCCAGCGGCGCCCCGGTGCGAAGCGCGCCCTTCGGGGTCTTCTCGGAGTTCAGGGGTTCACCGTCAAATAGGCTCATTGCCGCTTCCAGAATATTCCTGCTGCCTGTAAGTTGATTTCGGGATATGCCGCACCGACTATTGCCCGCAGCACTTCTTGTATTTCTTCCCGCTGGCACAGGGACAAGGATCGTTCCGGCCGATCTTGGGAGCAACGCGCTTGAAGCCTGTGGGCGCATCTTCGCGGCGCTGGTTCAACGCCATCCGAGCCTTCTCCTTGCGCTGCTCTTCCTTATCGAAGCTCGCCCAGCCAGCCATCTCCTTGACGGTATCGTCGATCAAATGGCGACGCGGATCTCTAGCAAGCTTATCCATCGCCCAGTCCTTGCCCCTGACAAGATCGCGCCGAACACCATCCAAGTCAATGACCGATTCGTCGACTAACTCCTGCTCGAACGCTTTCTCAATCTCTCCCAGCAATTCCGCCGCGCAAAGATCCATTGCGCTGCAAACAAGGTCGCTCCAGATAAGATCGTTCTTGTCTATCAGCTTGCCATGAAACAATTCCGCAAAATAACACAGGATATCTTCGCGGCTTTTTACTCCGGTTGCAACAAGAGTTACAAGACCGTCCAGCGCTGCGCCCCGGATCCATTGGTTGGCAGCCGGATTTTCAATGATGGATTGAAACCCTTCCAGATCGCCGCCGCACACCGATGCAAGAAATCGGCCGTAATCCTCCGTGAGGCTGTCTCCGAAAAGAGAGTCGAGCAATTCGCCGGGCAGAAAAGCAATCCGCACCATCAGCGGATAGGCGCGGACTTCACGAAACTGCGCCAATAGGAACATGGCATACAGATGAGCCATGTAATCGCCTTCGGCCTCAAGTTCCGCCGCCGTCTTTGGGTCGGCAATCTCTTCCAAGACCAGCAGCAATTCAGGAATGATCTCATCCCTCCGAGCGATAGCCGCTTCGACAGCTTCTTTCTCGAAGTCACCGCTGAACCATTCAAGTTGTTCGATTATTTCTTCAATTTCCACCAATTCGCTCCCTGATGTCTTCGCTCCCTGGTGTCGCTTTCTAAACTTTTCCAATTATGCGGGGTTCAAAACGCGAAGCAGAACCTCCGCTTGGTAATCGTAGGAATTTACGCCGGCGCCGTTATATCTCCGCACGGCGTAGGCCCAATCACAAGGAATATTCGCCCGCGCCGGCACGTTGTTATAACTCCCCTTATGATATTGCGTCTGCGCATAAGTCATCTGGCTGCCTGCATAAACAGGAGTCACACCAGAGATAATGTCGATCTGAGTAGCATTCGCCATGCACGCAGCGCAGTCATTCATGTATCGCACGTCGCCAGCGGCATATTGGCAGACGCGCAACGCGCCCGCGCCCACCTCTGCAATGCGGTCATCGGCCTGAGTATTTCCCGTGGATCCGTTTACATAATTCTTGAATTTATCGCTGAAATCCGAGATCGCCTGCTGCACATTCTTCACCGGGTCGGCAATCACACCCGCAACCTCATCCGCCGTCGGGGGATGATGAAAAAGCGTGTACTGACCAATCCCAAATCCCCGCGAGGTAATGGCAACCGGAGCCGTTGAGTTATTCCGATCCAGGCCAATGGTCACCGAGTTATCGCTATTAGACCCGGACGGAACCTGATAGTGCATTCCAACGCTTTCCTGCATTAGAATTGCCATCAAAAACGGAATCGGCACCGGAGGAGAAGGCAAGGAAGTTACCGCGTCAATCGCGGATTGATTGTCCGCTGCGGGATTTTGCGAAGACGGAAGCTTCGGAAATGCCGCGTCGGCAGTCATTGCCGCGATGCACGCGGCCAGCCCTTGATCCACAATTCCGGTTATAGCAGTAACCGTTCCGTTGTTATAGTTCTTCACCGCAACCGGCGCGCTGCCGTCTCCACAACTACTGGATCCGTCGTTATTCATTAAATCGAATTGCAGCGCCTCAACCGATTTCTGGGTTCCCGGCCCGTACAGTCCATCAATCGGACCTTTCGCATATCCGAGAGAACGCAAATCCCGCTGCAGATCCTGCGTCTGCTGGGAGAAAATAGAACTCGGCGACAAGACAACTCCCGCCGCCAAATAGCTTGGAGTGCTCACTGAGTTACCTCCTGATTTAGAGCGGCTGGTGTTACCGCTCGCTTGCGGGCCGCACTTGCTTCGCTACTCTTTGAGAGTCACAGTGATTTTGCGCACATCGCCGCCAGCCGAGGCAATCACAATTTCGCCGGTCGCTTTTTTCTGGATACTCTTGAACTTCTCGCCCCACTCCACCAGCACCAATGCATCGGGAGTCAGTAACTCATCCAGCCCCAGAGTCTCCAACTGCCGTTCCCCTTCCAAACGATAAACGTCCAGATGATAGAGCTTCACGGGCGTTCCATTCCGCGCACCGTCATACTCATGCAGAAGGGTAAAAGTCGGGCTGGTAACCTCGTCAGCCTCGGCCGCATCCAGAGCCTGCGCAATTCCTTTGACCAGCGTTGTTTTTCCTGTCCCCAGATCACCGCGCAGAATCAACAGTTGCGGAGGTGTCAGCAGCGCTGCCAACTTGCCGCCAACCTCAATTGTCTCCGCGCCACTTCGGGTCGTAAAGTCATGCGTCCGGCTTGCGGCCGGAGGAGCTGCGTTGGTCATTGCGCTTCCTCGCCGGAGGCCGCGGCCGGAAACAAATCCGCAGGCAACCCCTGCATCCAAAGATACCCGTTGAGACCACTGGCGCGAAAGCGAAAAGCCTGTGAAAGATGCCGCAAAATATCGGTTGCCAGCAGCGTGTGCTCATCGGTTTGGCGCACGGCTATATCCGCTGACAGCCCATGCAGATAAACGGCTGCCTCGACTGCCCGCGCCGGCTCCGCGGGATGCTGCGCAAGCAGGCCCGCGATCAGGCCCGTGAGCATGTCGCCGCTGCCTCCTTTGGCCATGCCTGGGTTTCCGGTAGTATTGACGGCGACGCGGCCATCGGGATGCGCAATCAGCGTGCGCGCGCCCTTAAGCACCAACGTGACGCCGTTGCGCTGGGCAAAACCGCGCGCTACCTCCAGGCGATTGGCTTGCACCTCGGCAGTGGTGATGCCCGCAAGCCGCGCCATCTCGCCTGGATGCGGCGTGAGCACCAAGGCACTCCCCTTTGCCAACTTGGCCAGCAGCACCGGCTTCGCGGCCAATATATTCAGCGCGTCGGCGTCGACGACGGCAGGAATTTTTGTGGCTGAAAGCAGGCCGGTTGTGAATTTTACGGTCTCCGCGCTTTGCCCCAAGCCAGGTCCGATCGCCAGCACGCTCTTGCCCGCTATCAAGGCGGCAATCAACTCGGGCGCAAGATTCTCAGCGGAGACGCAGCCTGACGCGCTTGCCGCTAGCGGCCACGTCATCAGCTCAGGCGCGACGGCCGCAACGAGCGGCAGCGCTGGCGCGGGAACGGCAGCGGTCACCAAGCCCGCGCCGGAACGCAGCGCTGCCAGAGCAGCCATTGCCGGAGCGCCGGATTTGCCACCAGCCGAGCCGAAGGTTCCGCCGACCACCAGCACATGGCCGAAGCTTCCTTTGTTCGCGGCGAAGGGACGCGCGGCTTGCGCCAGCGCGAGCGACGAGCCTGCCCAAAGGAGCTTGAGCGCGGAGACAATGGCCTCTTGCGGCGAGCCAATGGGCTCAACCACAATGGGCTGCGACCAGTGGCGCGTCAACTGTCCAAAGACGTGCGCAGGTTTGGGCGCTGTGAAGGTGATCACGGCATCGGCGGGAAAGACTGGTCCAGCGATCGTCGCCGAGGTCTCGTCCGCAGGCCAGCCAGACGGCAGATCGACGGCAAGAATCGGCGCTCTGCCGGCTTTCACCCATTCCAGCGCGGCCAGCGCCAAGCCTTTGAGCGGAGGCTTGAAGCCCGTTCCAAGCACCGCGTCAAGAATCAGATCGGCTTGAAGCGCGCTTGCGCACCGAGCCAGTTCTTCAGCGGTCTCGACGATGTGGATCAGGCCATGCGCTGGGCTTGTCAGCTCGCGCCAGGCTTCGACCGCATCGCCTTTGAGGCCGTCTCGCGCGCCTAGCAGGATTGTCGTGACTTCGAGTCCCGAGGAAGCAAGCAGTCGCGCGGCCATCATTCCGTCGCCGCCGTTGTTGCCTTGCCCGCAGAGGACCGTGATACGACGCGCGCGCGGAAACTGCCTGCGCGTAAAACCAGCAACCGCTGCCGCTGCCGCTCGCATCAGTTGGATGGATGGAATCCCGAAGCGGTCGGAAGTCAGGCGATCGCAGCTTTGCATTTCCGTTGCCGAAAGAACTTGCATGGCGTCAGTTTACAGCGGTTTGGTCAGAGATCGGAGATCAGAGGTCCAATGTCATGGATTCGGGATGTGGGATTTTAACCGGATGATTGGGAAATGGGTTTTGCTGGGAAAAGTTGGGGATATTGGATTGATTTTTGTCTTCACGGGAGTGAAAGGGGCGGAAAAAGCGGGCAAAAAGCGGGGTTTGTGTTTACTCTTTGGTTACTCTATCGGTTGATGTATAGTGTTGTATTGGTTGATGTTAGTTAGGAATATAGGGCTTCAGGATTGGGAAAACGGGGTGGGGGGGGGTGGGGGTTCACGGCAAGAATTGGCGGTTTGGAGCCGGATATCTGGAGAGGGATAGAGCGCCCTCGATTTCATTGTAGGCGTTGGACGGGAAATTATCTGCAAAAGGGAATGAAAAATTCAGGATTGGCTGGCGCCAGCCGCGGCGGGGCGGGCGGCGCTTGCGCGCCATAGGGTTCGGGGTGATCACAGGCCCCCGAACGCGAGGGATCTGTTGTACCCTGGTTCGCGCATTGCCGTTGGACCGGGATGGGATGGCTGGAATGCTCATACTTTTATCCTGCGCGCTGGAGGGGTAATTATCTGCACGCGGGTGGAGATTATTCCATTTGAG
>JBEKDN010000081.1:0-16410 GCA_050014335.1 Occallatibacter sp. | reverse complement strand
TTAAAGAGCAAAAAACGGGCTGCACGGGGTAGGGGGGGTGGGGGTCAACGGATTTGTTGGCGAAGAAAGGGGGAAGATGGGATGAAAAAAGGGGGCTAGGGACTAAGGGACTGTGGCGTGAGATTGGGCGGGTTGGAGATTGGATGGCGGTCATTTGGGCCTCGGGTTCAGTACTGCTTCTATTGTCCGCCATTCAATGGAAATTATATGCAAAGCACCCGCGGTGCGGCCAGACGCTCGCCATCCGCTTCGCAGGAGACTCGTTTTTGCTTGCAGGGATCGCGGCCGGGAAAGATGCGGATTATGGTTCGTGGTCGAAAATGCTGCGATGAACGAGGCACAGTTCTGAGTGATTCATGGGGATTCTTCGAGCGTGTGAGCGGGCAACCTGCCGGGGAATCAGCTTTTGGTTACGGAGCCTAGGAGTCCTTGGTCACCGTGAATCTCGCTGCCGCAGCGCGATTCGGAAATGAGTCGATTAGCGCAAGGGGAGGCCATCGGCTTTACAATGAGAAATCGCACGGACTGGTTTCCGATTGCTATTTTTATTCTCCTTCGTTTACAGCTAAAGCTTCAGGAATACAGTTGACTGGGGGGACGGATTAGGCCATGAGGAGAACCGCAATCAGCGCTCATCGATGGGAAACAACCACAAGCGTCTTGGCCCTTGGCCTGGCGGTTTTGAGCTTGCCGGGTTGCGGCGGCGGCAGTAGTGGAAGAACCAAGATTATCATCCCTCCTCCGAAGATCACATTAACTCTCGTTGGGCCATACAACGCGACCCCGGAGGGAAACAATTGGATGGTTGCCGGTACTCCGGGTTTTACGCTCCTGGCGACGGGTACCGGTTTTCCCAGCACTTCAGTGGTGGAGTGGAATGGAAGAGCCTTGCCAACGCAATTCGGCACAAGCGCCGGCCTTGCGGCAACTGTGACCAGCGCTCTGGTTGCCGCGCCTGGGACGGTGAACATTTCCGTATACGATCCGGCTTCAGGCGCATCTTCAAATTCCCTGCCCTTCGGCATCGCTTCGCCTGCCGCCGCCACGGCGGGCGTGGTGCAGATGATTACCGTTGCTCCCGATGGCACCCCGGCCAACGACGACAGCCTGGTTGCGCCCGCCATCAGCGCCACAGGGCGATTTGTTTCCTTTCAATCGGCGGCAACCAATCTTGCATCCGGTCCTGTTAGCGGTTACCAGGAGATATATGAGCGCGATACCTGCATCGGCGCGCCAACTGGCTGCACTCCGAGCACAATACGCATCACAGTAACAACTAAGGAGAGTGTTCCTGTTGTCGGCCATAGCCGTGACTCTTCGATCAGTGCAGATGGGAGATATGTAGCCTTCGACTCCAGCGCCGGAAATATTCTCCCGAGTACATCAGCTCCTGTATGTTCAATGACATCGTGTGTATTTCTGCGCGACACTTGCATAGGAGCACCTGCTGGATGCGCCCCGAAGACATCTCTCATCTCCATTGCTCTGGATGGGAGCACAGCGGATGGAGGTCGACCGCAAATCAGTCCGGACGGACGATATGTTACATTCTCCTCAAACTCATCAAATGTAATAAGTGTTAACATTAATGGGGTAGAAAATGCTTTTCTGCGTGATACTTGCAACGGAGTGCCGGTCGGCTGTACTCCCAGTACAACTTTGGTTTCCGCCTCCTCATCAGGATTGCCAGGAAATTCTCCGAGCTATCCATCAGCGGTAAATTCCACGGGTCGCTTTGTCGTCTTTGGCTCTTACGCCACCAATCTGATTCCCAACGACACGAGCATCTGGCCGGATGTGTTTCTGCGCGACACCTGCACGGGAGCGCCAGCCGGTTGCGTTGCGAGCACAAGCCGGATGAGCACGGCAACCGACGGCACACAAGGCAATGGCGGCGTGGACTTCGATTTACCTCCCTCGATCAGCAGCGATGGGCGCTACGTCGCCTTCTCCACGGACGCCACCAACCTGGTTCCCGTGGATCCAAACGGCGGCATCATGGAGCGCGATACCTGCTTTGGCGCGCCTGCTGGATGCACGCCCACCACGAGCATGGTCTCCATCGGCAACGACGGGGCCATTCCGAATTTGGGGGAAGGTTCACAATCCATGAGCGCAGACGGGCGCTTTATTGCCTTTCCCTCTTTGGCCTCGAATCTTGTTCCGGGCGACACGTTTACGGCTGGTGGCTGGAAAGATATCTTTGTGCGCGATACCTGCATAGGCGCTCCCACGGGATGCACGCCCAGCACGGTACGCGTCTCGGTGGCCAACTATCCGGGTAACTTCGCAGAACAGTCGGACGCCATCAATGACTATCCGCTAATCAGCGGCGACGGCCACTACGTGGTGTTCATGTCCTCGTCCACCAACTATCTGGCATCTGGCGGCAACGGCCACCTGATGGTTTACTTGGCCAAGACGGGCTTCTGATGAATGAAGGCTGTTTTCCGGCAGAAATTCACACAACGTTTGCAATCTCTTTGCCTGATTGCAGTAGTCTGTTCATAGTTCCGTGCGGCCTCCGCGTCAGCAATTCAACGGCCGCCGGGCGAGGGCAGACCGGTTGAGCCAGACCATATTTGTACTCGAAGACGAAGCCGACATTGCGCGGCTGGTGCAGCATCATCTGGAAGCCGCGGGCTTTTCAGCGCGACTTTTTCACACCCCCACCAACCTGATTCCCGATGCCGAACGCCAGGCTCCGGCGCTGTTTCTGCTGGACATTATGGTGCCGGGCGGCGACGGGCTGGACGTATGCCGGCGGCTTCGTCTGAATCCCGTGCTCTCCAGCGTTCCCATTATTTTCTTGACGGCGCGGGCCGGTGAGAACGACCGCGTGCTTGGCCTGGAGATGGGCGCGGACGACTACATTACCAAGCCCTTTGCCACACGCGAGTTGGTGGCCCGAGTGAAGGCGGTTCTGCGGCGCTTTGAACGGCCGACTTCGCCGTCGATTCTCAGCTTTGAAGAGGTGATTATCGACCAGGGCGCGATGCAGTTGACGGTGCGCGGCGAGTTGACGACAACCACGGCGACCGAGTTCCGACTGCTGGATTATCTGGCGCGCCATCCGGGGAGGGTGTTCAGCCGGGACCATCTGCTGGATGCCGTCTGGGGCGATGCCCGCTTTGTGACGCCGCGCTCGGTGGATGTGTATGTGCGGCGGATTCGCGAGAAGATAGAAGTGGACCCGGAGAATCCGCGCTATTTGAGAACGGTGCGCGGAGCCGGCTACCGCTTTGAACTTCCCAAGGGCGAGTAGGCGCAAAGTGAAATCAAAGATCTTCTTCCGGCTGTTGGGACTTTTTTTGTTGCTGCTGGCCTTACAGGCCGCGGCGATGGAATTCGTTTTCATGCCGCTGATTGCCGGGCGAGTGCTGGAACTGCCGCCGGGCAAGAGCGCTCTTCTCTTTAGCGATGAGATTCTGTGGTCGGGCGTCATCGCGCTGACGGTGGCGCTTTCATTGGCCGTGTGGGTTGCCAGCCGCATCTCCTTGCGCCTGGAGCGGGTGATTGTCTTTGCGCGCACGATTGCCGAGGGAGAATTGAGTGCGCGGCTGCCGCACACGGAAGAAGAAGTGATGTCGGCAGCGGAGGCCGCGCTGAATCAGGCCGCCGCACGACTGCAGGAGGGATTTGCGGCAATCGAGAGCCGGCGTCAGGAGCTGGCCGCGATGCTGGACTCAATGCAGGAGGCGGTGGTTGCCGTCACTGCCGAGGGGCAGGTTCACTGGTCGAATGCCATGATGCAAAAAATTGCCGGAACGCAGATACGTTCGGGGCGGCCGCTGGCGCATTCGGTGCGCGATCCTGAGCTGCTGGCGTGTGTGCGAACGGCGCTGGAGAAGCGCGAGGTGCGCTCAGGCCGCGCCAGTTTGCTGGCTTCGGGACGAATTTTTGAGATCAACGCCATCCCGATGGCCTCAGGCGGAGCGCTGGCGGTGCTGCACGATGTTACGCGCATTGAAGCGGCGGAGAAATCGCGGCGCGAGTTTATTGCCAATGTCAGCCACGAGCTGCGCACACCTCTCACTTCTATTCAAGGCTATGTGGAGACACTGGTGGAGGAGCCGCGTCCAGATCGCGAGACCGCCGATGAATTTCTCGGCATCATTCTCAAAAACGCTTCACGCATGAGCCGGATTACCGAGGATCTTCTGGCTCTGGCAGGCGTCGAGGGTCCGGATTACAAGCTTGCGCCGAAGGCGGTTCAGGCGAGCGCCCTGGTGCAGGACGCGATTGATTCGCTGGGCGGAATGGTAGTGGACTCGGGGGTTACGCTGGAGTCAACAGGAGCGCCGAACGAACTGGTACTTGCCGACGCGGACGCGATGAATCAGGTCTTCGGCAATCTGATTGAGAACGCGCTGAAGTACGGCAAGGCAGGCAAGAAGATCCGTTTAGGGGCGCGCGTGTTGGAAGATGAAATGGAATTCACGGTGCGGGACTTTGGACCAGGCATCGCTTCAGAGCATCTGGAGCGAATCTTTGAACGCTTCTACCGCGTGGATAAAGCTCGGTCGCGCGAGTCGGGCGGCACGGGGCTGGGATTGGCGATTGTCAAGCACATTGTGCTGGTGCATGGTGGACGGGTGTGGGCCGATAGCGAGCTTGGACGCGGCGCATCCTTCCACTTTACGCTGCCTTTAGCGCAAACAACGCAACCCGATCCAAACGGTAAATAGGATAAATATTCTCACCCATCCGACGTAATAGGATGACGTTATTCGATGGCGTTATTCCGCATCATCCCCAAGTAAATTCTATCGGCGACTTAATGTCCGGGTGCAGGCTTTTGTGCACAGGACAAGTGTGTGCTGCTCGCTCAAGTTTTTGTTGATTCTCTTTGCTGATGATTTGCGGCACGCGGATCTTGACATTCAGGCTAGCAATCATTCTCGGCGGCGTAGTTGTCATTTCTTTTTCCACTATCGCCGTGGTACCGCCGATGTCGATGTTCAATGTTCGCGCCGTGATTCCCATTACGGTTAACATGCACGAACCGAGCGCGGTTGCGACCAAGTCGGTAGGTGAAAAACTTTCACCTCGCCCCTGATTGTCTTTGGGGGCGTCAGTATTGAGTTCTGTTCCAGAGGGACCGTGGACTGCTGTGCAGTGCAACTCTCCCTGATATTCGATTTGTATCGCGACCATGATAGCTCCCTTAGAAATAACTGGAACCGGCCTATGCGAATGCGCCCGCTCTCATTTATATCGTACGTGCGCAGTAGCGAGTTATACAAGCCCATTCCGTGTTCGTCGAGGATCAAACTTGAGTGATCCCTTGTGAAGAATGAAGAATAACAACACTTGAGCAATTCGGGTATTCCGTTCTTGACTGGAGCGGGCACTTCGGTTTCAAACATGCAAGAAACTTGCGCGTTGCCTAAGTCCACCAACCCCTATAAATTGAATAGATTTCATATGCGCGACGTGCTTGGGACGGAACAAAAAAGCAACCTTTGACGAATACCAGCGCATCCCAGCAGATGTAAGAAGGTTTGCTGAAAAGACTTCGTTGACAACCTCCAATCGAACTAAACTTTGCCTCAGTGAAAACCCAATTCTGCGGAGCTGAATTATGCTGAACAGAATGCAAGACTCAAAGGTGTCTTGTGTCCCGGGCGCTTCTCAAGAATTTGTTTCTCCACTGCGAAGGCAGTACGACTATTCCTCGCTTGGAGGCCAGATTGCTAACATGGGTGCGCCCGCAACGATTCCCTGGCCCATTCACAATCCTGCTGTCGTTCCAAATCAACGGAAGATAGAGCGGGATCCAATACCGGAACCGATTGACACTCATGACTTAGATAACATGACGCGGCCTTTGATCGTCGCCCACGTTGTTGAAGGCTGCCAGGGTGGCGTGGGAACGGCTGTTAAGCATTTGATTGAAGAGCAGAAGCGCGACCCTCGAATCGGTGCGATTCATTTAGTAGCAGACCCGGATCGCCTTGGTGAAATGTTAAGCAACGTGCCCGCTACGCCTCATTGGTACAAAAGCTCTCGCGCGGCGCACAAGATCATTCAAACCAGCCGATGTATCGATAACAAGCTTCGAGTGATAAAGCCCGACGTAGTTTATTTGCATAGCACCTTCTCTGGGATATATGGACGCCTGGGAGGTCGCGCGAAGAAAAGCTGGGTAACAGTCTATTGCCCGCATGGCTGGGCGTTCAGTCAATCGGTATCTCTTCCCGAACGGCTTGCTTACGCCGCCGCTGAGCGAATCTTGGCGCGACGCGCGGATGCGATAGTTAGTGTCTCTCGACACGAAGAGCAGGAAGCAATTCGCTACGGCGTCCGCCATAGCCAACACAGAGTTATCCGGCATGGTATCCCTGCAAATAGAAATGCAATCGCTCGCGCGATCGTACACGACGAAGATCGCGTTAACCTACTATTCATCGGCCGTTTCGATCGCCAGAAGGGCCTTGATCTATTACTCGATGCATGGGCTGACCCCCGTCTAAACAACGTCCATCTTTGGCTAATTGGAGATGCCACGCTCGGCAATGAAATCAAAATCCCATGCTTGCCAAATGTGCACTCATTGGGCTGGATCAAGCACGAAGAGATTGACTCCTACATTCAAAGTTTTGATGCAATCATTGTTCCTTCAAGATGGGAGGCATTTGGATTAGTTGCGCTTGAAGCGATGAGGAACGGCCGCGCTGTGATTGCAAGCCGAATAGGCGGTTTGCAGGAGTTAGTAATCGACAGCGTCAACGGGATTCTATTTGAATCGGGCGATCGCGACGCGCTGATCAAAGCGGTTACCCAACTGGACAAACCGCGCCTGGCGAAAATGGGTGAAATGGCCAGGGACGTATTTCACGCGGGTTTTGAATGGTCTTCATGTTATGACCAGTGGAAAAAACTGACTGAAGATGTTGTCATTCGCAGCCGCCCGCAAGCGCCAATTAAGTCTGAGACTGGAACCGCCCGGCTATTGGGAAGCCTGACTAAGCGAAGCATTGATATATGCGCTAGTTGCGCGGCAATTATCGCCTTGTTACCGTTTTGGCTTCTTATCGCAATGGCCATTAAGATCACTTCGCGCGGACCTATCATGTTCGGGCACAAACGATGCGGTCGCGACGGAAGAACATTTCGGGTTTGGAAATTCCGGACAATGGTTTTCAATGCGGAGCAGGTGCTGCAAGAATACCTGGACCGCAATCCCGAAGCAATGCAAGAGTGGAAGAATGACTTCAAGCTTCGCAAAGATCCTCGGATCACCGTTCTAGGCAGGTTTCTGCGCCGTTACAGCCTGGACGAGATACCTCAACTTCTGAATGTACTAACAGGCACGATGAGCCTGGTTGGACCGAGGCCGATCGTACAGATGGAAGTCGAACGGTACGCTGAAGCATACGACATGTATACGCGAGTCAAGCCGGGCATTACCGGGTTGTGGCAGGTTTCGGGAAGAAGCGACACAACCTATGCGGAAAGAATTCAATTTGACCTTTTCTATATTCGAAACTGGTCGATCCGGCTTGACCTGTCGATTATCTGGAAAACATTTTACATTGTATTCGCCGCGCGTGGGTCTTATTGATTCTGTCTGATTCCGCTAACTGATTCAAACGCAATCTTGCCCACGTTTCATTCGTAGACATGTTCGCAATCCATAACACTCACTCATGAATGGGAAAGCGAATCGGCAAGAAGCGATGTAGTGAATGGAGCTACAACATGGATACCAGAAAGCATCTGATAGTAGTGGGTTTGCAACGACTTCGCAATATTGCGCCGAAACTCGAAGCGATGCGTATTTGCCTTGGAATGGAAAATGATCTCAGCACTGACATTGACCATCTTCTTTCTCTGAACGATAGGATGAGCCGGCGGCCAGTCTCAGTGCTCTTTTACAACGATGATTCAACGCTCGCCGCCGCAGTGCTCTTCTTTGAGCGCTGTCTCTACCGGCTCCCAACCGGCGTTCTTCGGGCAGGGGATCATGCCGGAGATGGCGCTGTAATCGCGCCGCCGGGCCTGCGCAGTGCGACGCTTATGAACGCCATCGACATCCTTTTAAAGGATTGGCGTTTTCATTCCATATTCGGCGCCGTATCGCACACGGAAGGCGAGTCGCGCTCATCGCTTCAGAATCCGGATATGTCCGATTGGGTGACCGCTCGTGAAGTGCGCCGCAGATTGCGTCTGGCAAATGAATATGACGAGACGATTGATTCTGTTGGACGTAACATGCGGCGCGGCATACGAAACAAACGCCGTAGATTCGACAAGCGGACAGATATCGATTGGATAAGTGAAATGAGTCCCGACGAAGCGCTCGACGCCATGCTCTATTTGAAGGAGCACTGCTCTCATGGACGCACCCGATGGGAGATTTTCCGGAGATACGACTTTCTGCGCAAGCATCCGAAAGATGGATTTGCGCTGGGCATTCGCGATAAGTCCGGTCAATGGATGAGCTTCATAACTGGATGGCGATCAGGCGGCGTCACTTATGTACCGTGGGCGATGCACGATCAAAGGCTTGCATACCATTCTTTGAGCACTGTGATTTACTCCTATCTCATTGAGCATGAAGTTGCGCTTGGGCAAAGGTTTATTGAATGGGTCGGTGGCGTCACTGAGCGGTGGTCCCAAGTTTGCGAGTCGGAAGAATGCATTTGCATTACACGCATCCGGCCAAGTTTTCGCTCTTCAGGGATTCAGTGGCTTGCCTCCAGGATGCAGTGGCAAACAGCTTTGGGTTACTACCAAAACGAACTGCAAGGTGACTGCGAAGAGGATATTCCAGAAACAGTTTTCCAGGAACCAATCCCCGACCTGGTGCAGGCAACTGCTTTGCAAGCACAATCATTGACGGGAAGTCTGCGATAGCCTGGAGGGTACTTACAGCGGCCGGTTCGTCAATTGAATGGGCCTCCGGCCAAAGGCGGTTAGAATGGCAATGAAAAGACGAAAAGAAAATGTAGTCAGAATTACAGCGATCTGTAACGTGCTGGCGCGCGTAATGGCGCTCTTGGTGCCCTGTTTATACGCGAGTGGGCTGGCGGCGCACTCGCAGTCGATTGTATGCGAAACGACTAACGATGCATCTGGACAAGCGCTACTCAAGACCTCACTGGAGTTAGGCTATGTCGTTGGTCCACGCGATAAACTTGCAATCCATGTTATCGACGAGGATGAGATTGGAGCTAACCCGTACACGATCGATCTTAACGGCAATATCGTCCTGCCTCGCATTGGGTCGATTCATGTCGCCGGACTTACTACTGGGCAGATCGAGTCGAAATTGACAAGTTGCTTCCACGCTCTTCTCAAGAAGCCAATTGTTACTGTGTCGGTTACGGAGTTCCGCAGCCAGCCAGTTACAGTGCTGGGAGCGGTTGCCAATCCTGGAACTCTTCAGATTGAAGGCCGAAAGAATCTACTCGAGGTGATCTCAGAAGCAGGGGGGCTGAAGGAAGACGCCGGAAATACAATCCAGATCACCAGGCAAATTAGTCATGGAGCATTGCCACTTACCGGCGCACACCTTGATTCAAGTGGAAATTATAGCGTTGGGCAGGTGAGTGTTCGATCGATTGTGAAGGCTCAGAATCCGAGTCAGAATATTCCAATTCTTCCGTATGACGTGATTACGGTTCCACGCGCAGAAATGGTCTATGTTGTCGGAGCGGTGAATAAGGCCGGCGGATTCGTCCTTTCTGAACGAAGCGAGATGAGCGTCTTGGAATTACTTTCACTCGCTCAGGGGATGAATAGAACCGCCGGCGGAAAAAATGCACACATCCTCCGTGCCAATGAAACCTCTACTGGACGAGAAGAGATCCCAATCAATCTAAACCGGATTATAGGCGGCAAGAGTCCGGATGTAAATCTCAGGAGCAACGACATTCTGTTTGTCCCCAACAGCGGCGGTAAAAGCGCATCGCTGCGAGCGCTTGAAGCAATTACGTCCACCGCCTCTGGCGTTGCTATCTACCACCCCTACTGAGGAAGGAAGAGTATTTTTATGTCACAATTCGGACTAGGGTTGCGAACAATAGAGGGGCGGACAATCGACGCCGGGCAAAGTATGTCGCCGTATCTAGAGAATGCGAGATTTGAGTCCGGCCCGCCAAAACTCCCCAACGACCTTGAGCGCGGCGGGCTATTTGAAGTCTGGAGTATACTGTGCGCCAACTGGAAGACCGCACTCATAGCGGGAGCAATCGGATTGGCGGCCGGAGTAGCGTTTGCGCTTATCAAGAAGCCGATGTATACCGCAAAAACGGAGCTCATTATCGAGAGTCCGAACGGCGATTTTCTTGGTACTCAAGCAATCAGTCCGGTCTCAGTAGATCCGGCGGAAGTTAGCGGATTGACTGACGTTATCACTCAGTTGCAGGTAATACAAAGCGACCAACTAATCGACCGCGTAATTGCAAAACTCACCAGCGAAGGTAAACTCCAGCCGTTAGAAAGTGAGTCTTCACGCCTATCGTTCATCAGGCGTCTTTTCAGAAAGTCAGCTCAAACTCCGGGCGAACGCACTTATGAGATTCATAAGTTGATTACGCACCATTTAGCTGTGAGACAGGTTGGACCAACTCGTGCAGTGGATATATCTTTCTCGTCGCCGTATCCGGGTTTTGCGGCAGACTTCTGCAATACGCTTGCCTCTGAATATATTGCATACAACACGGAGGCGCGATGGGCATTGAGTGATCGCACAGGAGAGAGTCTATCTGGCAGACTTGATGCGGTTCGCGCACGTTTGAACGACTCGCAAAAAAACCTGCAGGATTACGCGGAGCGATCTGGGTTGCTCTTCGGTCCGCCTGTGCCAGGCGCATCCGAACAAACAGACATATCCAAGAACCGCCTTACAGATTTGCAACAGGAAATGCTACATGCCGAATCAGACAGAATAGCGGCGGAGTCTCGGCTTAGGACGGCCCAAACAGCGAATTCCGATTCGATAGCGGAGGTACTCAACGATGATAGTCTGCGGGATCTGCAGACGAAGATCAATGACTTACAACGTGAGAAAGCCGATCTTCAGACTGTATATACTTCCGACAATGAAAAGGTCGTGCGGGTTCAGGCTCAACTGACATCGCTACAAGCCGCATTCGGAAAACATTTATCGGAGGTTCTGGGGCGCATTAAAAATGATTACAATTCAGCGTTGAGAAGAGAGAATCTTCTGAAGGCGGCGTACGGCCAACAGGCAGCCGTTGTCACGAACAAGGATAGTGAGGCAATTCAGTACGGAATATACAAACAGCAGGTCGACTCCGACCAAAAGCTATACGAATCCATGTTGGAGGAAGTAAATAGAGCCAGTATTGCGTCAGCAGCGGGCTCGAGCAATATTCAAGTATTTAGTAGCGCACACCCTCCGGTACACGCTGACTCCAGTGGACTCGTTATCTATTCCGCGGGAGGGATGCTATTCGGATTGATCGCTGGATCTACGCTGATATTCATACGGAACGCATTGAATCGCACCTTCCATTCACCGGGGCAAAGCCCGTCACAGGTCCATCTGCGGGAAATCGGGATTATACCGAGATATGCTTTTGAATTCAAGAATACCAATCCGAGTTTGTCGTTGCTTGCAGATACTCGCGATTTAAAAACACAAGGTGATCGGTCGTTAGTTTATTACCGTGCGAATCGGGTGGAATTAGCGTGTTTCTGGGATAAGTCCGGCGCGCTGGCGGAATCTTGCCGCATGCTTCTGGCTTCGATCATGCTGGCCGATGGCGCGGACACACGTACGCAGACGCTTGTAATTACCAGCGCAAATCCGCGAGAAGGAAAGACGACTGTATTGTGCAATCTGGCAATCGCGATGGCTGAGACTCGCAAACGAGTTCTAGTAATCGACGGCGACTTGCGCCGGCCGCGGCTTCACGATGTGTTCGGACTTTCGAATGGACGAGGTCTGCGTAACCTGCTTATGAACTCTCCCGAGGAGCGATCATATGAAGAACTCGTACAACGAACCTTTATTCGCGGAATCGATCTCTTGCCTAGCGGCACGGCCCGTGGAGATTCCGAAGCGAGCTTGTTCTATGCGTCGCATCTAGTAAGTTTGATCCATGCAATGCGCAAAAGCTACGATTTAATTCTTATCGATACGCCACCATGCCTACACTTAGCCGATGCACGCGTCATCGGGCGGCTGGCCGACGCGGTCATTCTTGTTACGCGCACAGGAAATACCACCTGGTCCGAGGGTCGAATTGTTGCTCAATACTTCGCGGAGGACGGAACGCGAATCATGGGAACTGTCTTGAATGACTTGAGACGATCCGTCAGTACCTACTCATACTGACCTTGGTAATCTAAGGAAGTGACAGAATGGCGAGAGTCATCAACGTTGAGGGGGTTGCTGGTCCGATTGCAACAGTACCGCCTAACAACAGCGCTCAAGCGGAGCGCCGCAGAGACCGACGCGCACTTGCGACGTCGGCTGCCGGCATCAGCTATCGCCTCCTCGATGCAGCTTCCAAGCTACTCACGATTCCGATTGCGGCGCGCTATCTGGGAGTTGAGCAATATGGGGTTTGGCTGACAGCAAACTCATTGCTGAGCTTGCTGATGGTGTCGGATTTCGGGGTCGGATCAGGATTACTCAATGCTGTTGGCGCGGCCAAGGCACGAAACGATGACTGGGAAGTTCGGTCACTGACAGCAACTGCATATTTAACATTCGCAGTGCTGGCGGTTGCGCTGCTATTGGGTGTGACTGGCCTATCGCACTCTTCACTACTGGTACATTGGCTAGGTATCCAATCCAAATCAGAACTTATTCCAAAGGCCAAGCATTGCTTTATTCTGTTGGGACTTCTGGTGTCCACCGCGGCAGCATTAAATGTAATCAATTTCTTTGCGCTCGCTTTGCAGGAGGGCTATCTCGAATATCTAGCGCAAATCGCGGCAAGTGCGTCATCCCTGATATTGATTCTCACGGTGCGCACTCATGATATGTCCGTCTTTGCGCTCATTACTTCTCTGCCTATCATCGTGGCCTATCTGCTACTCTCGGCGGGGCTCTTCGGATTCCGATATCGAAATCTAGTTCCGGCCTTTCGCGGCATAAGCGCGCGGTGCTTCGGACTCATTTGGCACGATAGCTCGCGATTGCTGCTCGCGCAGATCGCGGACACGGTAATTGCTTTTACAAGTAATGTTCTTGTGGCTTTGCAACTAGGCGCCGCGCATGTTCCCGAAGTGTCCGTGTCGCTCCAGGCAATGATGGTGAGCAGTTTTGTCTGTTGCATGTTTCTGCTGCCTCTGTGGCCCGCCTACGTAGAAGCGAGAGTAGTAGGCGATTGGAAGTGGATTTGCCGCGCGCTACGCACTGGCATACTTCGCAGCATGTCAATCACGATACTAGTAACCTCAGTTTATGCCTGCCTCTACCGGGTATTCATTCACACATTGTCGGCTCAGCTTCCGATTCCTCCGTTGTCGTTCGTGCTATGTCTCGATGGCTGGTTCCTGCTCTATGTCTGGAATAAGAACTTCATGGTCTTCCTTAATGGATTGGGGTATACGCGAGTCCGCGCTTGGGCAGCTCCGATCTCGGCGGTTGCTTTTGTTATTTCCGTGCGTTCACTTCTGCCCCATTTCGGGGTAAGTGCGGTAGGCATGGGTGGAATTATCAGCGCTCTTGCCGAGGCGGCGATCACAAACACATACAGTCTTATGGTGTTGTCTTCGAATTCCAACAAATGGAATTCTGGAATCGAGGTGGCAGGTGTTTGACAAAGCGGATGTACTTCACGGACGACGCGAAAGCGGGAATCGGATTTCTGCACCCTCGATGTCACCGGGGTGGGTGGTTGTGCATGACTCGGCGCGCGATCATTATCAATTACCGCTGGCCTTCGCTGAGTCAGGCCAGTTAGAGAGGTTTGTCACTGACTGGTACACACCGCTCGATTCTCCTTTTTGGTCTTTCGTCGCACGCGGCACACTGCCTCGGAGCGCGTATGGAATTCGCTCGCGATATTGTCGCGAGATTCCTTCTTCTTTTGTCACCGATCGGAAATTACAATTTCTTTCCGGACTCATAGGACGGCGAATAACATGTGAAAGTTATCGAGATGAGGTTGAGGGGGCGAAAACAGGACTACTGGCAGCAAAGATCGCTAACAGACGAAATGCGCCTGTGCTAGCGACAAGTTACTCAGCGGCGGCTACATTTGCGCATTTGCGCAGCGGCTTGAAGAGGGTTCTGTTTCAAGTGCATCCGCACCCACGTTCTCTTCGGCGGCTTTATGCAAAACTGAGCGCACAAGATCCAGATTATTCAGGACTGAATCTGGAGCCGGAAGCGAGCGTATCTGAAAAGAAACTAGAGCAGTGGGAACTGGAAAGCTCGCTTGCGGAGTTTATCCTTTGTGCGTCGCAGTTTTCAAAGAGATCATTGATCGAGAGTGGGGTTGAACCTGGGCGCATTGGCGTACTTCCTTACGGCATCGATTCGGACTTGTTCAAGTTTGGAAGACCAAAGAAGGACGCGCCATTTACCGCATTATTTGTAGGACAGAAGGTGGCACGCAAAGGCCTCCGCAGTCTTGTGCGAGCGTGGAAGGAGCTTGGGCTTAGACCGGCGCGCCTGATTATCGCCGGGGGACATGTTCGCGATCAATCCCTGCTGGTCGGATTTGAAGGCGTCTATAAAGAAGTGCCACGCATCGGACTTCAGCAATTGATAGAGCTCTATCAACAAGCTGACGTATTTGTTTTGCCGTCAGTTGCCGAGGGGTTTGGTCATGTGTATCTCGAGTCCCTTTCGTGCGGCACGCCAATTCTGTGCACAGAAAATACTGGCGGAGCGGATTTGATTCGAGAAGGTGAAGACGGTTGGGTGGTTCCAGTAGGAGACCGCGCAGCGCTTCGCGATCAACTAGCATGGTGCGCCAATCATCGTTCAATCGTTCACGAGATGCGTGAATCCGCTCGCAAGACAGGAGAGGCGCATACCTGGGAACGTTTCCGGGAAAAGGTTCGTTTATTTCTTGGAGCGGTGTAATAAGTCTGCGTTTGACCGAAGTGCTCATAATGTCTTCGTCTAGACAAATTCGGAGTTACAAGTCATGACACTTTCTCTGACTACCGCAATTGCCATCGACCTCACAACGGTTGGGATGTGTGCGCTCGTTGCGCTAAGTGCGGCGCGATCATTACTCCACCCGGCAGCCATGTTCCTGGCTTGTCATTGCTACATTGTTACTGTTCGTTTGTTCCAGCTTAAGGCGGGCATGCTGCCGATGACATATTCTTTCGATTGGCCTGTAGGCATGGGAGAGATTACTCGCGCGGCTATCGCGTCCGACATTGCTTTGATAGCAATGGCGCTTGGGTGGCTTGTGGCGCGATATTGGGGGGAGCGCAGAATGGTTGCAAACAAGCAGCCCAGGGTTATGCTTTCAAAGGCCAGGGTCCAGCTTGCCGCCGTTCTCGCAATTGTGCTCTCCTGTTTGGCGATCCTGGTTGTAGGGCCGGCTGGATTGAGAGATGAGCGACTGGTGGCGGGCACCGCAGAATCCAGCGGATATTTACTGGCAGCGGCGGGCTGGACAGGTTGGGGATTCTGCCTTTTGCATTATATCTACGGATTTCCTCCGCTCCTGCTGGGTACTACGATAAGTGTTTTATTTATCTCCATGATGTTCAGCGCGTTCAGGGGAATTGTAATTATTCCTCTGATATTTCTCATCATTCTATTTCTTGCTCGGCGGAAGCAGAGGCGCTTTCCGGTGGGTCTGCTAGTCGCGGCACCATTCTTGTGGGTCATTTGGCTGCCGATGAAGCCGATCTTCTATTCACTCCAACAGGGCGATCCGGTTGATGTTGCAATGGAAAAAGGAATTGATACCACATTTCATAATTTCGGCCGAGAGAACGGTAGCGCGATTGATTTTCAGTTTCTGGATATGGTTGGATCCACGATGACGCTTGTCGACCTTCATGGTCGGCACTTCTGGGGAACAAGCATCGCTCCGCTGATTGTTAGCCCAGTTCCAAGGCTAATCTGGCCTGATAAGCCGCGCTTGAATCAGTATCAACAAGAACTGGACATTCCGAGCCGCGCAATGGCGAAACTCAATATGACCGCGGGCCTGGTTGGGGAATGCTATGCCGATTTCGGATGGGCCGGAGTCGTACTCATTCCATTCCTTGCCAGTCTCGCATTTACGGCGTCATATCTACGACTGTCTGGCACCGACGTATTTTCGCCGGGGTGCCTGCTTTATTTGATGTACCTGTCTACCTTTATGCAGTTCTATCGGGACGGATTGGTATCAGCGGTCTGGTTTCCGTTTGTGCATTGTGCGCCAGTGGGTTGGCTCGCTGTTTCCCACTGGTTATTGCCTCCACGCAACCAGCGCGCGCAAGAAGAAAGCGGCTTCGTCCATT
>JBEKDN010000080.1:0-22292 GCA_050014335.1 Occallatibacter sp. | reverse complement strand
TGTCGAATGCCCAACTGGCGAGCGCGGGCTCGGTGCTTGCCGGTATCGCGCTGCTGCTCTGGCTGGCTCGCGGACGAGTCGAAAGGCCGGAAGAGGCTGCTGCCCCGGTATAAAAGGCAATACGAACTTATCCGTAATTAGTATCAATCTTGGTTCACGGCGGCAGCTTGCAGGTATTGCGAGGCGCAAGCTGGGCCAACAGATATTTCAGTATGCCTCGGATCAAGTCGTGGACTGTCTCGGATGCGTTTTGGGCGCAGATTGAGTCATTGATCCCTGTTCCGCGGAGGTCAGCGGATCGCGCTTATCTCCGCAAACCAGGCGACGGCCGCAAGCCCATGCCACCGCGCCAAATTTTCTCCGCTATTGTTTATGTGTTGCGCACGGGCTGCCAATGGAAGTCTCTTCCACGCGAGTTTGGCAGCGCCAGTGCTGTACATTTGCACTTTCAGAAGTGGCGGCAGGCAGGTTATTTTCTTCGTTTGTGGCAAGCCGGACTGGCTGAGTCCGATGAGATGGAATCCATTGCGTGGAATTGGCAGAGCATCGACGGCGCGATGCACAAAGCTCCGCTGGCGACCGAGTGGGTGGAACCCAACCCCACGGATCGGGGAAAGAAAAGGGCGCAAACCAAGCCTGTTGGCCGACGGAATTGGGGTCCCGCTATCGCTCGTCGTCAGCGGCGCAAACCCACATGACGGAAAACTGCTGGAGAACACGCTGGACCGGCTCGTGGTCGCGATGCCGGACCCAGCCGAGCTGTACAATCTCTATGCCCATGCGAGCTACAAGCGCGCACCCGCATCAAACGCGGCCATGGAACGGAACTATGGACCGCGCATCAAGCAACGACGCGAAGAGATGCATGAAAAGCGGGTAAATCCAGGATTCAAGGCCCGCCACCGGGTAGTGGAAAAAACGCACTCATGGGTCAATCGATTCCGCAAACCGCTGGTCAGCTTTGAAAAGACAGAGTCTAGCTATGCCGCACTGGTGTCACTTGCCTGCGCCATGATCTGCTGGAGGCAGACGATCACTATTCACGGATGGGTTCTAAGATAGCAGAATTATTGACAGGGATTCACGATTTGGATTCCGCAATGTTCAAAGTCGCGTATGTGCGTGGCAGGTGTTGCACCTTGGTCCAGAGTCGCGGCTGCGCGCAATGCCCTCGGACTGACAACGGAAATTATCGGCGTAGTGGACGCCAATTCCCCTTCTTATTCGCTCAGCTTCCGGGCGCAAAAACTCGCGGAGGCGCAGTCGCGTTCGGCCATCGCCGGCGGCCTAGCATGCCGCACTTCAAATCTTCAGGCGTTGGAGATTATCTGGGAGAATGTTGAGCGGGTCGTCGAAGTTACTGACGCTGAGATTTCCGAGGCCATGCGTGCCAGATGGCAGGACACTCACAACTTGGTGGCCGAGGGCGCTGGAGCCGCCGCTCTGGCCCGATCCCGGCAGGAAAAAGAGAGTCTGCAAAGTAAACGCAGCGGCATCCTTCTCTCCGCGGCAATGTTGACCAGAATATCTATGAGAACGAGCCGGCCGGAAGGCTATAGGCTAGAGGAATGACAGAGTCTGCCGAGAGATTGACGCCGATGCTGCTTCGGACACAGAACCGCTGCTTCGGCTGTGGCCAAGCCAATGAGAATGGACTGCGCCTTGAGTTCCTCATCGCCGAGGACAAATCCGTTGTATGCCAGCTTGAAGTTCCAGAACGGTTTGAAGGTCCGCCGGGAACCGTGCATGGCGGAATCATTGCCACGATGCTTGACGAGGCAATGAGTAAGTCGATCCGAGCACAGGGAGTGACGGCCGTGACCCGCCAAATGGAAGTTGAATACCTTCGCCCGGTCCACCCTGTCACGCCGATTCGCATTGAAGGCCGCTTGTTGCGCAGCGAAGGAAGGAAATATTGGACCGAGGGCCGGATTCTCAATCCCAGAGGCCGCGTTCTGGCAGAGTCGAAAGGAATGTTTATCGAGTTGGGTAGCGGCCACGGATTTTAGAGATTCGATTGCCTGGTTCCAGCGTTGCGGATCGAAAAAAGCGAGGCAGCCTGGGAGCCACCTCGCTTCTAATTCTCGCAATAAAGCCAGATCAGCAGCGCACAATATTAGCGCCTTCGATTCCCTTGGTTGCGTTGCGCGTATCGACCACCAGTTGCGCCTTCTCGACGATCATCGCGAAGTCGTATTGCGTGTGGTCGGTTACAATCACCACGCAATCGAACTCCGAAATCTTTTCCAGTGGAGTGCTGCTCATATTCAACGCATACTTGCGTCCATGGCCAACCGTGGCAAAGAATGGATCGTTGTATTCGACCAGCGCGCCGCGTTGTTGCAGCAGTTCGATAATGGTCAGGGATGGTGATTCGCGGAGGTCATCGATATCGCGCTTGTAAGCTAGTCCAAGAACCAGCACACGAGCGCCGCGCAGTGCCTTGCCATGCTGACTTAGAGCCTCCATCACATTCTCAACCACAAAGTAAGGCATCTTAGAATTGATCTCGCCGGCTAGTTCAATGAAGCGGGTTTGAAAGTCGAACTCTTTGGCCTTCCAGGAAAGATAGAAGGGATCGATGGGGATGCAATGACCGCCGAGGCCGGGACCCGGATAGAACGCATGAAAGCCAAATGGCTTGGTTTTGGCGGCATCGATGACCTCCCAAATATCGATTCCCATGCGCAGGCAGAGTTGCTTTAACTCGTTAACCATTGCGATATTAACGCATCGGTAAATGTTCTCCAGCAGCTTGGTCATCTCCGCGGCGGCAGGCGACGAAACCGGAACTGTGCGGTTGAAAATGGTACCGTAAATAGCCGCGGCCATGTCACGCGCCACCGGCCCGCAGCCGCCAACAACCTTGGGAATATCTCGCCGCGCGACTGTGTCGTTACCCGGATCTTCGCGTTCCGGAGAAAAGGCAACGTAGAAACCTTGCGACGTTGCATCCCGCGCGACGCGCATGCCAGAAGGATTTCCTTGCTCGAGCAGTGGCACAACAATTTCTTCTGTGGTGCCGGGATAAGTTGTGCTCTCCAAAATAATCAGCTGTCCTTGGCGAAGATGGGGCGCCATCGCCTGCACAGTACCAGTAACATAGCTCAGATCGGGCTCGTGATGCTCGTTCAGCGGAGTAGGAACGCAGATGATTACAACGTCCATAACCGAAATCTGGCTATAATCGGCAGTCGCCTGAAAACCGTTCTGTTGCGCTGATTGAACCTCAGTGCCGGGGATACGAACAATATACGAGCCACCTCGATTCAGCGCTTCAACCTTGCGCGCATCGATATCGAAACCGGTCACCGCAAAGCGCTCTTCGCTGAACAGCAGCGCTAGCGGCAGGCCCACGTACCCCATGCCTACAATACCAATGCGGACATCGCGCGTTTCAATTCTCTGCCTTATTTCCTCTAACCCAGACACTGCCAAATCTGTCATCTCGATCCTCGCTTTGAAGTCGTTTCGATTTACTTCACTACAGCGGAGCTGCTTTGTTTCATGGGCGTTCTCACAAAAAAAGACCGGACAAGGAAATACAAGAAACTTGTATTGGTCTGCAAATAGCGCCGCCACATCCGGCGCGGCTCCTGCAAGAAACGAAAGAACCACTCCAACCCACATTGCTGCATCCATGCGGGTGCGCGCTGAGTAATGCCGGCCACTACATCAAAACTCCCCCCTACTCCCTGACAAATATGAACCTTCAGATTCGATAGGTTACGATCCGCCCAAAACTCCTTCTGTGGAGTGCCCATTCCTAGCAGCAGCAACTCCGCACCACTGGCATTAATCTCCGCTACGATCGTAGGTTCCTCCTCTGAAGTGAAATAGCCGTTGCGGAAGCCCACTATCTGGAGCCCTGCATACCTCTCTCTCAAAACTTCGACGGTTCTCCGTACCACCAGCGCGGTAGCGCCCAGAAGATATACTTTGTAGCCGCGCGCCGCCGAGACCGCCATCATCCTCTCCATCAAATCGATCCCAGCAACGCGCTCAACCAGCGGCTTGGCGCCAAGCTTTGAGGCCCAAACAATCGGCATGCCGTCCGCAAGCAAAAGCCCGGCCTCATCCATCACTCGCCTCAAATTTGCGTCGCGGCCATAACGGACTACCTTTGCCGCATTCACAAAGGCCACATGCGTCTGAATGCGCATCTCGATGCGGCGGCAGAGTTCGGCAACGGCAGTCTCAAAGTCCAGAATGTCCACAGGGCATCCGGCAACCGCAATCCTATCGAAGCGTGGTTGAGATTTAGGCTTAGTTAAATCCGTTGCGCTGGACGCGTTCATTGGGTTTCCTTCTTCATTGTAACCAAGTTCAGCAGTTCAACCTGACCATCCCACTTTCTGGTCGCGGATTATTCCTTCCAACGCAAACAAGCTGCGGACTGGAAGTTTCCCACATGCCGCGTAGTCATGACCAGGCACTGTGAGGCAATTGTGGTTCCAAAAGCGCGCGAGATTGGCGTTACTTCGACGCTGACCTTAATTGCGCTGCAAGCGGACAATCGAAAGCTTACGTTCGAAGGCCCCTGCAAAAAAAGAGCTACTGAGTTGTCGCTTTCTTGCTGCATATTGATTACTTGCCAATTCGGAGCTAAATGGAAGTAAGCGCTGTAGGTGTGCTCTCCTTTTGATTTCAGTTCGTCCTCAATGCGCAATTGTTCGGCTTCTAGTATTACTCGCCGTTTATGAGTCACACCTTGCGCACGGTATCCGAAGTGTGCCGCTTCGAGTGCGATTGACTGCTGCGACTCAAAGGATTCGAGCGGTGTGACTCCCGCCTCATCTCCCATGCAGAAAGTCCATTCAGGACTACTCTGAAAGCGATTCTGCTCCATTCCGTCCACCATGAAAGTGTTGTGAGCAGCAGTCGATCGCAAGCGGTTTCTTAAATCTATTTCACGGGTGTCATTATGGGTGTGACTTCCCTTCCCCCGTAAGCCATTCGGCTGAGCCAACAATATCACAGAGCAATCTGGATTATGTGCGACCGCGACCCCGGCGGCAGTAAATACGCGGAGTCGCTCAGGCGCAATGCGCCCCACAGCGTTATCCGCGCTCGCGCCAAACCAAAGAGCATCATCAACTCGCGTGTCCAAGGGCTTTCCACAGACCCACCTTCCAACACCAAGATGACTAGAGAGGAGCAAGGAATGCCGTTCACTGACAGGCAGGGCTAACATTTGCTCGATATCATCCGCGGTGAGTTCAACGCGTCCGTCGTCGCAATCTCCAATATGGGGTGCACGGCCTGATTCGTAACCAAGCGCATTGGCATACTCATACATCGACGACAAGCGTTCAACGAAAGTCTCACTGAATTGGATCTGTGCGGCGCGCGCAAACAAAAGCGCGGCAGTAAAGATTTGAGTTACAAAGACGTGATATCCGCTGGATGCTTCATAATCGCCGCCATCCGGATAGACCTGATTCCACATCTCCTCTTCCAGCGCGGCCCGATACTGTTCTCTTCTCGCCTTCATTCCGTCGCCATCGAGTGAAACCGAAAGGCAAAAGAGACCAAGAAGATTACTCAGATAGTGATTTCCACGAAATCTATAAGAGAATTCCAGATGTGTTTCAATAAATATCAAATGCTCCCAGAGCGCGCGAGTGATCCACTTCGACGGTTGTTCATTCTCAGTCAGAGTCAGATTGAGAAATTGGCAGATACTGACTGCTCGCAGGGCCGGCTCCATCGCGTTGGACCAGTTAATTGTTTTCCCGACGGGATTCTTCTCTACCCAATCTGCCAGCAGCTCTTCGCCTCGTTGGCAATAACTCTTCGTTCCGGTAATCCAATATGCTTTCCCTAAAATCGGCAAAAACTGTAAGCGTGACAGCTCCCATGGCGACTTTGGATCTGAACCTTTTAGAAGCGCGGTCGGTCGCGATACGCCTTTTGGCCATTCTCCGCCGGAAATAAAATCTCTGTTCCAATTCGGCGTCGTCCCCAACCCCTGCGTCTCATAGCTGAGAAATAGAAAATGCCCGGCGCAAATTAAATCCGCAAAAGCTAAAATCGGTCTGGCGAAGGCACTCTCTCTCGTCAGTTCAGCGCTGGGCCGATAGTATGGTAGTGAGCGATGCCGCACTGGCGAACCGGAGCATTGCAAAAGATGCTGGAACATTCGCCCGTGCCAGCGCCTATGCAATATTGAGAACGCCTCACGACAGACGCTTGCCGGAGATTCGCCGCGAAGAAGATAACTTAAAGGACGCATATCAAATCGAACTGCCTCGGGGTGCGATCCCTAACGACAGGAGTGTTCCACCAGGTGCTTATGCAAATGTTCGACAATCCTTTCCGCAGTGTGACCGTCCCAAAGTGGTGGAACTCGATGACCAGGTTCAGGACCTGCTTTAACTTTTCGCAACACTTCCGCCGCATGTCGAATTAGCGCCGCCGGATCGGTACCAATCAGTTGATTGGTGCCATGCTCGATCGTCGAGGGCCGCTCAGTGTTTTCGCGGAATGTCAGACATGGAACTCCCATAAAGGTCGATTCTTCCTGAATTCCACCAGAGTCGGTGATAACCAACGCCGCTCCATCCACGATGCCAAGAAAATCCAGATATGAGGCAGGCCCCATCATCCATACGCCGTTGCTTTCTATTGCGTGCTCACCGTCCCAGCTCTTCATGCCGTCGATCCCAGCCGCAGTAATTCTCGCTTGGGTGCGAGGATGCACAGGAAACAGCATAGGTAACTCGCGAGCAATCTCCGTAACCGCCGCGAGCACGGCGCGCAACTTATCAACATCGTCCACATTGGCCGGACGATGCAGCGTCAGCACGCCATAACTGCGCCGCGATAGCGCGAGCTTTGATGCAAGCTCGGATTCCCTTGCTATTTCGAGCGATTGAACAAGCGAATCGATCATGATATTTCCGACAAAAATGACCTTCTCTTCCGGAATTCCCTCCCGGCGCAGATTCGCATTGCCGCTTTCTTCTGTTGTGAAAAGCAAATCTGAGATCGAGTCGGTCAATAATCGATTAATCTCTTCCGGCATCGCGCGGTCTCCGCTCCGCAACCCGGCCTCGACATGCGCCAGCGGTATTCTTTCCTTGGCTGCCACCAGAGAGCAGGCAATCGTCGAGTTTACATCTCCGACGACCACCACCATATCTGGACGATCCTTCAGCACAACTTCCCCAAAGCGCTTGATAATCTCGGCTGTCTGATCGTGCTGCGAGCCGGATCCAACTTCGAGATTGTAATTCGGCGCCGACATTCCAAGCTGGTCAAAAAAAACCTGTGACATGAGATAGTCGTAATGCTGACCGGTATGCACCAGCACCGGATCAAGCGCCGGATTCAGTTTCATAGCACGCATCAACGGCGCCATTTTCACCATATTCGGGCGTGCTCCCACGATATTCATGATCCGATATTTGCGATCCGGCATAGTTAAAATCCACTTTCGGTTTTATTTGGTCGGCTGCTCGCAGCACATTGTTACTACCCACGGATTACAGTTTCAGATAGGCTCAAGAATCTCTGGTTGTTTAACATTGGATACCACAAAGCGCAGTTTTCCATTCGCCGTGCGCTGCAGCGCATCCACGTATTCAAACCGCAAACTAATCTCAGAACCAAGCCGTATGCGCGCCTCGCGCGCAATCGCTTCTTGATCGGCAGCGCGGAATTCTGGCCTGCGCACGATGCGCACAATTAATTCGTCACAATGCTGCTGTTCCAGTTGAGCTTCCAGAACATTAACTGCGTCCTTGAACAGATGATCTAACCGGCCAACCCGCCGTCCGTCCGGAGTGCAAATATACTCTTCACTGCGCCCTTCAATGCCCATTAAAAGCAAGCCTTGCCTGCCGCATTCGCATCTTTGATTTTGCGCAAGCGTCACAATATCTCCGGTGTCATAGCGGACTAAAGGAAATGCGGAATTTCCAAATCCTGTGCAGATCAAACGGCCTCGAGTACATGCGTGGCCGTTCTCGTCCACCACTTCCATCAAGCTATGATCAAGCCTCCCGTGATGCAAACCGTACTCGCATTCCAAAGCAATCCCGCAACACTCGGTATTCCCGTAAAATGAAAACACCTTGCATCCGAACGCTTCTTCAATGACCTTTCTCTGGCCCTCAGAAAGAGTCTCAGAAGATGCAAATACCGCTCTAGGGTTTAGTTTGCGACCACTCCGCAAGATAGCTTGGGCCAATAAACAGAGAGAGGATGGGTACCCGGCAACAACCTCCGGCAAGTAACTTTCTAACCGCTCGACATAGGCCGTCATATTTTCTTCAGTAAAGTGGTAGGACGACAAGAATAAATAACGGTTTGCGTAATCGCACACCCAAAACGGCGGAGCCTTGCGCTCCGCCGGAGTAACCGGATGGCCAGCGGCATAGGCAACGCGAGGTCGCGCAAATAAGTCAACACCCGCCCATCTATAATGTTCAATGCGAAAGGCAAATTCGCGCTGCGCGCAATCCCGTGACTCCGGAAACTGCAAGGCCTTTCCCGTAGTCCCGCTCGTATGTCGCCACTCGCAATCCTGCGCGGAAAGGTTACGGGGCAATATATCGGAGATATTCTGCCGCACTTGTTCTTTTGTCAGAATCGGCAATGCCGCCAACTGGTCGGTGCTCTCCAGGGCGCCGGGATCAAAATGAGAATTTCGAAACAACAACCGATAATAGGAAGATTCGCGCCCTGCTTCCGTCAGGAATCGCCGCAACTCTCGAAGTTGGTAGCGCTCAATTGCATCACCACGCAGCATGCCGAGTTCAGAGAGAAAATCAGCCATCTCGCGGGTAGACTTATTAAAACGGTTGCTTCGCTGAATGGCGCCGTAAGCCGTTGCCATAATCGCCTTGAGTGCGAATGGAGCTTTATCGAATATCGTGCGACGCCAACCGCAGTCATATTGCATTATGTTCCTCATCACCGCAAGACGGCCTCGATAGGCCCTTTCTCTCAGGCTTCACTTCAATCGCTCCCTTCCAGCCCCAGTGCGGCAAAAATGGAATTGGCGAGAATAGTTTACCGGCATCGCAATTGAATTCACGAACATTTGAAACTATTGTTACATCTTGCCATTTTTCGTATCCAACGCCGTAACGATGATTGTCGAAGCTGCGCACTATCAACGGGATTGCTGCACAATCAAATCCCATCACGCTCGCGGCTGCGGCATCAACCGATGCTGGGTTCTTACCGCCCAGTAGAATAGCGCAATGCTTGGCAATTCCACCCATCGGACCATCGCCCTCCATAGCAACAATTCCATCGACTACGGACAAATAAGGCTTGGGTTCTTTCCTCCAACTCCCATCGGGATTTCCATATAGAAGAATGCGATTCAGATCCAGAGTCATTCGCCAGCAGGTATCGTTGCCCCACCAGTTGCCCGCGCGAATCGTTCGCTTACCGTCGCCAAAGATACGGTACATGATTCCCTTCACGATCTTGGCTGCAAAGACCGCCGCGCGATTGCCGCCCGCCAAACGCTTTTTCGCAAACCGAACGACCGTACCTTCCACGCGATTCCTCTCTGGAAACTGATCCCCATTTTCCGTTGGCGAGCCAATAGAATAATGCGGAAGGCAGTTCTTATCCGCAGTGATTCCAACGACGCCCTTCAAATTCACAGTGACGCCGACTTTCTTGTGTGTCTTCAACTTCGGAATACTTATGATTATATCGGCAGCCAGAGGTGATTTCGCCATGACATACTCGTGTCGTCCACCAGTATGGTGATTATTGGTTTGGTCTTCATCGTAGAAAGCTCCATAATATCGACGCTTAAGATTGTCTATTTCGCCGAAACAGCTATCTGCGCCCATATCGAATTTAATAGTGCCGAGCGGGTCTCCAGGTAGTTTTCTCCTATCTCCCATTATGCCGTTGCAGTCTTTCCATCCCTCGTCCCGCAGATCTATAAAGTCAATCGCAAACCGCAGCTGATCAAAATAGGCCGCCTGAATAGCTTCAATTCCAAAGCGCTCGCGCAACAGCTTCATATCGGAATCACCCTGCGGAGCATCGGCCACCTGAATTCTCCCGTGTCCCTCCAAAGCAATATACACATAGTCGATAACTGCCCGGACGATGGATCCATGGGTAATTACATGCTGCCAATCCCCGCAATTATTCAGCGTATCCTGCCGCACCAAGTTCGGTTTGATTAACACTGTCTGCCCGGGTTTCACCAGCCATCCCAAAGGATTCCAATTCGCAGTGCCGTAATTCACATAATCGTATTTCAGTAAGAGGAATAACTGTCGCACGGATTCGTACACTTGATTCGATACGTCGGAACCTTTAAGTCGAAGCTCCGGATACTGTTCCGCAGGATGAAATGGCGGCTCTAGAGGATAGGCCGCGTCTGCCTGTTTCCACACTGCAACATGAGACATCGCATCATCTCGCATGGTCCACCGATTCCACACCGCTGTCGAATGAGAACCTGACCATTCCGGCTCCCGTCACCTGGCGCTCCAACAATTTTGCAATCAGCTTTCCGACCTCAAATGCGCGGACATCCCACGTGCAGCCCCGCACCGCATCTTGGCGAATCTGTCGATCTTTGCTCGAGCCATTCTGCAGCGAATCTTCAACCTGTCTAATGAACTCATCGACAGAATGAAATCTTCTCACTCCAGGCGTCTCGGCAAACTCATAGAGAGGAGCGATCACAACGGGCTTTCCGGTCGCCAGATACTCTCGAACCTTGATTGCGCTTCCATAGCCGACAAATATGTTATCTAACTTCCACGGCAGAACGCAGACATCAAAGTAACGAACATACCGGGGAAGATCTGCATAGGGCCTCGGGCCGAGAAAGTGAACATTCGCCTCCTTTATGCGAACTAAGTTCGATTGATTGCCGATCATCACCCAGTGCCATTCAGGCCGTCGGCGAGCTACTTCGGCTATCAACTCTACATCCATGACATAGTCCATAGCTCCGAAATATCCAAGTATTGGATGCTGGCATAATTCCATCTCCGAGACGGGTAATGTATCCTCTTTGGCGAAGTGATCGAAGTCCACGGCCTGCTCCAGAAAATACCGATGCGGTTCTGTCGCCTCAGCAAATAGCCTTCGTCCCGAATAAAGAACGATCGCAGCGCGTTCCTTCAGCCGTTCGTGGAGTTTACAGATGGTATCTTTCGCAACGGCACTGTCTTCGTTAGCATCGTATTTATCAGATACCTGATAAAGAAGCAGTTTACAAGGAAGCCTCTCAACAAAATCGGCAGCTGTGGGAATAGCCGCCCAGATAATCGGATCCTTCCGCATTCCGCATATTCGCATAGCGATTCGAATCTGAAATGGAAGTAGTAATGCATTTATCCCGCAGGCGATCTTGGATCCATAAAATGGAATCACAATTGGGGTCATTACCCAAAGTCCCTCTGAAGCGTTTTTAAGCCACCGAAGATAACTCTTCAGTTTTCGTCTGATTTTAAGAAAGAAATCCGGATTTGCGGCTGAAGGAAGGCCCATGGAAATGGAGTTAATAAATAATACACGATTGTTTAGCGCAAGTCTCTTTAAAATGTGGTTCTTCGAGTGAGGATGGTGGTACCACCAATCCTCGCCAGCAAAGCAAATAATGTTCTCGTCACAAAGTCTCTGTTTCATTGTGCACTCCCCAGATATCGATTAATAAATGTTAGACAAGATGGTCCTATCGACATTCGCGTCCTATGTGTGAGAGCTTATGTTTGAGCCAGCTGTAAAGATATCCGCCTAAGCATTTTATAATCCCAATCGTCCAGTAGAATGGCAGATATCGGCGAGGGCAATGCCGAAAGGCAAAGATCGTAAAGTTGCGAAGGTTTCCCGCACCTTGAATGCCGAAGAGGTGCTTCCAGTAGTTATGCCAGTTATAATTTTCAAACGCTTCGCGCGCGCCAGACTGATCCTGGTGATTAAACAGAACCGCATCGCAATTCACCTTCATCTCAAAGCCAGCCCCCGCTGCCCTTGCAGTAAAGTCCATGTCGGCGGTGTAGTGAGGAAGATGTTTCTCATCAAAAAGACCTATTTTCAAAAAAACTTTGGCAGGAATCCACAAGCCGCGCGCGGAATAGCAAGTGACCCCATATAGCCCATGGCGATGCTCAGAAGGGACTGTTTGCAGAAGTTCGCAATTACTAGCAGTTTTCCAGTCGATCAGGTGGCCGCAATAGATTGGCTGTTTCGTATCAAAATCAAATGTATGAGATCCCATCAGGGCCAGCGGGTGGCTCTTGGCAGCGCACATCATTGCCTCTAAGTAGTCCTCCGCAAATTCAAGGTCGTCATTAATCGTCAAAACGTAGTTCGCGCGGCCTGCAAGAGCACACTCCACACCTTTGTTTGTTGCACCGGCCCACCAGAGGTTACCGTGCCGCAAAACAGTCACGTTTGGAAATTCAGCCTTGACGGCGTCTGCCGTTCCGTCTGTCGAGCCTGAATCGACAAGAATGATCTGAAAGCCACGAATTCTCTGTCGAAGTAGTGAACTGAGGCATGCGAGAGTCATTCGTTTGCGGTTGTGCACAGGAAGCACTATCGCAATCGACTCTGGTTGAAGCGTCATGGCCTCGATGTTCATCTGAAGCCTACCTTACGTGGCATCAAACTCCGCGATACTAATTCCTGATTCGCAATATCGAGGCGATCCGGTTCGGGTGGCTGTTGCTTAACCCAGTCGACAAAACGTGTCAAACCTCGGTCCAGTGAAACCTCAGGTAAAAATCCTAACGATTTTTGAATAGCGGAAATATTTGCAAATCCATGGCGAATATCGCCTATCCTGTACTGACCGGAAATAACTGCGGCCTGTTTACTACCGAATTGCTCCCCCAATAAAAGTGCAATGCGCTCGATAGTTATCGGCTGTCCGCACCCAACATTCAATGTTTTTCCATCGGCACCGTCACTTTGAATCGCAAGACTAACAGCACGTGCGACATCGGAAACGTGGATAAAATCTCTGGTAGCTTGTCCGTCTTCGTAAAGGTTGACCGTCTTGCCGGCGCGAATTTGATTAGAGAAGATTGACAGAATCCCAGTGTATGGGTTCTTAAGAGATTGGCCCTCGCCGTACACATTCTGAAATCGCAAAATGACTGCAGGAATTCCTTGTGCCTTCGCCGAAATACGAACCATATCTTCTTGCGCCACCTTAGTCGCAGCATAAATTGACGCCGGACGCGGAGGAGCAATCTCCTCAGTCGCCACCGCTTCGATTCTGTTTCCGCAGACCACACATTTAGGCTGCCAGCGCTCCGACTTCATCGATTCTTCGCTGCGCGCTTCTGGATAAACAACCCCGCACAATTTGCAGTTATAAGCTCCCTCGCCGTAAACAGATCGCGAGGAGGCAAGTATAATTTTTTTGACATTATGCTTATGGTTCGCAAGATAGTCCAGCAAGGCCGCAGTTCCGCCGACGTTCGTACCAACATACCTCGAAATCTCGTACATCGATTGCGCCGTACCGGTCTCGGCTGCAAGATGAACGACGACATCTACATCCCTCAAAGCCTCTTCCCAATCCGCCGGATACCGCGCGTCACCGCGAATCACCTTTACACTCGTCAACATTTGCGATGGACAAGAGTGCAAATACGGAACCGCTCCGTGAATTTGCGGACTTAAATTGTCAAAAAGCAGGACGCTAGCCTTCAGTTCCAGCAGCAACTTTGCAACCTGCATTCCTATAAAGCCAAGACCACCAGTTACTAATATCTTGTTCATTCATCTCCACCTGGATATGATATCGGCGCGAATCCTTTAAAGTAAGCACTCCCGCCTATTTATCCCAGACTTGATTGCAGCTAGCGAGCTAGATTCAAAGTGTTGGCAGCAGTTGCTGGCGTCGCCGCGGACACGACTTGCATTGCTGTGCACATCCGCGGCCTCAATGGAAGGAGCGAAACTTTTCTGTGAAGACTTTCTCAGAAACATCAAGGTCAAAAAAAGAGGAAAGTTTAGAAAGCATTCATCGTTTAGAATTAACACCACAACAATTACCGCCAGTGTGGGCAATATTTTCTTTCCGCCATATAAACTCGAAAAACCACTCCAGGTTGCCGCTAGAAACAATGCCAATCCACAAAATCCGAAAGACGCAGTGAAATTCGATAGCCCATTTCCTTCGCCACTTGCCAGTGTTAGGTCGACTACGCCGTTTGCGGCGTCCGGATCAGGGCCCCAACCGAATAGTGGATACGCTCTGATCAGTCTCGCATCGTAAATCATCGAGCCAAGCCGTGTGCGTTGCCAGGAGTATCCTTGCCCTTGAATTTGCTCGTTTTGACTCTTTATCTTACTTCCAAGAAAATCGACCTTTTGAAACAATATAATTCCACCTACTATCGCAAACAGGATCACCACTGCCCGAAAGCCAAGGTTCTTGCCCAATGCTTTCCCGTGGAAGATCAAAGCGAGTGGAACTGTTAAATAACCTCCGGTAGATTGTGTTGTCACAACTGCGACCAGCAGAACTAAGAGAATAAATCGGTATCTCTTGAGGCTATATTGCTCCTTAATGGCACCGAGACAGGCGATGGCAAGCACTAGATATCCTGCAAAAACGCCGGGCTCCCAAAAATAGGAATTATTTTGAGTGAGATGCGTCGAGGCAAAGAAATGAACCAACAAGTAAGGGTCCGGAACATTGACAGAGATCGGCGCAATCAAATCTACGATTCTTCCATGGGTCACAATCATGAGCGCAAAGAAGGGAAAACTAACAACTGACGTCCAAAACATTGTCTCAATAAATACTCTTGCAAAGTCCCGCATTAGCCGCACCACCGCAAAGGCAACCAATAATCTTGCATAAAAGCCCATAAGGCTCAACGGTCCAATGAATCCAGTACTCGCGGTCTGCGCCGCGATAATAGCACTGAAACCGCCGATGACCCATAGATCCCGCTTGAAGAACTCAAGTTTCTTCGCCAGAACCAAAGTCATTAATAATAAGGCCAAGCCAGCGACCATCGGTCTCATCAAGGGCGTATGCAAGATAAGTGGATTCCCAGATGACCATAGAACTGCCATCATCAAGATGTAATCTAAAAGTCGTGGCGAAAGCTCTGTAGCATACCGCCGCATTGTCCGAAGATGGGGATCATTAATGCTTGGAGCGATATTGGTGGCAGTTAAATTCATAGGCGCAAAACAATACCCCTTCTTATCTACTTCTCATCTGTTTGTGGCAATAATATCCTATTATCTTTTTAGTCCTAGCTCAGCGCAGGCTTTGACGATTCCTCTTCAGAGTGAAATTCTTGGCCGCTCGCGTGGATTAGGGTCTGAATGTTCCGAAAAGCCTCTGCATGAGAATAAAGCCATTCCTCGTTTTTGTCCCACCAGCGAAATCTGTTCAGCCACGCCATCTCTTCTTGAGTAAAGCGATATCTGATCAAGCGTGCAGGTACTCCGCCGAAAATAGCATAATCAGGGACCGATTTCACGACTACCGCGCCTAACCCAATAATGGCGCCATTGCCGATTCGAACTCCGTCGGCAATCAGCGCGTTAGCGCCAATCCACACATCATTGCCAATAATCACTCGATCATATTCCTTAAACAATTGCTGCTTAGCAAATGAAAAGTGATAGTTGTTTCGGACAGAATAAAACGCTGGATGCGTGCTGACAAACTCATCGGCCGGGTGCTTGCCAAGCCCAATGCGGCATCCAGGCGCAATGGAGCAAAAACGGCCGACGTCTGCTCTTGCCACCCAACTACCTTCTCCAATATAGCTATAGGAGCCAATTTGGGAATCCAGTACGACTGCATGTCGACCCACACGAACATGAGCGCCGATCGAAGACTGCCGCACCTGCGAATAAAGTTCCTGACTGAAATCTTCATACGTAAAAGAGTGAATTGCCACATCTGCGAGATAGCGCAGGTACTGCGTCAAAGGATTCCGAATCGCCGCTCGTATGAGGTTATACATGGGCGGTGATTCCGGTCAAATGCTCATCAGCCTGCTTCTTAGACAATGCGGCCAGCGCGCCGCGAACGAGCAAACTTAATGGAAGGAGAAAAAAAAGTGTCTCAGCTATTACGCTTCCATAAATTACGCCTGATACGCCTATCCGCCGAGTCAAATAGACTGAGGCGCAAATGTTGGTAACAGCCATAAGAGCAGCAAAGATTGCCTGTTTGCTGAGAACATTGAGACCGTTGAGGAATACGGAAAGCGGCGTTACAATTGCCATTAAGGTTTGTGATAGCCCAATTCCGAGAAGCAAAGACCATGAAGGAGAGATTTGCTGGCCGACCCAGACCCTTAGAAGCCATTTACCGGAAAGAATCAATAGAATATTGGTCGGAATACAGATCGCGAGAACCAATACAATGGACCTCTGCAAGGTGTGCTTCAGCCATGATATGTCGCCGCGGGCCAGCGCTTCTCCGTAGGCTGGCCAAAGTGGAGCGATCACAAAACTCATCAGAATTGTAACCACCGAAAACATGCGCGAGGTTACCGCATAAACCGGAACCTTGCTTGCTCCAAGTATGTGGGATAGTACCAAATTATCGGATTGGAAACCCACAATCTGCGCCAATTGAAACGCAAAAAACAGCAGCCCAAGTCCCAGTAGGCGCTTTGTAGTGTCGAATTCCACGAAAGATAGCCGCGGCCGAAGCTCCGGGGAAATCACCATGAATGTATATGCCGTATTAAATACCGCGGCAATTGCCGGAGCACCTGCAACTGCTAGAACCAACCATGGCAAACCAATGCGAATACGAACTCCAATAATGACGCCTATAAGCCCAAGAACTTGTCCTACGGTGACCCAAAAATTAGCGATATACCCTCGCTGTAAACCAGATTGAACCCGTAATGTCACGCTAACTGGAATGCTTAGCGCGACACAGCTTACCAATACCAACAAAGTTGGCCCAGACTCTTGCACCGCAATCGGTGATGTAACATTGAACCACTTTTGCCAAAGTATGTGCGGATAAACAAGGAGCGCGGCACAGATAATTGTTGAAGCAACCACCAAAAGCGAGAAGAATCCGCTGCTTATGCAGCGTCTTGCAGCGTCCCAGTCCTCACGACCATAGCTATCGGAAACCATATTCAACAGTCCATAACCAATTCCAAAATCAGCCGAGGAAAGCATAGCGACGAGCGAGGCTATGGTCATCCACATTCCGTACCGTTCAGCCCCAAGATAGTGGATAGTTAACGGAATCGATATAAGGAGCGAAAACAGCGCAACACATTTGGCAGACACGGACGTTAGCGTTGTTAGTACAACTCTGCGGTAACGTTCATCGGACCGCCCGCTCGGAGTAGAAGTATCAAAAGGACGAAGACGAACGACGCGCTTTGCGCTGTAGAACCTCTTCCAAATCGATGAGAACTTATTCAAGCCTTCGCCCGCTTTCCTTATATGCAGCACCCGCCGGCAAATACTCGGAGTCTTTCAATATTTCACGCAATGCGGAAAATCCGGCCTCCCCGGAGAATCTCGTCCGATACAGTTGATAAGAGGCTCTGCCCATATTATCGGCAAGTCCTTCTTCTGACTCCAGTCTATTAAGTACACTAAGAAGTTCGCCGCTAAAGTCCCTCAGAAGAAACCCCGTTCGGCCATTATCGATGTACTCCCGCAGCACGGTCACATCCGATGCAATGCTCGCTTTTTTGTTACGCATAAGCATCAGCATCACGCTTTGACCACACGCACCTGTATTGTGTTTAAGAGGCAGAATGCCCGCCTTTGAATGCTGAAGATACGCTTCAAAACAGTCTTCGCGCACATCCCGAAGAATTAGGATATTTGGCGAATTAGGGACAGCATTTAACTCTGTGTTCCTTGCTGAGCAAACAATAATCAGTTTCGCGGGAATTTGTTTAAAGACTTCAATCAGTGAAAGATAATCGCGGTTACTGTAGCCACCGCTGAAATAATACGCTTCCTTCCAGGCATTCTCTGGTCTTGGAAAGACCAGCGTCTCTGGCTTGTCGCTCCAATCAACGTAGCGTAGAAAATGCATCCTCGATCGATCGATCTGAAGACGTTCTCCGTAGACAGACAACTCATGTTCGCTGAAAACAATGTAATGATTGCGCAAGGAATCAAAAACGAGAAATCGAAAAAGGAACAAAAACTGCGGCGAATGAACAAAAAAACCTAGCGAGAAAAGCCTTGAGTATCGAATGATTCTCAACTTCCCAAGCAGGCGTACCAAAATTCCAATGTGTCCAAATACGACAATATCCTCAAAGACTCTGTCCCGCTTAAGAAATCTAATAAGGCCAACCGAGTTAATTATCAGCATCCGCAGTAATGTCCACTTACCGCACGCGACGGGTGCATTTCCCGGAAGGCTAACACGCTCATAACCGAGATCAGCACCGATAAATTCGACTATCCGGCCATATGCGGTGCCTTCTTGAATAACTATGTTGCCAGGTCGGCGCTGCACTGTCGTCTCCTTTGCTTGGCGTGCGGCGACCAGCGGAACTACCCGGCATATCCCGGTTGATATGTTTAGGACTCCGCGAACGAGACCAACCCAAGCCTAGGAGATTATTTTAACTCCAGAAGGCGTCCTCGATCACCTTTGCGGCTTGCGTTTGTGTTAAGGAAGCAACCTTAACAAGGGTTCCCAATGCTAGGTCAACTTTCTAGGATTTCGTACTGCCGTCTCCTCCGTAACTATAAGAATATTTGCGATAGCCGTAGAATCCGTAGTAACTATTGTCTTCCGGACGTAGGCCATTCAGGATGACGCCCACAAAATGCCTGCTACCATCCGTCAACAGGCGATAACTACGCTTCAACTGAGAGCGCTCTGTCAACCCACTTCGCGATAGGAGTAGGGTAAGGTCCGCAAATGGATGCACGATCTGCGCGTCGGTTACAGGAAGTAAAGGCGGCGCGTCCAGAACAATATAGTCGTAATTCGCTCGCCAAGCTGCAAGCCATTCGCCAATCTTCAAGTCCAATAACTCAGAGGGGTTGGGCGGCGGTGTGCCTGATTGCAAAACATCCAAACTCGGCAATCCTTCGATTGCCGCAAAAAGCGGTTCTTTCCGCTGTCCAGCCAATAACTCGCTCAATCCTGTTGCGGCGGGCAACCCCAGCGTATGTCGCAGCGCTCCGCGGCGCATATCCAAGTCAACCAGAAGAACTTTGCGATTCGACTGTGCCAAAACAGCAGCTAGATTCGCGCTGATGGTAGTTTTCCCTTCTTGCGGGATAGAACTCGTTACCAGAATTACGCGCGAGTGATCTCCTCCGCCAGTCAGTAACACGGCGGTCCGAATAGAACGCATGGCTTCCGCATAAGTTGAAAGAGGGTCGTATAGTGCGGTCAGATTCCTCCGCCCTTCCCGGGCCAAGTGTCGCTCAGTATCTTCTATAAGAGGCGTCGCACCAAAAAGAGACTGCCCTGTCAATTGCTCCACTTCCTGGGTGCTGCTGATTCTGTTATCCAGCGTCTCGACAAGCAACGCAGCTAAAGAGCCCAAGAAAAAGCCTCCGCCCAATGCGGCGATCATATAGAGAGGAACATTGGGTTTCATTGGACTGGAAGGAACGCGCCCTGGATCGACCACTGTAATATTCGAGGACTTCAGTCCTTGAAGCACTCCAGCCTCTTTCAACCGCTTTAACATGTCTTCATAAAGTCCACGGCTTTGGTCTGCTTCCTGACGCACAATCGCATATTCAATAGCTTTGTCATTTAGTTTGTCAGCCTGCGCCTTTGCCAGTTCAAATTGCGCCCTGACACTGTTCTCTGCTTGCACCGCTACCGCATAATCGCTTTCCGCGCGCTTCCTTATCCGCGAAACCTCGTCTTGAATAGAACGGTCAAGCCCCGCAAGGTTACCTCTTATCTCGGCAAGCTTGGGATAGGAAGGGCCGTATTTTGCCTCCGCTTCCTGCAACATGGCCTGCTCCGTTGCCTCTTGTTGACGCAGACTCTGAATTAGGTTCAGCGAGCTGTTCATTGACTGTGAAGAGCCCCCTGAACTTACCGAGTTGCCAGCCAGCCCCGAGAGCATCTCCGCATCGCCCGCGTCGGCCGCCTGTTTGATCGCGCCCTTGAGAATACGATTCTGCTCAACCTGAGTCAGTGCTATCGTCGACTGCTGCAATTGGTCCAGAACACCGGAGTATTGCTGTTCCCGGCCTTGAGCATCTACCGTGCCCAGACTGTAAACTCCAGATTGCCGCTCCAGATTCACGACCTTCGCTTGCAGATCTTCGCTCTGCTGGCGTAACTCTGTTAATTGCCCACCCAACCAGTTCGATGCCTGATTGGTTGCGTTGTAGCGCGTCTCAAAGGTGTAAGTCACCAATGCGTCAATTAACTCGTTCACCACGGCTGCGGCAAGCTTTGGATCTGGATTGAGATAATCAACTTCAATCAGCCGTGTCCCGGAGATTGGCTTGACTTTCAGGTTCCTCGCAAAGGTTGCAAGTGCCGCACTGCGACGCCCAGGAGCATCTTCCAGCCTCACCCCAGGCGCATCGGCTACGCCCCGCGGAGAGAAAAGACCGAAAAGCCAGCCCACGGGGCTCCAATGCGGCCGAAAGTCCTGCGTCCCTTCCATGTGCAGCTTCTCTATGGTTCGCAGCGCAAGCGTATCCGATTGCAGAATTGTAGCCTGAGTTTCAATAATGAGGTTGGCTTCCATCGGATCGAAGCCGGAACCGCCGCCCGCCTCACTCATCAAACTGTCCAGACCCAGCACGTCGGAACTCTCAGTTTGTATTTGCACTGTGCCCGTGGCTTCATAACGCCGAGTGCACACAACACAATAGAGTGCGCACAAACAACCGAAAAGCAATACTGTGCCGTACACTACCCGGCGTCTCTTTTTATAAATATTTACAAGGTCACTTAAACTCATCTCATCATCTTGACGTGTCTCCAAAGACTCATCCTCGCTTTCAACATCCTAGTGACGACAGCTTGATCGGTTCTCATAAAGCGCGCCGCACGCCGGCCAAAAACACGCGCATGAAACACCATTCCGCGTAAGCAGAATTCATAACAGCTTTTAAAACGATCTATTCTCTCGCGATCCTGATCTTGCGCCGCACATCCGTGCCATCCATTCAATTACCATCAAGCATTCCACAAGCACAAACACGATCGCGGTCTGGCGCGTCATGCGCCCGTTCCAGAAATCACCACTCCGACAGTGCGCACTATGATCTTGAGATCCAACCAAATGCTCCAATTATTTATGTAGGATATATCACACGAAATATAATTGTCGAAAGATGGATCCTGCCGCGCTTGCACCTGCCACAGGCCCGTAATGCCCGGGGTCATGGCATTGAAGAACTGGGGAAAATCATCTAGAGAGTATTTCCTCAGAAACTACCCAACCTTAGTGATACGAGGATCTTTCGCGATCTTGAAAAGTACGCCGTCCCGCTCGTTCATGTGCTTCAATTCCGCGCGACGCGCCTCCGCATCGGCTGTCATAGTACGAAACTTGACACAACGAAAGACCCGTCCTTTCTTGCCTATCCGATCGGAAAAGTAAAACACCGGGCCTTTTGAATCCCATTTAATGGCGAAAGCTATCGCCGCGAAGAGCGGCCAGAAAAACAACAATACCAAGCTCGAAACCGCGATGTCCAACCCGCGCTTGATTAATAGCTTGCCTTCAGGAAGCTCGCTGCAATGCAGCGGAAGAGTTATAAATTGGCCAATGTATTCGATCGGGCAATTCCATAATAATCCGCCGTGCAGGTCTGGAACCAGTCGCAAGTCCACTCCATGAACTTGCGATTCATCTAGGACGCGCTTGAGGATCTCTCGATCGCACGGCGCCGTGACGAAAATTTCATCCACAAAATTCCGCCGGACCTCCTGAATGAGTGTGTCGACTGTTCCAATCACGTCGCCTGCGGCGACAGCGCGCGCACCTCTGTCCGCGATCTCGATGAATCCCTTGAAACTGTAGCCCCGCTGCTGGAACTTGTCAAAGGAATAGCGCAGAGCGTGCGCATCGGCTCCAGTCCCTAGAATAAGTACATTACGGTTTCCAATGCCGCGCTTGAAATCTCGATGGAGAAGCATGCGATAAATTAAACGTCGTAAGCTCAAAGAAATGGTAACCAGACCCACCGTAACCAGAATAATCCGGCGAGGAATATCGCTTGCGTGAAGCATGTAAAGCGCACCCGCAAGCAAAAGACCGCAACTGAGACTGGCTTGCACGCTTAATCGCTGCTCATGAAGAAAGCTAGTCAGGCGCTTCGGAGAATATAGGTTGAGCCGACGGCTCGTAATTATAAGCGTGAAGCAG
>JBEKDN010000079.1:0-16581 GCA_050014335.1 Occallatibacter sp. | reverse complement strand
TGAGGTATTTTCGGGGTTAAATGGGCAGTTTTTGGGCTAAAAACTGGGCAAAATGCGGGGTTTGCAGTTACTGATTTGTTAATATAGTGAAATTGAAAGCTATTGATATAGATATTGTTACGGGAAAAGTAGGCGCGAAAAACGGGCTCCACAAGGGTGGGGGGGTGGGGGGCGAGCGAAATTTGGGGGGAAGAAAAGGGGAAGACGGGGCGGAAAACAGGGACTTGGGAATAGGAACCAGGGACTGAGATTACGCGAATTGGAGACTGGGTAGAGGTCATTTGGGCCTTGGGTTAACTACTGTTTTCATTGTGGGCGCGGGGGTGGTAATTCTCTGCACGATGTCGCGAAGAAAATTGAGTTATTTTGATGCTCTGTTTGGTCTTGGCCCAAGGCAGTGTCGAGGTATCTCACCCATTCCGCGAAGAACGCGGAATGGATGGGGTGACCAGTTCGTAGTATTTATGAGCCGGATCAATAAACGAGACGGGAGAGCGCGATAGAATCAAAGGTTCTAGCCGGGTTGGGTTCTTGCGGCTTTTATGTGATTTTGGTGTCGTGGCGTGCCCAGTCTCAATATGGAGAGCTTTGGCATCCAACCACCTGCGATATGGGGTATGCCAAGGGATCTGTGGTTTCCCACCCTAGCCGCAAAAACAAGAACGCGGCGAGGGTGGGGCGCCCGCATTCTAGGCGACGAAGAGCAACCGCAGGTCCTTCGACTGCGCAGGACGCAACGAACGCGTCCTACTCCGCTCAGGATGACAGGGTTAGTGGTGAGCCAGGGAGTTCGATTTCTTATGATGGAATTTCATATATCCCGGAATGCGCGTGAACGGTATCAGTTCGCGGAGTCGTTGTTTTCCTTTTCAGGGAACGTGGTGTTCGCGAATATTTCCGCGTGCCGCGAGTTTGCCTTCCGCATGAACAAGGTTCGCGACGCGGAGAGGAATCCAGAGCAGGCGATTCACGCTGGCCAGCTTTATGCGATGGGTTTGATCGACGAAGCCAGCCACGTGCTGATGGCGCGCTACCGGGAGCAATTCGACCCAGCGGTGATGACGCGCGCGCTGGAATGGTTCAGCGGCAAGGTGGGCGCGGAGGCGCTGGGCAAACTTCTGCTGACGTTTGTGGAGGAGTTTCCGGGGACCGCGGTGATGCGCGGGGAGATGACTCCGCGGCAATGGCTGGCGGGAAAGACCGAGGGAGTTTCTCACTGGGCCGTCGCTATGGAAGAACTGCTGCTGCTGTGGACGGCCAACCGCAATGAGGCTTTTGTCGCGTTTGGGGAGCTTTTTGAAGAGAAGACGCTGGCTGAACGGACGGTATACCGGCAATTGACGGCGGAGCTACCGAACTACTTTGCCACGCGGCCGATGATTGCGCTGAGCGGCGCTAAGCCGATGACGCTGCTGGAACTGCTGCGGGCGCCGGCGGTGGGTTCGCCGCGCTCACTGAGCGAGCAGATTGCGCTGATCCGCAAGCTATGGAAGCCGCTGATTGGCGAGAGCCTGGAGATTTATCTGCTGGTTGCCGGCGAGATTCTGCATGAGGAAGAGCTGGCGATCTGGATGCAGTTCAACCCGCCCGCCGCGCAGGCCAAGGCAGCCGCGGAGGCCGCGGCGAGACGGCGCGCGGAGAGCGGCACGCAGCAATGGCCTTCGATAGTGAGCACCGCCGAGGTTCCGGTTTTTGGCGATCCGGCGCACGAGTACGAGAAGTTTTCACCGGATACGGCGTGGATGCCGACGACGGTTCTGGTGGCCAAGAGCACCTACGTTTGGCTGGCGCAGATGAGCAAGCAGTACGGGCGGACCATTCGCCGGTTGGATGAGATTCCCGACGAGGAACTGGCGACGCTGGCGCGTCGCGGGCTGAACTCGCTGTGGCTGATTGGCGTGTGGGAGCGGAGCCGCGCCTCGAAGACGATCAAGCAGCTTTGCGGAAATTCGGATGCGGTGGCCTCGGCCTATTCGCTTTTCGACTATCAGATTTCAGCGGACCTGGGCGGCGAGGCGGCTTACACGAATCTGAGGGATCGCGCCTACCGGCATGGAATCCGGCTGGCAAGCGACATGGTGCCGAATCATATGGGCATCGATTCGCCGTGGGTGGTGGAGCACCCGGAGTGGTTCATGAGCCGGCCGGAGTCGCCTTACCCGGCGTACAGTTTCAATGGTCCGGATCTCTCGCACGATGGGCGCGTGGAGATCAAGATTGAAGATCACTATTTTGAGCAGACCGACGCGGCGGTAGTCTTCCGGCGGCGCGACCGGCAGAGCGGCGAGACGCGCTATATCTATCATGGCAACGATGGCACAAGCTTTCCGTGGAACGACACGGCGCAATTGGATTACTTGAACCCGGCTGTCCGCGAGCAGGTGATTCAGACCATTCTGCAAGTGGCGCGGCTGTTTCCGGTGATCCGCTTCGATGCGGCGATGACGCTGGCCAAGCGGCATTTTCACCGGCTGTGGTTTCCCGGGCCGGGCACATCCGGGGCGATCCCTTCGCGCGCCGAATACAGCATGAGCCAGGCGGAATTTGACCGCGCAATGCCGCATGAATTCTGGCGCGAGGTGGTGGATCGCGTGGCCGCCGAGGTTCCGGGAACGCTGCTGCTGGCGGAGGCCTTCTGGTTGATGGAGGGCTACTTTGTGCGGACGCTGGGGATGCATAGGGTTTACAACAGCGCCTTCATGGTGATGCTGCGCGACGAGGATAACGCCAAATACCGCTCGGTCATCAAGAATACTTTGGAATTCGATCCAGACATTATGAAGCGCTATGTGAACTTCATGAGCAATCCGGATGAGCGGACGGCGATTGATCAATTTGGCAAGGGCGATAAATGTTTTGGGGTTGCGGCGATGATGGCGACGCTACCTGGGCTGCCGATGTTCGGACACGGGCAGATTGAGGGCTTCACGGAAAAGTACGGGATGGAATACCAGCGGCCACGCTACGACGAGAGCCCCGATCCGTGGATGGTGGAGCGCCATGAACGCGAGATTGCTCCGCTGCTGCAACGCCGCCGCCTGTTTGCCGAGAGCGGGAATTTTCTGCTGTACGACTTCTTCACGGACTCAGGCAAAGTGGATGAAAACGTTTTTGCCTACTCGAATCGTCTGGGAGATGAACGCGCGCTGGTGGTGTATAACAACCGCTACGGGGAAACACGCGGGACGATTGACTACTCGGCGGCCTACGCCGACAAGGGCGCGGGACAACTGCGCCAGCAGAGAATCCGAGAGGGATTGGGGTTGAGCGGGGACGCCGGTGTAGTTCTGGCTTGGCGCGATTCTTTTACCGGTTTGGAATACCTGCGGCGCGCGAACGATCTGGCCGAGCGCGGAATCACGTTGAATCTGCATGCATACGAGTGCCATGTGTTTCTGGATTGGCGTGAGCTGCGCGCCACGGCCGAGCAGCCCTGGGATAGGCTTTGCGACCAACTGAATGGCAGCGGCGTGGCGAATTTGGAAGACGCGCTGATCAATCTGGAGTTGCAGCCGGTGCATGAGGCGTTGCGGGCGCAATTGGACTCGGGAATAGTGCGTCTTTTTGCCGATCTGGCCGAACATCCGCGAACGCTGGCGGTTGGAGTCAACTCGGAGATAGAGGCGGAGCGAAGCAAGTTTTTCGAAGAGGCGTGGGCGGGCTGCGAGAGCTTTTTGCGCGTGGCGCAGAGGGCGTATCTTTCGCGCGCTGGAAACCAGAAACAGCCTGCGAATCCTGGATTGCTGGGCGCTGCCTTCCGCGACCGGCTGCGCGCGGCGATGCGCCTGCCGGTAGTGGAGGCGCTCTTTCCGGCCCCCTGGACGGTGGCCGCGCGCGGCATACTGCCGAACCCGAGCCCGCGGTTGACGGCGACGGCGATCTGGGGACCGGTACTGGGCTGGTGCGCGCTGGAATTGCTGGCTGAGTCGATTGATACGGCGAACCCTGAGCCCGTTGCGCTGGATCTCTTTGACCGGCTCAGGCTGCGCGAGCCCTTTGCAAAGGCATTTACCGCGCTGGGATTTGAAGGCGAAGAGGGCTGGCGGGTGGCGGCGCGCATCAAGGTCGTGCTGCTGGCCGCGGCTGGCGTGGACAAAGCGGATGGAAAGCCTGGGGCAGTTGAAGCGCCCGCGGCAGCCGATGGGCTGGCGGAGCGCGTGGCGCTGCCGCCGGTGCTGTGGTTGGATCCGGATGTGCGCTGGCTGTGCGGCGTGCATCAAGCCGAGGGCCGCGAATACCTGGTGCGCGAGAAATACGAAGAGCTGCTGTGGTGGCTGCAAATGCCGTTGCTGCTGCGTTTGGCTGGCCAGAGTGCGCCCAGCAGGAGCGCGGTGGAGAGGATTGGCAAGACGGTTGAAGAGGCGTTGGCGACGGCGGAGGCTGCCGGATATCGCGTGGATCTGTTGCTAGCTCCGCCTGCGGGGGAAGAGACGCTTGATGAGACTGCGATTGAGGAGGATGTTGAAGGCGCTGTCGAGGCGGGGGTCGAAGCCGGAGCGGAGCCTTTGCCGGAAGAGCGCACGGAAGGGCCGGTGCTCGAGATGGAGATTGCTGCTGAACCAGTGACAGAAGATGAGCCGTTTTCCGAAGAACTTGAACCGGTTGAGCCGGAGGCGGACGAGATTGCCGATGAGCCTGCGCTACTTGTTGTAGAGGACGCGAAGGTAGTGGAGCTGGAAAGCGAAGTGGCGGAGGATTCTTCCGTAGAGCCGGTGGCCGAGCCGGAGGTGGAAGAGGCTGAGACCGTTGGCGTGGCTGAGTCTTTCTTCAGGGAAGAGGATCGGAGCGTGTCCGCAATCAGCGATGCGGAGACTGAGCCAACCCCGGAAGCAGATGCGCCGGTTGAGAGCAGGCCATCGAGCGCGGAAGATTTGGAGCCGGCCGAGGCTGGTGAGTCGGACGAAAGCGAAGAGGATACGGAGGAGGGTTCCAGACGCTAGGCGGGGGCACGAGGCTAGGAAGAAAACAAAGCTGCTTGATCCTGCCAAACCCCGCAGCCGCGGCTGATGGTGCCGCACAAATAGAGGCAGTTTAAATGCGGGACTGTAAGGATGAAGTAAGGGTCTAAGATTTGAACCAAATGGGAGCGGGATTGGCTACTTACTGGATACGCTGACTTCGATTCCCCGTCAAAAGCTGGTTGCGTTTGTAAACGCCATAACGCACACTATAGAAATGAACAGGCTAGTTCGCCTCTTTGTTTGCATTTTGCTTTGCAGTTTGTTCTATTTTCCAGATCACACCCGCGGGCAGAGTTTCAAGAGATCGGATCTCTTCAGCTACTCCAACTTTGGAGGCGAGGATGCTCCGTCAAAGGACTTACTTTTTACTCTGGAACACCAGGCGCTGTGGGACAATGCGGCCGGTGTCTTCAATCCGTCGGGGCTGCACCTGCGTTTTGAGAAGATCGACGAGCCGGCACTGGCTGGTGGCGCGGTGCGCTATCGCATCTTTGCCGAAGGCGCGCCGGAGAACAAAGTGTATGCCTTTGACACGTGGACGATCTACAAGCCAATTTCAGCCGACAGCCGAAATATCTATGTCAATGGTCAAGGCCTGCTGATGACGCATCGGCCAAAGCCCGAGCAGGAGAGCAGCATCAGGGCTGGGGACGACGAGTTCGATGTGCAGTTGACGCCGGTGAGCGCGGAACCGGTGCGCTTTGAACTCAACAGCATGGATGGGCAGTTGAAGGTCTTCGGCACGGTGGTTCCGGAGCCGGTGATGCAGGACGACCAGGGGTGCAGGATAGAAGCGAGGATCGCGCAGCCCAATGCGTCGGCGGTGTTGATTGTTGCCGATGGATTTCCAGCCAAAACGAAGATTCCGCTGGTGCTGCAATCGGAGGGCGGAACGCTGAGCGAGACGCTGATTACCGACGCCGACGGCCACGCGACGATGGGCGTTTTTCCGTTTCTGAAGGGCATGACTCATGGGATTCTGAAGGCGAGCGCGGAGGGTCCAGGCTGCCTGCCGTTTGTTGTGCTGCCGTGGGGCGCGGCGGCCACGTCGGCGCCGGAGGCTCCAGCAGTTCCGAGCGCGGCAAAGCATTGAAAGCCACTCGCCTTGATGCAGCCGAGGCTCTGGCAGTTTACACTGATAATGCATGATTCCTACCTTGGCGTGGACCCCTGAAGGCGTACGTTTTATCGACCAGACCAAGCTCCCGTTGCAGGAGAGCTTTGTGATTGCCACCACCTACGAAGAGGTGGCTCACGTCATCGAGACAATGGTGGTGCGCGGCGCGCCGGCCATTGGAGTTTCCGCTGCCTACGGGGTTGCGCTGGGCGTTCAGCATACCGATTCCATTACCGCGGCAGAGTTTGCGCGGGAGTTTGATTGGATCTGCGGGCGGCTGGCTGGAACGCGACCGACGGCGGTGAATCTCTTCTGGGCGATCGACCGCATGAAGCGCCGCTTTGCCGCATTGGCCGGGTCGGGCGCGTCCATGAGCGAGATCAAGAAAGAGTTGCTGGCGGAGGCGGACGCGATGTACGCCGAAGATATTGCCGCCTGCAAGGCGATGGGAGCTTTTGGCGCGGCGTTTTTGCCTGAGGACGGCGGCGTGCTGACGCACTGCAACGCCGGCGCGCTGGCCACTTGCGGCTATGGAACCGCGCTGGGTGTGATTCGCGCGGCGGTGGAGGCCGGCAAGCACATCCACGTTTACGCCGATGAGACGCGGCCGTTTCTGCAAGGGGCGAGACTCACGGCATGGGAGCTGATGGCCGACCGCATCGACACCACGGTCATCTGCGACAACATGGCCGCGAGCCTGATGCGCGCGGGAAAGATTCAGGCCGTGGTGGTGGGGGCAGATCGAATTGCCGCCAACGGCGACACGGCAAACAAGATTGGCACTTACAGTGTTGCTATTCTGGCGCGCGAGCACGGCATTCCGTTTTATGTGGCGGCGCCGTGGTCCACGATCGACATGGAGACGGCGACCGGCGAAGGGATTCCGATTGAAGAGCGTCCCGCCAGTGAAGTGACGCACCACGGCGGCAAGCAACTTACGCCGTACGGTGTAGGCATCCGCAACCCGGCCTTTGACGTGACGCCAGCCAAGTACATCGCAGCGATCATTACCGAGCATGGAGTGCTGCGCGCTCCCTTCGATGCGTCGTTGAAGGCGATGGAAGAGACGGCGCGCTAGGCTGCGGCATTCTCGTATGCGTCTTCGGGCCGGTTGATTTATCCTCAATTGGTGGACCACTTTCGCCGCATTGGCCAACTGCGCCGCCGTCTGACCAAAGCCGGACTTCAAGGGCTGCTGGTTACTTATCTTCCCGATTTACGCTACCTCTCAGGATTTACCGGATCGAGCGCCGCGCTGGCCGTTACGCGGCGCACGGCGCGGCTTTTTACCGACGGCCGCTACATTTCGCAGGCTGCGGAAGAAGTGTCGGTCGCGGAGGCGCAGATTGTTTCCAGCTCGCCGGCCGTTGCCGCCGTGCAGTGGCTGGCCGCGCAGCCTGGAGTGGAGTGCGCGGGCTTTGACCCGACCCAAACAACGGTAGCGAACCTGGCGCGATACAAGGCCGCGCTGCCCGCGCGCCTTCGCCGCAACTTTCTTGCCGCGCCGGCCGCTCCGTTGGTTGAGCCGCTGCGCCGCGTGAAGGACGAGGACGAATTGGCGCTGATGAGCCAAGCGGCGCTGGTGGGCTGCAAGCTCTTTGATGGCATATTGGAATTCATGCGCCCCGGCCTGGCGGAGTTTGAAGTTGCCGCCGAGTTGGAGCACCAGGCGCGACTGCTGGGCGCCGAGGGAATGTCGTTTGGGACCATCGTTGCATCGGGCCCTCGCTCCGCGCTGCCGCACGGCCATGCCAGTGCCGCAAAGCTGCCTCGCAGGGGCTTCGTGACCCTTGATTTTGGTGTTATTCTCAAGGGTTACTGCTCAGATATGACCCGCACCGTCTACCTGGGCAGGCCCAAGGCGGCGGAGCGAGCCGCTTACGAGGCGGTGCTGGAGGCGCAGGAGGCGGGGGTGGCGGCGGTGAGCGCCGGCGCAAGCTGCGGCGAGGTGGATGAGGCGGCGCGCAGTGTGCTGCGGCGGGCTGGATTAGCGGAGGCGTTTACCCACTCCACCGGTCACGGCGTGGGTCTGGAGATTCATGAAGCGCCACGCATCGGCGCGAACGAGACAAGCAGACTGCTGGCTGGGATGGTGATCACCATCGAGCCGGGCATTTATCTGGCCGACCGCTTTGGCATTCGCATCGAAGATATGGTGGCTGTTACGCAAAACGGGGGAGAGGTACTGACGCCCGCGCCCAAGGCACTGATCGAGTTATGACCCCAGTGGCGATTGCAGCCCATGCGCCATGTGGAAAGAGTTAAGGAGCACATGAAACCACAAGATATTCAAGATCTGAAACAACTGATCGAATTCCTCAAGGAATATCAGGTTGCGGAGTTCGATCTGGACCGGGGCGACCTGAAGATCCGTCTCAAGTTCAGCCAGCCGGAGGGCGCCGCCAGCCTGGCAGAGATGGCGCGGTTGCTGGCCTCGGCACGGCCCGCCGCGGGTTCGGTCGCGGTTCCGGATGGGACGCCGGCGCAGAGTGCGCCAGTGGCGCCGGCAGCAGCTCCTGTGGCTGACCCCAATGCCGGACTGCATCTGGTCAAATCGCCGATGGTTGGCACTTTTTACGGCTCGCCTTCGCCGGGCGCTGGGCCATTTGTTTCTCCGGGTGACCAAGTGACAAAAGGCCAGGTGATTGGCATTGTCGAGGCGATGAAGCTGATGAACGAGATCGAATCCGACGAGGCGGGCGAGGTTGTCAAATGCCTGGTCACGAATGGTCAGCCTATCGAGTACGGACAGCCGCTGTTTACTGTGCGGCTGGGTTAGCAAGAGAGCAAGTCAGCAAGTCAGCGCAAGGCTGGCCCCACAAGGTTTGCAGCTCTGTATCGGGCTTCATGAATACGCTGACTTGCTGGCTTCCGACTGGCTAACAACATTGACTGGCTGACTAGCTAATTTACTGAAATGCAGGTTCCCCATGTTTCGTAAAGTTCTGATTGCCAATCGCGGAGAGATCGCGCTGCGCGTCATCAACGCCTGCCGGGAACTCGGCATTCTTACCGTGGCCGTTTATAGCGAGGCCGACCGCAACTCGCTGCACGTCCGGTTTGCCGACGAGGCCATCTGCATCGGCCCGCCGCGGCTGGCGGAGAGTTATCTGAATGTTCCGGCCGTGATCTCCGCTGCTGAGATTGCCGATGTGGACGCGATCCATCCCGGCTACGGGCTGCTCAGCGAGAACGCCAACTTCGCGGAAGTTTGCCGCGCATCGAATATCAAGTTCATTGGACCTCCGCCCGAAGTGACGCGCCTGATGGGCGAAAAGGACAAGGCGCGCCAGGCGATGAAGCGAGCCAAAGTGCCGATCCTGGCTGGCTCAGACGGCGTGATTGCCAGCGCCGAAGAGGCTCAGGAGTGGGCCAAGTCGGTGGGTTTTCCGGTGATTCTCAAGGCCAAGGCGGGCGGCGGCGGACGCGGCATGAGGATTGTGCGCAACGCCGAGGAACTGCCCAATCTTTTTCATGCGGCTTATAGCGAGGCGGCCAACGCGTTTGGGAATGGCGAACTCTACATGGAGAAGTTTGTGGAGAATCCGCGCCACATCGAGTTTCAAGTGCTGGCCGACGAACATGGGAACGTGCGCACGCTTTTTGAGCGCGAGTGCTCGATCCAACGCCGCCATCAAAAGCTGATTGAAGAAGCGCCCAGCCTGCAGGTGACTCCCAAAATGCGCGATGAGATTGGGCGCACGCTTTGCCGCTGTCTCGCCGAGATCGGCTACCAGAATGCGGGGACGGTCGAGTTCCTGATGGACGCGGATGGCAAGCTTTACTTCATCGAGATGAATACGCGGGTGCAGGTGGAACACCCCATTACAGAAGCGATTACCGGGGTGGACATTGTGAAGGCGCAACTACAAATTGCCAGCGGAGAAAGGCTGGATGCGATCTTGCCGGCTAAACTCGAGTTGCGCGGCCACGCCATTGAGTGCCGCATTAACGCCGAGCATCCGCAGAAGTTCACGCCTTCGGCCGGCCGCATTACAGCCTTTAACGTTCCCGGCGGCAACGGGGTGCGCGTGGATACGGCGCAGTATGCCGAGGGCGTTGTGCCGCCGTATTACGATTCGCTGATTGCCAAGCTGATTGTTCATGGCCGGGATCGCGCCGAGGCCATCGCGAAGATGGAACGCGCGCTGAGCCAGTTCATCGTGCAGGGGATTGAAACTTCGATTTCACTGCACCAGGAGATCTTTGCCGACCCCGCCTTCCGTGCCGGAGATTTCAATACCAGCTTTATGGAAGAGTTTTTGGCAAAGAAGAAATGAACCGTTCTGAACTCAGGGCAGGGGATTAACGATCAAACCGGCAGACTGTGCCGCAAGACGCTGCTTGCGATCAAAGGAGTAGAGCGAGTTGCAGCCTAGCTCAAGTGCTGCGGCGACATGCAGCAGATCCGCCGAGCGCGCGCCGATGACAGGCGTGAGCATTTGGGCGAGGCTTCTGGCGCGGGTGAAGGTGTTTTCAGGAAAAGGGCGCAATCCGAAGATGCCGCTGCGGAGATTCTTCTCCAGGTCGCTGATGGAGTCCTGAGCCTGCTTGATCGTAATCTCTCCGCGAAAGATGCGCAGACTGAGGGCGTTGATCACCTCGATCGGGCAGAGTTGCGTGACTGCCAGCGGTTCACTGGCTGCCTGAAGAAGCCGCACTGCTTCGCGGGAATTGATATCCGCGCTGTGGACGGAAAATAGAAGACTCGAATCCAGGTAGATCATCGTCCTTCGCGATCCGCCGAAATGAGTTCCGCGCCGGAAACCTCGCAGACCTGATCGCCATAGATTTCCTTTAATCTGCTTAGAAAATCGGGAAGTTGGGGTTTGCCGGCTGGCTCCGCCGTGAGCCGCGCAATCACTTTGCGACGCTTTGTGATCTTCACTTCTTCGCCAGACAGGAGAAGATTTTCGACTTTGGGAAAGTCGTAGCGGAGATCGCGGACGGAGACGGTTCTCATGTGATACATATTAGCATCACATAGAAAATCAAGGCAAGATTATGGCCTTCCATTCACCAAAGTGCGGAGAGAATATTTATCGCTTTTTCTTCGCTTTTTTGTCGCAAATCGGGTATGCTGATTTCGCAACAAAGGAGGTTGCAAGGATGGACTTTCAACAGGAATTGATTGCGGAATACGACCGCGAGATCGCAAAGACGCGCAAGATGCTGGAGGCGATCCCCGCCGACGCCGATTTTAACTACAAACCCCACCCCAAATCCATGAGCCTGGGCCGGTTGGCCGGGCACCTTTCCGAGACCGCCGGCGAGTGGGCTCTCACCACCTTCACCACAGACAAGCTGGAATTCCCCGCGGATCACAAGTGGGAAGCCTATATTCCCGCATCGAAGGATGCGCTGCTGGAGCGCTTCGACAAGGAAACGGCCAAGGCCAAGGACGCGTTTGCCGCTTTTGCGCCGGAGAAGTGGGATGAGAATTGGAAGTTCATTGCCGGCGGCCAGGCATGGATCGACGATTCGAAATACCGCGTATTCCGCGACTGGGTGCTGGACCATCTGATTCATCATCGCGCGCAATTAGGCGTGTTTCTGCGACTGCTGGACAAGCCGATCCCCGGAGCTTACGGGCCTTCAGCGGACGAGATGTAGGCGGGGTGAAAATCAAGTTTGTAATTTTCCGGCTGCGCCGTGCGGCATTTTCTTCCTGGAAAGGCCGCCGGCGGCTGGCAGGCCATTGATTATCGGTATCCTCCGCAACTCTGCCTGCTTGCTCCGTCCATTTACTCTTGAGCTATGGCTAAGACATTTCCCAAGCTCTATCCGATTCTCGATGCTTCGTTTATTCCTGCCACGGGCCGCGCGGAGTTTCTGCGGCGGCTGGGGGGCTCACTGGCTGAGGCCGGCGTCACGCTGCTTGAATACCGCAACAAGATATGCGCGGAGGCTGTAGTGCTAGCGGACGCCGCGGTGCTTCGGGATGCGCTGCCCGTTGGCCAGGTGAGGTTGATTCTCGATGATCGCGCCGATCTGGTGAATGCGATTGGTTTTGATGGCGTGCATGTGGACGCCGGAGACTTGAAGCCCGCGGAGGCGCGGCGGCTGCTTGGCCCGGAGCGCATCGTGGGCACATTCGGCGGTGGTGCTTCGGGAATGGTTGCGGGGATTCTCGAATCGCAGGCGGATTATTTTTCTGTCGGTCCGGTCTTCGCAACGCGCACCAAGGAGACGGCATCGCCGCTGATTGGGATGGACGGCATCCGGCGACTGCGCGCCGAGGCTGGCTCCGCACCGGTGCTGGTGGCGATTGGGGGCATTACGCTGGCAACGGTTGCGGAGGCCTTTGCGGCGGGAGCATCGGTCGTGGCGATGGCCGGTGGGATTTTTCGCGAGGCTGATCCGGCGGTGGAGTTCCGGAAATGGATGGCGGAGCTTGGATGAATGCGGGCGAGGCTTGACGTGGTGATACCCATCCTCGCCGCTAAGACGAGAACGCTGCAAGGATGGGCGCCTAATCTCATCTCAGTGGCGAATCCGGCTGACGCGCTGGCTTTGATTCGTATCGTGCGGGAATCGATTATTGATCGTGATGATCGTGATCGTGCTGATGATGGTGGTGGTGATGGTGATGGTGGGGATGGTCGGCCACCTGCGCCTGCGACGCGTAAGGTACAGCGAGGCAGAAGAGGAGAAGGGTTCCGAACAAAAACTTTTTCATACCTTAAGGATGACGCGCCTCACGGCGGATAACTGAGCAATTCTGACCTGACAGCGCGCACTCGGCTGCAAGAGTGGAAGCGCGCATAGTATTCTTCTTCCAGTGACGACGCCAAGTCCCAATCCCAATACTGCTTCCGACTCACAGGCCAGCGCTTCCCGGCCAGGGCCGAGTCTGGTGCAGAGCCTTGGCCTCTTCAGCTCGACGGCGCTCGTGGTTGGGTCCATGATTGGGTCGGGAGTATTTATAGTCGATGCCGACATTGCGCGCGGCGTCGATTCGCCGGCGCTCTTTTTGGGTGCGTGGGTGGTAACGGCGATTCTGACTTTTACGGCTGCGCTGAGCTACGGCGAGCTGGCGGCAATGATGCCCAAGGCCGGCGGGCAGTACGTTTACCTGCGCGAATCGCTGGGTCCGCTGTGGGGATTTCTCTACGGCTGGACTCTGTTTCTGGTGATTCAGACAGGAACAATTGCAGCCGTTGCGGTTGCATTCGGCAAGTTTCTCGGCGTCTTTTTTCCGGCGGTCTCGACGACGCATTGGCTTTGGCATATTGCGCGCGTGCCGGCGATTCCGGTTGGTCCGATGGTGCTGGGCAATATGGAGATCGGTGTGAGCACGGCGAATCTGACCGCGATCGTTGTGGTGGTTTTTCTAGCGGTGCTGAACATCTTTGGCGTCAAGCTGGGTTCTCTGGTCCAGAATGTTTTTACTTCGGCGAAGGCTTTGTCGCTGGCGGCGCTGATCGTGCTGGCCTTTACGGTGGGACGCAACGCCGAGGCGTGGAAGGCGAACTTTGGCGCGGAATTCTGGCGAAATGCCGGATGGAGCGCGCTGCATCCGGTGCAGGTGGGAGTGGGCGGGCCGACGGTGCTGGTGAATCTGCTGGTCATTCTGGCCGTGGTGCAGGTGGGTTCACTGTTTTCAGCCGACGCATGGAACAACATTACCTTCACGGCCGGCGAAGTGAAAAATCCCAGGCGCAACATTCCCCTGTCTCTGATTCTGGGCACGGGCTTTGTGCTGACGGTTTACTTTCTTGTCTCGCTGGGCTACCTGCTGGTTCTGCCGATGCACGGCGATGTGAACGGCGCGACGGTAGCGGCGCGCGGCATTCAACATGCCACGGAAGACCGCGTGGCTACGGCGGTTCTGGAGCAGATCTTTCACGCCGGCGGCGCGTACCTGATGGCCGGAGCGATTCTGATTTCTACCTTCGGCTGCGCCAACGGCATGTCGCTGGCCGGGGCGCGCGTCTACTATGCGATGAGTCAGGATGGCTTGTTCTTCAAGTCGGTGGGCAAGCTGCATCCGCGTTACAAGACGCCGGCCGCGGGTTTGCTGGTGCAGGCCGCGTGGGCCATTGTGCTGTGCATCTCCGGTACTTACGGTCAGTTGCTGGACTACATTATCTTTGCGGTTCTGCTCTTTTACATGCTTACAATTTTGGGACTTTTTGTGCTGCGCTTCAAACAACCCAACGCCCCGCGGCCTTACAAGGCTCTGGGCTATCCCGTGCTGCCGGCGCTTTATATCGGGATGGCCGGATGGATCTGTATCGTATTATTGCGGTATAAGCCCCAGTACACATGGCCGGGCTTGGTGTTGGTATTGCTCGGCATCCCGGTTTATCTTTTCTGGTCCCCGCGAGAGAAGCAAACGCAATCCGGCGCGCAAAATAAGGAGTAGCCCATTCTTATGGCAGATCTTTTCAGGCGGAAACCGCTCCACCTTATCGTCTCGGAAGCGCAGGAAGAAGGAGAGCATCGCCTGGAGCGGGCGCTGGGCCCGGTCTCTCTGACGGCGCTGGGCGTGGGCGCGGTGATTGGCGCGGGCATTTTTGTGATGGCCGGATTGGGCGCGCATTATGCGGGGCCGGGGCTGATGCTCTCGTTTGTTTTATCGGGCCTGGGATGCGCCTTTGCGGGGCTCTGCTACGCCGAGTTCGCGGCCATGATTCCGCTGGCTGGCTCGGCATATACCTACTCTTACGCAACGCTGGGCGAGATATTCGCCTGGATCATCGGCTGGGATCTGACCCTGGAATACGCGATGGGCGCGAGCACGGTCAGTTCTGGATGGTCTTCCTATTTCAATGAGTTTCTCAAGATGTTTGGCCTCCGGCTGCCGCTGTGGATCAGCTTCGATCACTGGACCGGATTGGAAGTGGCCAAGGATGCGGCCGCGCGCGAGTTGCTAGCCAGAACGCATCCTGAATTGATTGCCGGCTCGCAGGGATTTCTGAATGCGCTGCAAGGCATTATGGCTTCTCCGTCAGCCGCGCTGCTGGAGCGCGCGCATCAGTTGCTGAATCCGCCGCAGATCTTTGGCGTGGAGATCGGCTTCAATTTGCCGGCTTTTCTGATCGCGCTGGCGATCACTACGATTCTGGTTATCGGCATCAAAGAGAGCGCCAAATTCAATGCGGGGATTGTGATTATCAAGGTCGCCGTGGTGCTGTTTGTTCTGGCGCTCGGTTCGCATTACGTGCATCCCAATAATTGGGGGCACGACTGGCATAGCTTTGCGCCCTTCGGCTTTGCCGGCATCGGGACCGCGGCCGGATATATTTTCTTTGCCTACATTGGCTTTGACGCCGTATCGACCACCGCGCAGGAGGCCAAGAATCCGCAGCGCGATTTGCCGATCGGAATTATCGTATCGCTGTTTATCTGCACCATACTTTACGTTGGCGTGGCTGCGGTTCTGACCGGAATGGTGCCCTGGCAGCTGGTCAACATCGGCGCGCCGATCACTCATGCATTTCTGGATCACAATATTGGCTGGGCCAGCAACATCATCACCTGCGGCGCGCTGGCCGGCCTTACATCCGTGATGCTGGTGATGCTGATCGGCCAGACCCGCGTGCTGTATGCAATGGCCTCGGATGGCCTGCTGCCGAAGAAGTTTTTTGCGGCGATTCATCCCCGGTTTCACACGCCGTGGAAAAACACAATTCTCGTGGGCCTGCTGGCCGCCGGCGTTGGCTCGGTTACGCCCATCGACAAGATCGGCAAGATGGTCAACATCGGCACGCTGCTGGCCTTTGTGATGGTCTGTATATCGATCGTTGTGCTGCGCATTAAATCACCGGATCAGCCGCGGCCATTCCGCACGCCGGGGATTTTTTGCGGAGGCTGGCTGCCGATCGTTCCCGGCCTGGGCGTCATCGCCAATGGGTACTTGATGTACTCGCTGGGCGAGGCGAATTGGGTGCGACTGTTTGTCTGGCTCTTCATTGGGCTGGTGGTGTATTTTACGTATTCTGTAAAGCACAGCAAGGTGCAGGCGCTGACGGAGGCGGAACGGGGAAATTGATTCAGACAAGGCATGGATTGTTGGAACGGCCTCCGATGCTGGAGGCCGTTCCAGCGTTTGGAGCGCTTTTTGCTACAGTTTATATTTTGAACTAAACCAAGTAAACTTAGTTCACTCGGAGGGCCAGATGCGGACAATCAATATTCACCAAGCCAAGACTCATCTCTCGCGGCTGGTCGATGAGGCCGTGCAAGGCGATTCCTTCATCATTGCCAAGGCGGGCAAGCCGAAGGTGCGGGTGGTTCGCATTGATGAGAGCATCGCCCAGCCGAAGCGGCTTCTGGGCGCAATGAAGGGCCTCTATTCACTCCCGGAAAATTTCGAGGAGATCGATCGGGAAATGGACAAAGAGATTGAGCGGCTATTTCTCGGTGAAGATGCCCAATGAAATTTCTTTTTGATACTCAAATCGCTATCTGGACTTTGTTTGACGACCATCGCCTGAGTCAGGCAGCCCGCGGAATCTTGAGCGATCCCGAAAACGAATTTCTGTTCAGCGTCTGCAA
>JBEKDN010000078.1:0-16601 GCA_050014335.1 Occallatibacter sp. | reverse complement strand
CGGTCGAGTCGATTACATCGGTCTGGCCGGCGGCAAATTTCTGCGAGCGGGAGGTCTTCGATCTCTTTGGCATCCGCTTCGAGGGGCATCCCAATCTGCGGCGCATCATGATGCCGGACGACTGGACCGGATATCCACTGCGCAAGGACTATCCGGTGGAGGGGTATCGATGACGGAAACGATTGGTACTCCCATCCTCGCGGCACGGGTGCCCACGGGCGCGCACGATCAGCACATGGTGCTGAATATGGGGCCGCAGCATCCGTCGATGCACGGAGTTCTGCGCCTGGTGGTCGAGATCGACGGCGAGATCGTGGTGCGCCTCTATCCGGAAATCGGCTACCTGCATACGGGGATAGAGAAAACCTGCGAAGCCAAGTTCTATCATCAGGTTGTCCCGCTCACAGATCGCATCGACTACCTCAGCCCATTGGCCAATAATCTCTGCTACTGCATGGCCGTGGAGAAGTTGCTGGGGATGGAGATTCCGGCCAAGGCCGAGTGGCTGCGTGTGCTGCTCTCCGAACTGACGCGGTTGAATTCGCATTTGATCTGGCTAGGCACACACGCCATGGATATTGGCGCGCTGACGGTGTTCCTTTACACTTTCCGCGAACGCGAAGAGATTCTGCGCATCTTCGAGGGCTTGTCCGGCCAGCGGATGATGACCAGCTACTTCCGGATAGGCGGACTTGCGATGGAACCGCCTCTCGATTTTTTCTCTCGCGTGCAGGAATTCATTCGCAGCTTTCCGGAGAAGATCGACGAGTATTCAAATCTATTGACCGGCAATCCGATCTTCAGAAACCGGTTGAAGGGCGTGGGGATTCTCTCGGCGGCCGATGCTGTTGCGCTGGGCGTGACGGGACCGAATATGCGCGGGTCCGGAGTCGATTTCGATCTGCGGCGCGATATGCCCTACTCGGGTTACGAAAAATTTCAATTCAAGGTGCCCATCGCGACTGACGGCGATTGCTGGGCGCGCTATGAAATCCGGCTGATCGAAATGCGTGAGAGCGTGAAGATCATTCAGCAGGCGCTGGATGGAATGCCGGAGGGGCGCATCACAGCCGATGCGCCGAAGATTGTGCTGCCCGATCGCGAGAAGATGAAAACGCAGATGGAGGCGCTGATCCATCACTTCAAGATTGTGACGGAAGGTTTTGCGGTGCCGGCCGGCGAGGTTTATCAGGGCATTGAATCGCCGCGCGGGCAGATGGGTTACTATGTGGTCTCCGATGGGACGGCGAAGCCTTACCGGGTGCATATGCGCAATCCTTCATTTACGACGCTGCAAGCATTGGAAACGATGTGCAAGGGGCGGATGCTGGCCGATGTGGTGGCCGTGGTGGGGTCGATCGATATTGTGCTGGGGGAGATTGACCGATGAGTCTGGAAACCATGAGCGTCTTTTCGCCCAAGCTGGCCGCGCGCCTTGACGCGCTGGTGCTGAAGTATCCGCTGCGCCGCTCAGCGCTGGTGCCGATGCTGCTCTATGCCCAGGATGAGATTGGTTATTTGTCGGATGCGGTGATTGCCGAGGTGGCGGAGCGGATCGGAATTACCGAGTTGGATGTGCGCAATGTGGCCACCTATTACTCGATGCTGCGCTTCAAGCCGGCGGGTAAGTACAACGTGCAGGTCTGCACCAATATCAGTTGCATGTTGCGCGGGGGCTATGAGATTCTTGAGCGCTTTGAAGAGGAGTTAGGCATCGGGCAGAAGGGCATGACTCCCGACGGATTGTTTTCTCTCGAAGAAGTCGAGTGCATCGGGGCTTGCTGCTGGGCGCCGGCCATTCAGGTGAACTACGACTTTCACAATGAGTTGAGCCCGGAGCAGGTGCCGGGAATCCTTGCGGATTATCGCGGCAAGGAGATAGCGAATGCCTAGATTGGTCTCGCATCCCGATGAGGTAAAGATCGTCACGCGGCGCTTTGGGCAGGGCGCGGCCCAGATTGAGCGTTACATAGAACTGGGCGGCTATGAGGCGGCAAAGAAGTGCCTGGCGCAGGGGCCGGAATGGATTATCGATGAGATGAAGGCCAGCGGCCTGCGCGGGCGCGGCGGGGCGGGCTTTCCGACCGGCTTGAAATGGTCGTTTGTGCCCAAGCAGAGCGCGAAGCCTAAGTATGTTCTGGTCAATGGCGACGAGAGCGAGCCCGGTACCTGCAAGGATCATCTTATCTTTCTTCACGATCCTCATGCGGTGATTGAAGGGACCATTATTGCCGGGTTGGCAATAGGCGCAAAGACTGGATTTATTTATTTGCGCGGCGAGTACCGGTATCTGCTGGAGATTATGGAAAAGGCTGTGGCCGATGCTTATGCGCGCGGCTTTCTGGGCAAGGGTATCTTCGGCACCGAGACCGAGTTCCAGATTATTACGCAGACCGGTGCGGGGGCGTACGAAGTTGGAGAGGAATCGGCGCTGATGGAGTCGCTGGAGGGCAAGCGTGGCGTGCCGCGGATCAAGCCGCCCTTCCCCGCTGTTGTCGGGCTCTACGGCGGGCCGACGGTGATTAACAACGCCGAGACCATCGCGACGGTACCGCATGTCATCGCCATGGGCGCGGCGGCGTATGCGGCTGTTGGGTCGGTGCGCAACGGAGGGACGCGGCTGTTTGGCCTCAGCGGGCATGTTGCCCGGCCCGGTGTTTATGAGCTGCCGATGGGCTACAACCTGAAGAAGATGATCTATGAGGTCGGCGGCGGAATACGCGGCGGGCGCGGGTTGAAGGCCGTCGTGCCCGGCGGCTCTTCGACGCCGGTTCTGTTGCCGGAAGAGATCGATATTGGCATGGACTTCGACCAGGTGGGCAAGGCCGGTTCGATGCTGGGCTCGGGCGGCGTCGTGGTCATCGACGACCAGACTTGCATCGTAGAGTTTGCGCTGCGCACGATCAGTTTTTATCAGCATGAAAGCTGCGGCTGGTGCATTCCCTGCCGCGAGGGAACGGATTGGCTGAAGAAGTCGCTGACGCGCTTTCATGCCGGCTTCGGCGAGGCCAAGGACATCGATAACATTCAGTATCTTGCGGAGAACATGATGGGCCGGACCTTCTGCCCGCTAGGCGACGCGGCGGCGATGCCGACGCTGGGATTTGTGAAGAAGTTCCGCAAGGAGTTCGAGGAGCATTTGGGCGGGAAGGCTTGTGCGTTTGCAAAACATTTGGATTTGGCGGTTGTGTAAGTAATTGGCATTGCATGAATTTTCCTTGATTTCCGAATATAAGACTGACACGAATGCAAAATCGAATACGGGAGCCGTAAAGCGGGAGGTACGAAATGAAGGAATCCGAGGATTCGATGATGCCGGAAATCCCACCTGAGATTTTTTCAATCAACTCGGTTTTGGTTGCATGCAACGCAGCGGACCGTTTCGTAGACGATCTTAAATTCGATATCACCGAGGTACAGCGCAAAAGGTTGCTAGAGCAATTCATCTTTTTTCATCACTTCATGGCAATTGACGCAGTGGGTTACGCCATCAAGGAAACCAAGTTGTATCGCGAATATTGTGAAAGGATGGTAGCTGCAATTCAACCAGGGGTCCAATTCCCAGGATATGAATCCGTTGGTTTGGAGCCACTTCGTCATTTCTCAGATTTGGATCGGGCTGGAGCGATCAGAAACTGCTTCTTTAGCGCAGGCAATATCAGTATCGGCATGGCTCAGGATCTATATCTCGGACGAAGGCCATTCGAATCTGAACTCGAAATTATGACCCGCCATTCGGTTCGGGAACTGACACGATGGGACTCGAAAGATTCGAACTCTATGCAATACTTCTGTGCCGCGTTAATCGCACGACTCACTCTTGCACTGGACGCGAATACTCTAAGTGACTTTTTTATGTTCTTAGAACTACCGGGCTGTGCGTTCGCTGAAACAAAAGCGTCATTCAAGATGTACATTGGGCTTCTAGGCGTAGAAGTTGAGAGAATGGATACCAGACCTCAGCCGAATAAACCAAAGGGGGTGAAAAAAGACTGGCTATCGAGACTGATCGGATAATTAAGTAGAGCGCGATGTGGGAAACTGGTCCACAACCTAAAATCTGTGATTTTTCCAGTGGCGGCGGCTCCTCATCGTGTGCTGTAGTGATTATTGAGAGGTATCGTGCGATGGTAGGAGCAACTGTAGTAGTCAAGAATTTGGGCGACGAAAATATTGAGAAGGCCGTATGCGAGAGCCTTTTGACTTCAACTAGGAGATACGAGGGATGGACAGTACGCGTGATGGGGGCCGACGACAACGACAAATGGGTGGTCAGAGTGGAGAGTCCATTCGGAATTAAGTCACAGAGAGATTTAACGCTACACGATAACCAGACGGCACAAAGAGTTGTTCAAATTGTAATTGAACTGATCGCATCATCCATGCAGCGCCTGAACGGGGCGAGTTGAGGTTAGTGGTTTCCCACCCATTTCGCAAAGAACGCGAAATGGATGGGGCACCCAGGGTTTGTGGTTATATGAGCGAAAAGCAAACGCGGGTCCTTCGACTCGCTGCGCTCGCTCAGGATGACAGAGTTGTTTGAAGTTAACAGAGTTGTGATTGTGTCGGTGAAAGCATGAGACCTCCAGAACTGGTACGCATTCTTGAAGAGGATGGTTGGTATTGCGCGGGTCAGACGGGAAGTCACCGGCATTACCGTCATTCAGTCAAGCCTGGATTGGTGATTATTCCGATGCACGCGGGAAAAGAAATCGGGAAGGGACTGCTTCACAGTATCCTGAAGAAGGCGGGACTGAAATGACACGAGAATACATGGTGGTCTTCGAGAAAGGTGCCACGAACTGGAGCGCATTCTCTCCCGACGTTCCGGGATGCGGATCGATGGGCGACGACTTGGACGAAACGCGCTCCCAGATGCGTGAGGCGCTCAAAGCCTATTTGGACGATACATTCCAGGCTGGCGAGCCGCTTCCCGAAGCCCGGAATACAAAGGTCGACTTCGAGGAGTTCGACCCGGAGTATGCAACCAAGCAATATGTTGTGGAGTGGCTCTCCGTAGATCTTCCCGAATCGATCTCCTCCAGCCGTCAATCACGCGCAGCCTAAGGAAAAGATGGCAGACGTAAACTTTATTGTCGATGGGAAGAAGCTGACGGCTCCGGCGGGGACGCTGCTGATCGATGCTTGCCGCAAGGCGGGGATCGAGATTCCGGCCTTCTGTTATTACCCAGGGCTGAGCTTGCAGGCGGCTTGCCGCATGTGCGTGGTGCGGCAGGAGAAGGTGCCCAAGCTGCAAACGGCTTGTACGACGACTGTGGCCGAGGGACAGGTTTTCATTACTGAATCGGACGAGATTGCGCAGGCGCGCAAGGCTACGATTGAATTATTGTTGGGCAACCATCCGCTGGATTGTCCGGTCTGCGATGCGGGCGGCGAGTGCGAGTTGCAGGACATGACCTTCAAGTACGGCGCGGGCGAGAGCCTCTACGCCGAGGCGAAACAACATAGAGAAGAGCAGCAGTGGTCGCCGGCCGTTTACTTTGACCGGCCACGCTGCATTCTCTGCTATCGCTGCATCCGCATCTGCGGCGAGGGGATGGACGTGTGGGCGCTGGGAGTACAGGGGCGCGGCGTCAGTTCCTCGATTGCGCCCAACGGCCGGGATCATCTGGACTGCGAGCAGTGCGGCATGTGCATCGACGTTTGCCCGGTGGGCGCGCTGACCAGCGGGAGTTATCGCTACAAGACGCGGCCCTGGGAGATGAATCATGTGGCGACGGTCTGCACGCATTGCGCCGATGGCTGCAAGGTTACGCTGGGCGTGCGGCAGACCAATGACGGTTCGGAGATAGTGCGCGCCGACAATCGCGACAAGAGCGGCATCAATGGCGACTTTCTTTGCGCCAAGGGACGCTTTGGCTTTGACTTTGTGGAGAGCGCCGAACGGCTGACCAAGCCGTTGGTGCGTAACTCCGAAGGCAAGCTGGAACCGGCTACCTGGGAAGTGGCTCTGCGCCTGGCGGCGAGCAAGCTGAAGGAAGTGCGCGATAGCAAGACTGGCACCGCGATTGGCGTGATCGGCTCCAACCAAAGCACCAATGAAGAGAATTATCTGCTGCAGAAGTTTGCGCGGACGGTGCTGGGGACCAATAACATCGACCACCAGCGGACGGCGGATTACGCGGCCTTTGCGCAGGCTCTGGCCGGAAGCCGCGGCAAGGCGGCGAGTCTACGCGAAACCGCGACGGCTCCGGCTATTCTTTTGATCGGCGGCAACCCTACCGAGGAGCATCCGCTGCTGGCCTGGAATCTGCGGACGAATGTGCGGCTGAATCGCGCGCGGCTTTACATTGCCAACGACAAGAAGATCAAGCTGGAGCGTCAGGCCAAGGAGGTTCATCGTCTGTCCGCCGAGGGCTACGCGGGGCTTACGGATTTTCTGAATGAGGGCAGCGGCGAATTTGCCGAGGCGTTGCTGGCCGAGGAATCGTTGCTGGTGATCTTTGGCGCTGAGTATAGCGGTGCACAGGTAGGAGAGCTGGTGGCCTGGGGTCTGCTGCGCGAGAATATTCGCTTTGCGTTTCTGGGCAGTTATGCCAACTCGCGCGGCGCGGCGGCGATGGGAGTGCTTCCCGATTTGCTTCCGGGGTTCGTGCCGGTTACTCATCCTGGCGCATTTGCCGAGTATGCGGGAATGCCCTCAACAGCGGGCAAGACGCTGACGCAGATGATGGTTGCCGCAAATAAGGGAGAGCTGGAAGCACTGCTGGTCGTCGGCGCCGATCCGGTCAAGGACTTCGGCATGGACCAGAGCGGGTTGAAGAAGTGCTTTGTCATTGTGGCGGACATATTTCTCACCGAAACGGCGGCGCTGGCTGACATTGTCTTTCCCGCCGCGAGCCTCTATGAGAAAAGCGGAACGGTAACGAATACCTTTGGCGATGTGCAATTGGTCAAAAAGGCCGCCGACCGCGGGGGCGTCAAATCCGACTTTGAGATTCTGGTGCGGCTGGCCGGGGCGCTGGGCGAGGATGTAAAGACGCTGGTTCCCTTTGGCAAGGGCAGCGTTACCGCCGATCTAGGCCAGTCGCGCGGCGCGCAGGCGGGTGAGGCGGACCGTCATGCAGTCTGGCTGGCGGCGAATGGACTGGAGCCGAAGCTGAGCCCATTCGATCCGCTGGCCGTCTTCGACGAGATTGCCCGGCTGGTTCCAGGCTATGCCGTGGACCGCGTGAATCTACTGAGCGGCAACGATGTGCCGACGGAACCGGGGTTTGTGCCAGTTGCGGCATTGAGTGGAGGCGGTGAGATTACTCCAGCGCACGATGGATTGTTTGCCTCAGGAATGCTGGGCGAGCATAGCGCCGCGCTCAAGGAATTGAAGCAGCACCAGGCGCGATTTGGCGGGCTGAAGGTTTTGTAGAGGAAAAGGCGAGAAGCAACCGCAGGGCCTTCGTCTCGCGTTGCTCGCTCAGGATGACGGATTGTTGAAAGAGGTTGAAGACTAGTGACGATTTTGCAATTCATCTTATGGAGCGTGTTGAAGGTAGCCGTCGTGACGGTGGTGCTGCTGGTGGGCGTCGCCTACACAGTGCTGCTTGAGCGCAAGTTGATCGGCCGCATTCAGAACCGCTGGGGGCCGACCCGCGTGGGCCCCTTCGGGCTCTTGCAGCCGTTGGTGGATGGAGCAAAATCGTTCCTCAAGGAAGACATCATCCCGACCGGAGTTTACCGGCCGCTGTATTTGATTGCTCCCATTATCGCGCTGGGCTGCGCGCTCATCTCCATCGCCGTGGTGCCTTTTGGCGAGCCGGTTTCCATCGCTGGCAGTCCTGCGCTCTTCCAGATTGCCAATATAAACGTTGGTCTGCTGGTGATTCTCGGCGTCACATCGATTGGCGTCTACGGAATTGCGCTGGCGGGTTGGTCGTCGAACAGCAAGTATTCTCTGCTCGGCGCGCTGCGATCCTCGGCGCAGTTGGTCAGCTATGAGCTGGCGCTGAGCTTGTCGGTGGTGGGCGTGGTGCTGCGCGCCGGGTCTCTGAATCTGCGGGTGATTGTGGAACAGCAGGCGACTCAGGGAATGCTGACCTGGAATATTTTTGGCGGAATGCAGTTTATTGCGTTTCTCATTTATCTGACGGCTTCTTACGCCGAGACCAACCGCTCGCCCTTCGATCTGCCCGAAGCCGAAAGCGAATTGACTGGCGGTTATCACACAGAGTACAGCTCGATGAAATTCGCCATGTTCTTCATGGCCGAGTATGCCAACATGATTATGGTGGGTTGCGTGGCCACGCTGCTGTTTCTGGGTGGCTGGACGAGCCCATTTGGCGATCTGATTCCGCCACCGCAGAACTTGTTTGTGCATGCGCTCTTTCCGATCTTCTGGTTTGTGCTCAAGGTGTTTTCATTTCTCTTTTTGTATATTTGGGTGCGCGGCACATTACCGCGTTTCCGTTATGACCAACTGATGAACTTTGGATGGCGCTGGTTGATGCCTCTGGCTATTGTGAACATTATGGCAACCAGCCTTTGGCTGGCATTTCGTTGATCCGCAATTGTGGGTGACTTGAACGATGCACCTGGTTTTGTTTCTTGTATTTGCCGGACTTTGCCTGGCGGGAGCGATTAATCTGCTTCTCCAGAGCCATCCCATCAACAGCGCTCTCTCGCTGATTGTGGTGATGACTTCGCTGGCCGTTCTGTATCTGATGCTGGGCGCGGAGTTTCTTGCCGTGGCTCAGGTGATTGTCTACGCCGGCGCTATTATGGTGCTCTTCACTTTTGTGATTATGTTACTCAATGCCTCCCGCGAGGAGCGCACTTTGGGCAGTAAGGCTGCGCGGAGCGTGGGGTTTCCCGCGATCACTGCGATTCTTGCCGTGATTGCGACCGCGATTCTACATGCGCGAGGCTTGGGCGCAGCTAAACTCAGTGACGGCCTGACAAACACCAAAGGCGCTACTAATCTGGAGGTTTTGAGCACTGTGCTCTTTACTAAATTACTGCTGCCTTTTGAAGTAACCTCGGTTCTGATTTTGGTTGCGATTCTCGGCGCGGTGGCGCTGGCCAGTCACGACGGCAGCGAAAAGCAGCGAACAGGGAACAGGGAACAGGGATCGAGAAGGAGGGGCGAGCAATGAACATCAACTTTGCGCAGGAAGTTCCGCTCTCCTGGTATCTGATTTTGAGTGCGCTTTTGTTTTCACTCGGCGTGGTGGGCTTTCTCATCAAACGCAACCTGATAACAGTCTTCATGTCGATTGAGCTGATGCTTAACGGCGTTAATCTTTCCTTTGTCACCTTTGCGCAGCAATGGCATGAGGTGAAGGGGCAGATCTTTGTCTTCTTTGTGATGATGGTGGCCGCGGCGGAGGCTGCGGTGGGATTGGCCATTATCATTGCCGTCTTCCGCGCGCGCGCAACCCTGTCCGTCGACCGCATCGACCTTATGAAACTATGAACGGAAATCTACATCTCTGGCTGATTCCGGCGCTGCCTTTGGCGGGGTTCCTTATCAATGGAATCCTGGGGCGCGGCTTGCCTAAATGGCTTGTCACTACGGTTGCTCTGCTGGCATCGCTGGCGGCATTCGGCGTTGCGCTCAACGCGGCTTTGGGCGTCTTCGGTGTCATTCCAACTGCAAGTTTGCTCCCTTATCTTGAAACCTGCCCGCTGCCCTGGCTTAACGTTTCTGCGTTGCATGTGGACTTCAGCTTCGTGTTGGATCAGCTATCGCTAGTGATTTTATTAGTCGTCACAGGCGTAGGCTTTCTCATTCATATCTACTCCGTCGGGTATATGAGCGACGACGAGGGATACGCGCGGTACTTCTCTTATCTGAATCTTTTTCTGTTTTTCATGACGGTGCTGGTGCTGGCCGGCAATGCGCTGGTGATGTTTGTGGGCTGGGAGGGCGTGGGGCTGGCGTCGTATTTATTGATCGGCTTCTACTTCCAGAAGAAGTCGGCGGCGGATGCGGGCAAAAAGGCCTTCATCGTCAACCGCATTGGCGACTTCGGTTTTCTGATTGCGATGTTTCTCTTGGTCGCGAACTTTGGCACGCTGACCTTTACCGAGATCGCAGCCAAGCTTGGGCAGGATTCAGGATGGAACGGCGGAGTAGTGACGGTGATTGCGCTTTGTTTGTTATTGGGCGCGGCGGGCAAGAGCGCGCAGTTGCCGCTCTACATCTGGCTTCCGGATGCGATGGAAGGCCCGACGCCTGTTTCAGCGTTGATCCATGCGGCGACGATGGTTACGGCTGGCGTTTACATGGTCGCGCGGACGCATGTGCTCTTCGACCACTCGCCCTTTGCGCTGGGTGTTGTGGCAACGGTGGGCGCGGCGACGGCGATTTTCGCGGCAACCATCGCATTGGTCCAGAACGACATAAAGCGGGTGCTGGCCTACTCGACAATCTCACAGCTAGGCTATATGTTTTTGGGCTGCGGCGTGGCGGCATATTCCGCGGCAATCTTCCATTTGGTGACTCATGCATTCTTCAAGGCGCTGCTCTTTTTGGCTGCGGGCTCGGTGATTCACGGCCTCGGTGGCGAACAGGATCTGCGCAAGATGGGCGGACTATGGAAGAAGCTGCCAGTTACATTCGCTGTAACTACAGTCGGCGTTCTAGCTATCGCCGGAATTCCACCATTTGCCGGATTCTTTTCCAAGGATGCGATTCTTTATGCCGCATTTCAGCAAGGGTTCTACGGAGAGATTCTCTGGGGCGTTGGCATAGTCACTGCTCTGCTGACTTCGTTTTATATGTTCAGGCTTTGGTATCTGACGTTTCTAGGCAAGTCACGCAGCGAAGATGTTCATGCGCATGAGAGTCCAGTGTCGATGCTGGGGCCGCTGGTGATTCTGGCGCTGCTTTCGATCTGCGGCGGCTGGATTGGCATCGAGCGATTCGGCGCATTTCTGGCTCCATCTGTGGGCGAGAGAGTGGCAGAGGCGAGTAACTGGAGTCTTGCGATTCCCTTCACTTCGCTTCATATTCCACTGGAGATTTGTCTCATTCTTATAGCGGTTTTTGTCGCTCTCGAAGGCTGGATGATTGCCGACAAGCTTTATCGCCGCAAGCTGGAGCGGCCTGCTCAGTACGCCGCCGCTCTGCCCGGCGTTTACAAATTGCTTTCCGGTAAATATTTCGTAGATGAGTTCTACGGCGCGACAGTAGTCAAGCCACTGCTTGGCTTCTCAAAGTACTTCCTGGAGTGGTTTGTCGATTTAGGCATTCTGGGCGGCGCGGCCTGGCTACTGGGCGGTATTGCGACCTTTGCCGGGGCGATTCTGCAACGCTGGCAATCGGGTAACTTGCGCTCTTATGCGGCGTGGCTGGCCGCGGGCGCGGCGGCGGTGCTGCTTTTTCTGCTGGTTCCGTGGGCAACGGTGCTGGCCAGTCTTCCAGCAATTCACCTTGGCATGGCGGGGCACTGAGGATATGAACGCAATCAATCACTCGATTCTCACGTTGATCCTCCTGCTTCCGCTGGCCGGGGCGGTGCTGGTTCTGCTGGCGCCGGAGCGCGGCAAGCTGCCGAACTGGATTGCGCTGCTGACCTCGCTGGCTACATTTGGCTTGACGCTGCATCTGCCAGCGCACTTCGATAAGGCGCAGACCGGCTTCCAGTTTGAAGTGAACCGAATGTGGATCGAGAAACCGGCGATTTTCTACCACGTCGGCGTGGACGGGCTGAGCCTTTGGCTGGTGGTGCTGGTGGGGCTGCTTGCTCCCGTCGGCATTGTCGCCAGTTGGAATGCAATCGCCGAGCGGCGCAAGGTTTTCTTTGCGCTTTTCCTGGTGCAGCAGACGGCGATGTTTGGCGTCTTTCTTGCGCTGGATTTGATTTTGTACTACGGCTTCTGGGAGTTATCGCTGGTGCCGATGGCGATTCTGATTGCGATGTATGGACGCAAGGACGGACCCAAGGCCGCGCTGAAGTTTTTTCTTTTCACCTTCATTCCATCCGCTCCGCTGCTTGTCGCGATTCTCTGGCTCTATGCGCGGACGGGTAGTTTCGACTTCGATACGCTGCGGCTATGGGTTGCAAGCGGGGCGCTGCCGGCGGGCGCGATGTTCTGGGTGGCACTGGCATTCCTCTTCGCATTCGCCGTCAAGGTTCCGGTCTTCCCGCTGCATGGCTGGCTGGCCGACACCTTCAGTGAAGCTCCGGTAGCGCTGGCGATGGTCGTCGCGGGCAAGCTGGGGCTTTACTCAATGCTGCGCTTTCACATTGGCTTGTTTCCGGTGCAGGCGCGAGTTCTGGCGCCGGTTCTGGTGGGTCTGGCAGTGCTCGGCATCCTTTACGGGGCATGCCTGGCGCTGGTGCAGCGCGACTTCTGGCGGCTGATGGCCTTTGCGGCGCTGAGCCATTTGAGCATGATTACGCTGGGGATCTACGGCTTGACGCTGACAGGCTGGGAGGGCGCAGTCTACCAGATTCTAAATCACGGCGTGGTGGACGGCGCGCTCTTCTTGCTGCTGGGCGTACTCTATGACAGCTACCGCAACAGCGAAATTGGCGCCTATGGCGGGCTGGCCGCAAAGCTGCCGCGCACGGCGAGAGTCTTTGTCTTTGCCGCGCTGGCAATGATTGGACTGCCGATGCTAGGCGGTTTTGTGGGCGAGTTTCTGATTCTGCTGTCAACCTTTACAGGCGTCAGCAAAGGCTGGGCGACGGCCGCTACGGTTGGCGTGATTTTAGGCGCGGCATACATGCTTGCGCTGGTGCAGAAGCTCTTCTTTGGGCCGGAGAGCAAGCTGGCTGAGTCAATGCCGCCCGAGGATTTGGGCGTGGGACGACTGGCCGCGCTGGTGCCGCTTGCCGCGCTGATGCTGGTAATGGGAGTTGCGCCGACGCTGTGGTTGCCGGTGATCGATCAGGGTGTTCATCCGCCTCCGTTAACGACATTTTTCAATCTTCCAGGAGCTAAAGCCCACGTCGAATTCATGGGCACGAATGCCGGGGATGAATCTCCGGCCTACCGGTCCGAGCCGAATGACTACCATGGGGAGGGCACGCGGTGAATCCTGTTCCCGACATCTTCCGCATCCTTCCCGAGTTGATTCTGACGCTGACCGGCGTGGCCGTGATGCTGACCGACGCGGCTTTGAACCCTAAATGGCCGCGCAGGCCGCTGGGCTGGATGGCGGCTTTGGGAACCACACTGGCGCTATGGGCCAGCCTGGGCCAGCTTGCCCTGCCGATGGGCACCGGTTTTTCCGGCGCCATCGAAACCAGCGCATTTACGGTTTTCTTTCACGTGCTGATCTGCGGCATTGTGCTGGTGACGCTGCTGCTCTCACTGGACACGCTGCCGGAAAAAAGCCATCACCAGGGCGAATTCTACGCGCTGATTGTCTTTGGCGCGGTGGGCATGTGCCTGCTCACCGGCGCGGTCGAACTGCTGCTGGTTTTTATTGCGCTGGAGATCTCTTCGATTGCGACTTATATACTGGCCGGTTACCGCAAGGAGACGCCGCGCGGGCCTGAAGCTGCCATCAAGTATTTCCTGCTTGGCTCCTTCGCCACAGCCTTTCTGCTCTACGGCGTAGCGTTGATCTTTGGCGCAACGGGAACCACGCAGATTTATGAGATTGCGCGGCTCGCGCCGATGGCGCAGAATCAGTCGTTCATTCTGGTAGCGCTGGGCTTGATGCTGGTGGGTATTCTCTTCAAGGTTTCCGCAGTTCCCTTCCATGTATGGACTCCGGATGTTTACGAAGGGTCGCCGTCGCCGGTGGTGGCGCTGATGTCCACCGCGCCCAAGGCCGCGGCCTTTGCGCTGCTGCTGCGCGTGGTTTATGAGATGCTGCCCACGCTGCGCCCGGTCTGGTCGCCGCTATTGTGGGTGGTGGCCGTACTTTCCATGACCGTGGGCAACCTGGCCGCGCTGCGCCAGACAAATGTGAAGCGCATGCTGGCCTACTCGTCGATTGCCCATGCCGGCTACCTGCTGGCCGCCTTCGCGGGGCTGGACTCGAACGGCATTGCCGCCGCAAGCTTCTACATAGCCGCCTATGCCGCGATGAACGTAGGCATCTTTGCCGTGATTACGCTGGCGAGTGGATACAACGAGAATCTGCCGCTGATTGAAGATTTCCGCGGGCTGATCTATCGCTCGCCGCTGCTGGGGAGCTTGCTGATTTTCTTTCTGGCTTCGCTGGTCGGAATTCCCTTCACCGGCGGGTTCTTTAGCAAGCTCAATACATTTTCCGTAGCGATCGGTGGCGACGCAATTTGGCTGGTCATTATCGGCCTGCTGAACTCGGGTTTGGCGGCGGCATATTATCTGCGACTGGCTCTGGTTGCTGCCCAAAAGCCCGCAGCTAACAACGAAACGTCTATCCCACAGCAGGGATCCCGCATTGGCATCGCAGTAGGCGCCGCACTGCTCTTTGCGGTTGCGGCAACCCTGGTGCTGGGAATTATTCCGAACAGTGTCTTGCGCGCGGCTGAAGCCGGAGCGCATACTTTGCAGGCGCCACCAGCCCAGATCGGCGCACCGCAAGACGGCCGCTGAGGCATACGATTGAGCTTGGCGCGATCTAACCTTAGAAGGCTTTCGATGAAGGCGCGCATCCAAAAAGGAGTAGTAGTGAAGCAAAGGCTGAAAGCGCATGCGCTTTTTATTGTACTGATTGTTGTGATGGGCTGGGCGATTACGGCTTTAGCGCAGTCGGATTATCCCTTCCGAAACCCCAATCTCGGTGACGATCAGCGCATCGCCGATCTGCTGGGGCGTCTTACTCTCGCCGAAAAGATTCAACTGATGTCGGATCATCCGGCTTATCCGCGGCTGGGACTGACTTTTTCAGGACAAGTAGAAGGGCTGCATGGGCTGGCGATGGGCGGGCCAGGCGGCTGGGGCGGCAAAGGAAAGCAGCCGCTGCCGACGACAACCTTTCCGCAGGAGAAGGGATTGGGCGCGACCTGGGATCCCGAACTGCTCAAGAAGATTGCCGCTTTGGAGGGATACGAAGCTCGCTACTACTATCAGAGCCCGGAGTACGGCCGAGGCGGAGTCGTGGTGCGCGCGCCAAATGCCGATCTGAGCCGCGATCCGCGATGGGGCCGGACAGAGGAATCCTACGGCGAAGACCCGTTTCTGGTGGGCACGCTTACCGTAGCCTTTTCGCAGGGCTTGCAGGGGCCGGACACAAAGCACTGGCAGGCAGCTTCTCTCATGAAGCATTTCCTCGCCAACGAAAACGAGGACGGCCGCTCATTTACTTCTTCGGACTTCGATGAGCGTCTCTTTCGCGAGTACTATTCTGTTCCTTTCCGCATGGGCTTTGAGCAAGGCGGTTCGCGGGCGGTGATGGCCTCTTACAATTCCTGGAACGGCATACCCATGCTGATTCATCCGGTGCTCAAGGATGTGATGATCAAGGAGTGGGGCAATGACGGGCTGATCTGCTCCGACGGCGGCGCGCTGGGCCTGCTGATTACCGATCACAAAAGCTTTGCCGACAAAGAGCACGGAGTGGCGGCGGCGATAAAGGCTGGGGTCAATCACTTTCTCGATACCTATCAGGACGACCTGACCAAGGCGCTCGCGGATGGCCTGCTTACCGAAGCCGAGATGGACGCATCCCTCAAAAACTTGCTGCATCTCTATCTGCGTCTGGGCGAATTCGATCCGCCGGGCATGGACCCTTACGCCAATATTGGCCGGAGCGGCCAGGGTGAGATTCCGCCGTGGGAGCGCGCTTCCAGTAAGGCTCTGGTCAGGCTTGCAACAGACGAATCCATTGTTCTGCTCAAGAACGAAGCGAATACGCTTCCGCTTGACCGCGCCAAGCTAAAAACCATTGCCGTAATCGGGCCCTGGGCTGACCAGGTGCTGCTGGACTGGTACAGCGGAACTCCACCGTATGCAGTCAGCGCGCTTGAAGGGATCCGCGATGGCGCGAGCCCTGGCGTCAAGGTGCTTTTCAACGACGGCAGCGATCCGGCGCAGGCTGCGGCACTGGCCGCCAAAGCCGATGTGGCAATCGTAGTCGTCGGCAATCATCCCGAATGCAATGCCGGATGGGACGTCTGCCCCACGCCCTCGAATGGAAAGGAAGACAAGGACCGCAAGACCATCGTGTTGGAACAGGAAGAGTTGGTCAAGCAGGTTTTCGCGTCCAATCCGCGAACCATTGAGGTGCTGCGGTCCAGTTTTCCTTATGCAATCGTCTGGAGCCAGCAGAATCTGCCGGCGATTGTGCACATGACTCATAATAGCCAGGAGGAGGGCACTGGGCTTGCCGACGTGATTTTTGGCGACTACTCGCCGGCAGGCCGCCTCACCCAAACCTGGCCTACCGGCGACGCGCAGCTATTGCCGATTCTGGACTACAACCTGCTTCATGGACGTACCTATCTCTATAGCAAGCAGAAGCCGCTCTACCCCTTCGGCTACGGGCTCAGCTATACGAGCTTCGCCTATGAAGGACTCGCACTGAGCGCACCCACAGTGGCGGCGGATGGCAGCATCCAGGCAACCGTCAAGGTGAAGAATACCGGCAAGCGCACGGGGGACGAGGTGGTCCAGCTTTACGTGCAGCATCTGGGCTCTTCGGTCGAGCGGCCAATTCTGGAGTTAAAAGGCTTCCAGCGGGTGCGGATCGAGGCTGGCCA
>JBEKDN010000077.1:0-16609 GCA_050014335.1 Occallatibacter sp. | reverse complement strand
AGATGCATTGAACAGCAAAAGGGCAAATAACGCCAAAAAGGCGGAAGCAGATGCTGTTGCTTTCATTCTAGAGACCTCGGAGGGAAGTCATTACGGGCCTTGGTTATCGGATGGCTCGCAATCCTTGTATCCACCTATAGCGGCGTATTCATAAGCAAAGAATCAGGATAGAAGCCTGGCATCCCATCATGTGAAACTATATACTCTTTGTTTTGCCCACGACTAACTGCCCAAATCCAGAAAACAGGCTTACAGCAGCGGCAGAATCCGCGGGCGAAATTCTTCTCCATCCACTTCCAAGATCCCGAAGGTGACCGGCAATTCAAATCGCTTCGGCCCGCAAGACCCGGGATTGAAATAAAGCACGCCTTTGCGATGGTAGAAATTTGGGACGTGTGTGTGGCCGAAAAGTACAGCGGCAAATTTTCCAGCGGCCGGGTCCAGGTGCAGCGTGTTCAGGTCGTGCAGCATATAAACGTAGCGATCCGCTATGAGCGTGACATCGGTCTCTGGCAGTTCCGCGCATGGTCCCTCGCGGTCTGTATTGCCCCGAATCGCCGTCACAGGAGCAATTCTTGCCAGCGCCTCAAGCACGGAAACCTTGCCCACATCGCCCATGTGCAGAATGCGCTCCACGCCGGCGAGCGCCGCAATAAGTTCAGGGCGGAAGAGTCCGTGCGTATCGCTGACCACGCCAATCTTCATCGATGCTCCTAAATCATGAAATATCAGGCCAAGAGCGCAGTGACTTTAGCCATCTCCTCGCTGATCACGATCTTCTGTGGGCACTTTTCCTCGCAAAGGCCACACGCTATGCAAGAGGTTGAACGTTGTTCCTCTTTGAGAAAGACCTGATACTTGAAGCGCGCCCCAGAAACATCGTCAAACAAATGCGCGTAATTGAAAAACTCAAAATTGGCCGGAATGTAAACTCCATTCGGACAAGGCAGGCAATAGCCGCACTTGCTGCATGATATCGCAGTTCGCGCGCTGTACTTCTCCCGCACATCTGCAATCAAAGTCTGATCGGCCGCGGTAAAAACGCCTGCGCACGACTGATTCGCAATGCGCAGATTATCGTCCACTTGAGCCATCGTACTCATCCCACTCAGAATCACTGAGACCTCTGGTTGATCCCAGAGCCATTGCAACGCCCATTCCACCGCGGAGCGGCGCACAGGGAAGTTCTCCATCGCTTCGCGCACATCTTTGGGCGGATCGGCCAGCCTGCCGCCCATCAGCGGCTCCATCACAACCACCGCCAATCCTTTTTCCGCAGCCAGCTTCAATCCGCGCCTTCCTGCCTGGCTCTCTGTATCCATGTAGTTATATTGAATCTGGCAAAAATTCCACAAGTCCGTCCCATTGACAATCTCGGCAAAAGCTTCGTACTCGTCATGGAAAGAGAAGCCGAGATGCCGTATCCGCCCGTCGGCAAGCGCGGCCTCCGCCCGATCCAACAGTTTGTGCTTCAAAACCACATCGTGCCAGCGGCTGTGTCCCAGCGCATGAAGCAGGTAGAAATCAATGTGGTCTGTCTCCAGCTTTACAAGCTGCTCGTTCAGCAGCCGATCAAAGTCGGCTGGAGACTCCACCAGCCAGACCGGCAGCTTGGTAGCCAGCTTCACCTTCTCTCGATAGCCGTCGCGCAGCGCCTTGCCCACTACGATCTCGCTTTGCCCTCCGTGATAGGGATAAGCCGTATCAAGGTAATTCACGCCTTGGTCGATCGCGTGGCGAACCATCCCTATCGCCTCGTCCTCAACGATATTTGGGCTGAGCCGCTCCCCATCCGTTGTGGGAAACCTCATGCAGCCAAAGCCCAATGCTGAAGCCTTCCAATCTAGCCTGCCAAAATTACGATATTGCATCACCTTTTCTCCTGAAGCTGGTTTGCCAAAATGAATTCTACTCTGGAGCGGCTGCGCAGGATGTGATGTTGGATCCGCGCAGGGCAAATTCACCGTCGACCTCAGCCTCAACCGTAGAGAACGCCAAGCAAAGTGATTTAGGTCACATCGCCAAGTTTTTTTCGCTGATAGAAATGAATCATCGTTCCGATGAACTGAATTGAGGGGATCCGCCAGGGGGACAGGGTTCGGGTGCCGTGACAGGCGCCAGCGGACTACACCCGAAGACGCTTGCCCTTGCCGTCAGAGGTCAACCGAATGCAAGGGACGAAAGAGAACAACTCAAAGATTTGCAGCCCTGGACGGGATGGCCGTATACTGAATTCAGACCATTATGGTCGTATTTCTAAGGTGCTGTCTTTTCAGCGGCCTGTTGACGGCCGGGGAGTCTGCGGTTTGAGCGTGCTGAGCGAGCTGAATGTAGGCGAGAGCGGGATACTTGTGAGCCTTGACCTGCAAGAATCCGTGCAAAATCACCTGATGCATATGGGCTTTGTTCCTGATGCGCTGGTAACAGTTCTGCGCCGAGCGCCGGCTGGCGATCCCACTGTCTATGGAGTGGACGGCATGGAGATAGCTCTCCGGCATGAAACTGCCACGGCGATTCAGATGAAGCCTGCCGAAGCCGCGCATCAGGAAACTGAGCCAAGCCCAGACATGGAAATCAGTCAGGATCTCCCCGAACTCATTGAGGCAGCGCGATGAACGCCTGCTGCGCACCTCCGGTCTTTGAACCGCCAGCCGCTCCTGCGTTGCCCGGTGCGCTCAAAACCGTGGTTCTTATCGGCCCGCCAAACTCCGGCAAATCAACGCTCTTCAATCGCCTAACCGGCCTGCGCCAAAAGGTGGCCAATTTTCCCGGCGTCACCGTGGAACAGCGCATGGGGCTAATGGCCGGCGTTGGCCGCCCAGACCTCACGCTGATCGACCTTCCCGGCATCTATTCCCTCGATCCATACAGCGAGGATGCGCGCGTGTCGATCGATGTGCTGCGTGGCAGAATGGTTGGCACTCCCAAGCCCGATGCGGTATTGCTGGTGATGGATTCGCTGCACTTGACGCGGCAGCTCATGCTGGCCGCGCCGGTCCTCGCGCTTGGGCTGCCGACGCTGGTGTTGCTGAATATGAGCGACCTGATGGAGGCTCGCGGCGGGCAAATCGACGCGCTCAAGCTGGCCCGCGAATTGGGCGCCTCCGTTGCGCAGATCAGCGCCGTCAAAGGAACCGGCCTCGATTCTGTTTCGCTCTTTCTCAACCAGCAAACCGACCGTGCCGTCGCCAAGCCATCTGGCAAAGTATCCACCAAGACTCTGGAACTGCCTGTACTGGGCAACGCCGCCAGTGCACACAATTGGGCTGCGCAGGTGAGCCGCCGCACCGGCTATCGCGCGCCGCTTTCGGTTGAAGGCACACGCAAGATTGACGACATCCTGCTGCATCGCATTTGGGGACCGCTGCTTTTTCTTTTGGTTGTTGTCGGTGTCTTTGAAGTGGTATTTTCCATCGGCCAGCCGCTCTCCGACGGCTTTGGCGAAATCCTTGCCGCGGTTGGGAATCTGGTCCGGCCGCTGTTGCCAACAGGCTGGATTCAGTCGCTCCTGCTCGATGGCGCGTGGAAGGGCATCTCCTCAGTGCTGGTCTTCCTGCCTCAGATTCTGTTGCTATTTCTCTTTATCGGTATTTTGGAGGATTCTGGGTACTTGGCTCGTGCCGCGCTGATTGCCGACCGCGTCATGCGCACCATCGGACTGAACGGCAAGGCTTTCATTCCGCTGCTCTCGGCCTATGCCTGCGCAGTGCCGGCAATTATGGCCACGCGCACGATAGAGAACAAGCGCGACCGCTTTGCTACGATTCTGGTCACGCCTTTTATGACCTGCTCGGCGCGCCTGCCAGTTTACATGCTCCTGATTGCCGCTTTCATCCCCAACACGGTCTATCTGCATGGCTTTCTGGGGCTGCGGACGATTGTGATGCTTAGTCTTTATCTGGCCGGCTTTGTGGGCGCGATGACTACAGCCTGGTTGCTGAAGAGTTCCATTCTAAAATCCAGCGAGACGCCCTTCATACTGGAGTTGCCGCAGTATCGCATGCCCACAATCCGCTCTCTGGCGCTGCGCCTTGTGGACCGCGCGCGAGTTTTTTTGCGCCAGGCTGGAACCATCATCCTCTGCGTCACGCTGGCTCTTTGGGTTTTGGCGCATCTGCCGGTAATTCAATCCGCCGGCGGGCAAATCTCCGCGCCTGAGCTGGCTGACAGCCTGATCGGTCGCCTTGGCCATTTCATTGAGCCGGCGATTGCGCCTTTGGGCTTCAACTGGAAAATTGGCATTGGCCTGCTCTCAAGCGTGCTGGCGCGCGAGGTCATGGTCAGCACGATGGGAACGCTTTACGGCGCCGATCCAGGCACGCAAGCCCTGAATCTGCAAACAGCTCTGCATCGCGACATGACACTCGGCGGCGCGCTGGCGTTGATGATCTTCTTTGCCTTTGCTATGCAATGCACCTCGACGATGGCCGTTGTGAAGCGTGAGATGAATAGTTGGAAATGGCCCGCGGTGCAGTTCCTCTACATGCTCGCACTCGCTTGGGGCGCTGCTTTTGCCGTAAATCATATCGCTATGGCTTTTATCCAGAATTGAGAAGCCGAGACTGGCTAAAATCTCACTACTACGACACAAACGCCCACATTCTCCACTTTAAGAAAACTTCATATATTTATGAATTAATGATAGTTAAGTCTTAGTCGTTTTCTCGGGGCAAGATCGGAGATCTGAAGACCGGCGGGTTGACTTGGGGATTCCCAGGCCTGAAGATCCAGACCTGGGGGCAGTGGCGTGGTTGGGGGGAGGGCGGAGTGATTACGATGTAAGTCCCAAACTCTGGAACTGTTCCTTGGGCTGCACTGGAATGTTGATGTGTTTCTGCGGACTGCGGAGAGTTTCACAGGCATTGATGAGCGCTTGCCGCACGGACGTGACCTTCGAGGCGGCGGTGTCTGTCCGTTTGCGGTCTTCTGGCTCCCTGAACTCAACTGCCGCGGGAGTTTCCTGCAGGTGCCATTGGCCGTCGAGCCCCTTCACATAGGTTGCGCCCTGGTAGACGTGCGACTCGCTGACTGCGTTGCGCATGATGGTATCCCAGGCGCCCCGGGTTTCAAGATGGTGGCGAATCTTGACTTGCACCGCCTCAATTTCCTTGTTGAGCCGCGCAGTTTCAGAGTTGGCAAGTTCCAGATTTGCGGCCAGCGTTTGGCTTCCTGTGTCGCGCATGATCGTATCCCATGCGCTTTTAATCTCGTTATGGAGCCGAATTTCCCCTTGCAGCGCCTCAATCTCGGTATCAAGCTTTTGCAGGTGCCATTGGACATCCTCACCCCTGGTGTACATGATCCCGGGGTCGACGCGCGCATGGCTTCCGGCACTGAGCGTGACCATATCCCAAGCATCTCTGGTCTGGATGTGAAGGCGAATCTGTTCCTGCACCGCCTCAATCTCCTGATCTATCTTCGCAGCCTCAGAATGGGCAATATCCAAATATGCGGCCTGCGAATCGCCCTTGGCATTGCGCACGATCGTAGTCCAGGCATCTTTGTTTTCGTTGTGGAGGCGAATCTTCTCTTGCAGGGCTTCGATCTCCAGGTTGAGACGCTCTGTCTCTTGCTTCATCACGTGCAAAGAACCATCGGTCATATCCGGGTACCTCGTTCGCGAAATTACTAGCGTGAACCTTTGTAACACAAATATGAACTATGGTGCAATAGCAAACAGATTAATGTTACCAAAGATACCTCAAACGAGAGATGCAAGTGCCCAGGCGATGACTGCATGTCTTCTAGAAGTATTAGGTGATAAATATCAGAAAAAAAGCTTGTTACAGTTCTCCATCGCCGGCATTTCCGCAGAAAATACGTGAGAGAATTGAGTACCCAAACATTTCTAGCTGGATTACCGGGTGGATCGAGAATTCCGAGTTCTGAATATCATGACCGGGCCAACAGTCTCTCGGCCTCGGCGATATCAAGGCATCCCAGACCTGCACTGTAGCGCCGGTCTCCAGACCGGCTGTCGCGCGCGCGTCTCGCCCGCACCTCTCTCTCAGGCCTAGAATCCGCAGTTGGGAACGATCATTGTTGGGCTTTCGATGATCGAGCGCGCCCAACTAAGTTCCTGCGCACGGCGAATTTGAATACGGTTGGGGTTGATGGTGATTCGTCCGGAGAGAATCTGCTCGATGGTCATGCGGCGGTTCTTTGGTTCTTTGCCGTACTTATCGGTCAGCTTGATGAGATGGACAAAATCTGTGTCCAGAAAGGAGACTCGACAGCCTCGCGGATCCATGATCTCCTTGCCGCAGAGATTTCGGCTATATGCTATTGCACCTAGCTTCCTGCTTAGCCTTCTCTAGCGGTCGGATCACGCATTGCGCCTAGTTGTGCTTGCCCTTCCACTCGGCATACGGCCCTTGGAAGTCTTCTGTCCGTGGCGGCGAAAAAGCGTTTACGGGTGGGCTTCTCAAGCTGGCAGGATGGCGGGGTTGCCCTGTTTGCGGGCAAACTCATGCAAAGCCCTATCGAAGGTAACGAGTTGGGCCTTGCTGGCCTCCGCAAACGCACGCAGCCAGCAATCGCCAACCCACTTTGAGGCTTGTTTAGCGGCAAAGGGATGGGTGGCCTTGCGGACTCGGCTTCGAGGTTGCGGGATTCAGGATAGAAATCGACACGGGGATCGGCGAGCCAGCGGTCATAGACGTCCCAAGCCTTGCTCAGCGTGAGCGTCTGGTCGCCCATGACGGCCGTGTTGGTGAGCAGGCGAAGAAGGCCCAACTGCGTGTAGCGGGAGAAGAGAAGGCGGTCGTCGCCAGGCAGGCGATTAAGCCATGCCCAGGCAATCGCGTTGTGCGGGTGGCTGTTAACGGAGAGCGCAAGCCACACATTGAGATCAAAAAATAACAAGGTCATGGGGATTCTCGTCCACGGGGAAGCGAGGCCCCAGCTTGCCTTTACCGCGAATGAGGGCGCCGGTCACTTTCTTACCCTTCCCAGAGACCGCGTAGGTCTGCTAGGCCGCTCGCACAATGAGGGAGCGGATGGAGACGCCGGAGCTCTGGGCGCGCTCTTTCAGCCGCTCGTGCAGCGATTCCGGGAGCTCGACGGTGGTTCGGGCTGGCATGAGATCATTATGCCACAAACCTCAATTTAGCTGTGCTTGCCCTTCCACTCCGCATAAGGCCCTTGGAAGTCTTCTATGCCGTCTTCTCTGAAAACCCATAGTCTTGTGGCTACTTCGTCGATCAAGTCGTGGTCGTGAGTGACCAACAGGACAGTGCCTTCGTAGCGCTGGAGGGCTATGTTCAGCGCGTTGATGGCTTCCAAGTCCAGATGATTGGTAGGCTCGTCAAAGATCAGGATATTGGGCTTGGTCAGGATCAACTTACAAAACGCCAGACGCGCTTGTTCGCCGCCACTTAGAGCTTTGGTCTGCTTTTCGCCTTCTTCGCCGCTGAATAACATCTGCCCCAGGATGCCGCGGATGTCTTCCACGTGGGCCGCGGGGTTCCAGCGATGGAGCCACTCGGCAACGGTGAGGCCATGCTCGATGGTGGCGCCGACGTCTTGCGGGAAGTAGCCGATCTGGGCTTCGTGACCCCAGAAGACCGTGCCGCTATCCAACTCGAATTCCTTGTCGGCGAGACCGGGGTAGTTATTGAGTAGGCTCTTGAGGAGCGTGGTCTTGCCGGCGCCGTTGCGGCCCATAAGGCAGATGCGCTCGCCGCGAAGGAGGTTGGCTGTGAAGCCGTCGATGACCCTCTCGTCGCCGTAGGTTTTGATGATGTGCTTGAACTCCAGAACGTGCTTGCCGCTGGGGCGGAGCTGGTCGAATTTGATGAACGGGCGCGCGATATTCGAGCGGGCGAGATCGTTGGTCTGGAGGCGCTCGACCTCTTTGCGGCGGCTGGTGACCTGGGAGGAGCGGGTCCCGGCGGCAAAGCGGGCGATAAAGTCGTTGAGCTGGGCGATCTTCTTTTCGCGCTGGGCGTTTTGAGACTCAAGCGTGGAGCGGATTTGCGTCTTGGCCATCACCATATCGTCGTATCCACCTGTATAGGTAATGATGGTCTGATAGTCGATGTCCGCCGTGTGGGTGGTGACGCTGTTGAGAAAGTGGCGATCGTGGCTGATGGCAATGAGGGTGCCGTCGTAGTTTTGCAGGAAGTCCTGAAGCCAGTGGATGGATTCCAGATCGAGATAGTTGGTGGGCTCGTCGAGCAGCAGGGCCTGGGGCTTGCCGAAGAGAGCTTGCGCCAGGAGAACGCGGATCTTCTGGCCGCCTTGCAGCTCGGACATTTTGCGGTCGTGGATCGACTCGGGAATGTCCAGGCCGTCGAGGAGGATCGCGGCGTCGGCTTCAGCGGTGTAGCCGTCCTCGTCGCCGATAGTGCCTTCAAGTTCGCCAAGGCGCATGCCGTCGGCGTCGGTGAGGTCTTCTTTTTCGTAAATGCGGTCGCGCTCTTCAAGAGCTGCCCAGAGAGGCTTGTTGCCCATGATGACGGTGTCAATAACTCGATAGGCATCAAAGGCAAACTGGTCCTGGCGCAGGACGCCAAGCTTGCGGGGGCGGACGACGGTGCCTTTCTGCGCTTCCAGCTCGCCGGTGAGGACTTTCATAAAAGTAGACTTGCCGGAGCCATTGGGACCGGTGAGGCCGTAGCGGCGGCCGGGAATAAAGGCTACGCTGACGTCTTCAAAGAGGATCTTGGAGCCGTAGCGCATGGAGACATTGCTGACACTGATCATTCTTTTTCTTAATCCTGTAGGCAGGCCGGGGCAGGGAATTAGCTGCGTGGGCCGAGTAAAGCCGGGGTTGAATCGAGGTTTTGGGGCGCACATTGGACAGCCCCGGTGAAATGCCGCTCTTCCATTTTCTCATAGATGCTGCCGAACGACTTTGTTTGAGGTCGATGACATGCCTGAAAAGCCTCCCGGCATGCGGTTCGCAGGTTTGCGACACTTCCCGCCTCGGCACGTCTATAGGAATGGATGGGCGGATTCTTCACGGATTTCAATCGCGAAGAGTCGCCCTGAGCCTTCGGCATTGCGCCGAATCGCTATACTTGAAGATGTTGTATCGAACCAACAAGCCAATCCAGCCGGAAGGCTGGACAACCGAACGAGGTCAACGAAACCATGAAATCCTTCTTCGAACGGCTGCACAGCCGCCGTCTCGCTTCAGTGTTTATCATGCTTGCCACGCTCTCGGCCGCCATTGTGGTTGGCTCCTATGAGGCTCACGGGGTCCGGGGGCAAGAGAAACAGAACGACAGCACCGACGCCACACCGCTGAAAGTGGTCAATTCGCCGGTTGCTCCCAATGAATTTGTGAAAATTGCCAGGCAGGTTGGGCCCGCGGTGGTCAACATCAATACGCAAACACTGCCTAAGCAGAGCAACTTGAAAGGGAACAAGACCTTCCGCGGCCGCATGCCGCAACAGCCCGGCGACGACGATCAGGATCAAGATCAGCCGCAAGGCCAGGGTCAGGGTAACTTTCAAGATTTCTTCAATCGCTTCTTCGGGGGGCAGATGCCGCCGGGCATGGAAGGCGGTGACGACGGCCAGGTGCGCGAGTCCCTTGGATCCGGATTCATTGTCGATTCCAAGGGCTATATCATCACCAACAATCACGTAATTGAGAAGGCCGACAAGATTTACGTCAAGCTCTCCACGGACGACCCGGAAAGTCAGGATCTCGGCCGCCCGGCACGGGTGATCGGCTTTGATAAGTCGACGGATCTGGCGGTGATCAAGATTGAAACCAGCGCTCCGCTGCCTACGGTTAAGCTGGGCAACTCCGATAGCACGCAAGTTGGCGACTGGGTGGAGGCCATCGGCAGCCCATTTGCGCTGGCGCAGACAGTCACGGCGGGCATCATCTCCGCCAAGAACCGTACCATTGAGCCGGGTGCGGGCGGACAGTTCCAGCATTTCATCCAGACCGATGCGGCCATCAATCCTGGTAACTCCGGCGGACCGCTGCTGAACATGAATGGCGAAGTGATCGGCGTAAATACGGCCATCTTTACCCAGTCGGGCGGCTACCAGGGGCTCGGCTTTGCGCTGCCGTCCAACACCGTGGTGCAGGTCTATAACGATCTGATCAGCCCCAGCCACAAGGTTACTCGCGGTTCCATTGGCATCCAGTTCCGGCAAGGGCTTTCGGGCGCGGTGAATCGCGTTTATGGCTTCAAGAATGGCGTGCTGGTGCAGGAAATTACGCCTGGCGGGCCAGCGGAGAAGGCTGGAATCAAGGCGGGCGACATCATTACCGAGATTGACGGCCGCAGCATCAAGGACGGTGACGATCTGGTCAATGAGATTGCCAGCCGCAGGCCGGGCAGCAGCATTCGCCTGGGCTTTGTCAGGGATGGCAAGCCCACCGACACTACTGTCACCATCGGGGATCGCGAAAAGGTCTTTGCCGATCTAGGCAGTCAGCAGGCTGATGCCGGCTCGGACGATAAAGGCGACGCCGGTGAGACCAAGCTGGGCATCGTCGTTCGCGAAGCTACGCCGGCCATCGCGACCAAGGCGCATACGGCGGGTGTGGTGATTCAATCGGTGCGCGCCGGTTCCTTTGCGGACTTGCTCCAACCCGCGCTGCAGCCTGGCTTGCTGATTGTGCGCATCAACAAGCAGCCAACGGCCACCAAAGAGCAGTTTGACGCGGTGGTCAACAAACTAAAAACCGGCGACGACGTGGTCTTTGAGATCGTCGATCCGCGTCATCCCAACGATGGCATCAACTATGTAGGCGGAACACTCTAGTAAGCGACGCGAAAGGCGCCGGGGGAAATTCCCATCTTCGGCGCCTTTTCTTTGCCTTTCTTCGGATTTACACCGGCCAAGTATTTTTCGCTTGTCTCTTAGGAGGATAATTCGCTAGACTTCAACGCAGTGTCCAACCAAAGATCTTCGACCCAGGGGAGAATCAGTGTGCGTCTTCTTCGAGCAACGCTGGCGGCGGCGCTGGCCGCTGTTTTTCTCACCGCCTCGGCCTTTGGAAGTACCACCCATCCAACCACAGTAAACAGCCATTCTTCGCGCAGATCCCACAAGGGAAGGGTCAAAGCCCAGGCGCGTCGCGGGCGCGGACAGTTGACCATCGATTCCGCCAGAGTGACTGAGATTCAGCAGGCATTGATTCGTGAGCATTATCTTGCTGGCGAGGCCACGGGCCGGTGGGATGACGCCACCAAAGCGGCAATGGTGAAATATCAGGCTGACCAAGGCTGGCAGACCAAGCTGACGCCCGACTCGCGGGCGCTGAAGAAGTTGGGCCTGGGCCCCGATTACTCGAACGCCATCAATGCCAAGCCTTCCTCGGCCCCGGCGCCGCCGGCATCCAGCACTATTCCGCCCGCGCAATCGGCGGGTTTTGCCGAGGCTGCCGGGGTGAGCCGCTAAGGCCCTTGTTCGTTACATCTTTCACTGTGCTCGAAAAAAAACAAGCGAACTTTGCATATAATTAGCTCCGCTCGGCGGAGAATGGAAATAGGATCGAAGAAACTCTGTTCTTCCAGGCCTAAAACAGCCATTTGCCGAAGTAGAAAACCGGCTGCCCCCCACCCCCCCTACCCTGTGGAGCCCGTTTTTTGCTCGCTAATTTCCAGTAACAAGCTTAATATCAATCACTTATATTTTCAGCATATTTACCAATCAGTAACTGCAAACCGCTCATTTTGCCCCCTTTTGCGGCCTGAAAAGCGCCGGTTTGGCCCAACAAGCTGTGATTTCATCCCATTTTTGCAGGCGCTTCTTCCCGATCCTGTCCGCGCAAAGGCCGCTTTGGCAGCCGGTCGCGCGACTGAATTTGCAATCGATCAAATTTATTTTTGGCTGGCTTGCGGCGCGGCGCTCGAGATCAGAAAGCCGCTGTCAACCAGCCAATCGGCCATGCGTTGAGGCCAGGTTTTGACGGTCACCAAATTTGAGCGGTCGCCCATGTTGAAAGCGTGTCTTCCCTTGGCCAGAAAGATTGCTTCGACGGGCACATTGACCGCGCGCAGCTTCTCAAAGATACCGAGAGCGATTTTGTCGCATCCCCAATCATCGTCGTTAGCCACGATCAGAAAGGCGGGAGGCGCAGTGGCGGGAATTTTCTCAGGCACTTCACCGCCTGGATAAACCAGCATCTGAAAGTCCGGCCTGCCATTTATGCGGTCGATTGGGTCCGCGGCAGTAGCATCGCCGTCGCCGGATGAATTCGCAATAAGCTCGACGACCGCGCCGCCGGCGGAGAAGCCAAGCATCCCTATCCGATGCGGATCGATTTGCCACTCACTGGCGCGACTGCGCACAAGACGCATGGCACGGTAAGCGTCCTGGCGGACATTGTCCATCGTATACGGAGAATCCTTCTCAAGCGGCAGACGATACTTGAGCGCGAAGGCTGCGACGCCGATGCTGTTGAGAAACTCGGCAGCCTGCTTGCCTTCGGCGTTAAAGACCAGTTCGCGAAAGCCTCCGCCAGGAGCAATGACAACTGCTGCGCCGGTAGCTTTCTCTTTGGGAGGTAGATAGACGGTGATGGATGGATTGTTGACGTTGCGGACCCAGTAATCCTGGGCCAACTCGGGAATGTCTTTGCGGCTCTCGAAGCCGGGTGCGCCGTTGCGCCAGAGTGGAATCACCTGCGGAGAAGGCTGAGCAGCGGCAGAGGCGCTGAAGGCCATGACGGCGATAACAGGGAAGAGATATCTCATTGCGATAAAGCTCCTTCATGCCTGTCCTGATGTTGAGCGCGAACGGCATCAGAAGTTATAAGGCGGAATGCCTTTCAGCAGAAATTCGTAGCGCGGGCGCAGAGTGTCCTGGGTCGCTTTGACTGAGCTGTCGAGATGAAGAATCTGCCGATACTTGTCGAAGCGCGGCCAAGCGGGCAGGCCCGGAGCGTTGGGATCGCCGGTCTTGGCGAAGTTGGTCCAGTAACTCATCATCAGCTCACTGAGCTTGCGGTCGTCAGCACGAACGGTCTCGCCGGGACGCGTGTCGAGAGTGCCGAAGACATATTCGATGTCGTCGGAGTGGAAGGCGTAGCTGCCGAGGTGGTATTTGCTGGGCAGCGCCGGTAGTTCAAAGTGGTAGCCGTAAACCGGTGCGTTGGCAGTTTTGCTTTGCGCCTCAATCCACTTCCAGGTGCTGAAGGCGATGAACTGGTCGCCGTTGAGATCGATTGCGGAGCGAATGGCCTGTTCGTCGGTATCGCCGGGAAAGAGCTTCAGGAACTCCGCGGCTCGTTCCTGGAAATGCTCGGCTGCGTAGGCCTTCCATTTTTCAACCGTCATCCCGTTAGCCAGCGCGGTATACTCGTCGCGATTCCAGCCGGCCAAAAGAGGCACCTGCGCTTGTCGGCCAGCGGCGTACGTGTCTTCAACTGGCTCAACGAGCAGCCGGCCATCGACAGTCACCGGAAAGCCGCCCTGCTTTTTGCTGACCGCTTCGGCGATTCTGTTCGGCGGCAAAGCGCGCAGCTCTTGCAACGAATGGACGCCCAGCGAGGCGACCCATTGGGCGTCTTTCTCCTGGCGCAGTTGCGGGCTATCAGTTGGATTTGCGCCGGAAAATGCCGCGCCGCTTTCACCGATGGCCTTTTGGAACAGTCCGCGCGCCAGTGGCGAGGCGATAAGCGCGCTGACCGCCATCGAGCCGGCGCTCTCGCCAAATATGGTTACATTGCCGGGATCGCCGCCGAAGTTTCCGATATTCGCATGGACCCACTGGAGCGCGGCGACCATGTCCATCAAGCCGTAGTTGCCTGCGGCGCCGTCGGCTTCGCGGGCGAGGTCGGGTGTGGCAAGAAAGCCGAAGGCGCTGAGCCGGTAGTTGATGGTAACTAGAACGATGCCTTTAAGCGGGAGGAAATCGCCATGGTGACGCGGCTCAGAGCTGGCGCCGGCAGCAAACCCGCCGCCGTGAATCCAAAACATGACGGGCAGTTTGGTCTTCGGGTTGGCGCTGGAGGGGGCAAAAACGTTGACGAAAAGACAATCTTCGCTAGGGCCGCTGTCTTCAAAACTCATATCCGCGTAAGAAAAGCCCTGGATGCAGCGAGCGCCGAAGCGGGTTGCGTCGCGCTGGCCCTCCCAGCGAATGGGCGGCTGAGGGGCCTTCCAGCGAAGATTGCCGACGGGCGGAGCCGCATAGGGCAGACCGAGAAAGGCTTTGACCTTGCCGTCGTTGATGGATTTTCCGTGAGCTTTGCCTTGTTCGGTCTTAACGGTCAGTTCGTCCGCGTGGATGCGCGCGGACTGGCTAGCGGCAATCCCGGCTATGGTGAGCGCGCAGAGAGTGATGAATCCCAACTGCATGAGAGAAACCCCCGCAAAACACCATATCAGTTGCGGCTGGGTTGCGGGAGTGCTGGAAGATGCAACGGAATGATGATTGTCATTTACCGATGACGTCGATGGGGACGGAGATGGTCTTGGGCGGCATGCAGGCGTTGTTGTCGCAGGCTTGATAGCGGAGGCTGGCTTCAACCAGATGGTTACCGGCCGCAGCTACCATGCGCGCCTGAATGATGAACTCGCCAGTGTAAACACTAAGCTTGGTTGTGGGGTCGAGGGGCAGCGCGAAGACTGCGCCGGGAGGGTAGACGGCGTTCTCGAGACGCACGCCGGAGGAGTCGGGGAATGAGAGCGTGGTGGGGATTAGGTCTTCGTCTTTGGGAGTGTGGGAGTTGATGTGCAAGCCTGGCGCAACACGGAAATGAAGCTCGACGGTAGCTGGCTTACCGGCTGGGACACTGATCTGCTCGGGGAAAAGATAGGCGACGGAGGGCTTGGCGGCGGAATGCAACTCACTCTGCGCGGGTGCCATCGTTGGCGCCAGGAACAAGGCCATTGCGACGGCAAAGCGGATTGTAGTGTTCACTGCAAGCATTTGTCTTTGCCGATCTATTTTCCCAGAGCTCTTTTGATGTTGGATTCTATCTCATCCTTTGACGTGAGCCCGATCTGCGCGGCAACTACGGTTCCGCTGCGATTGAGATAGAAGCTGGTGGGCAGGTCGTCGAGGCCGCCATAGGGTTTGCTGACCGAGTCGCCGTCAATGAGCACGGGATACGGCACGTGCATCTGCTGAATGAAGTGGGCGATCTGGCGCTTTTCGTCGGCGAGCTTTGCGGGGTTGTCGCGATCGATATCGTCCGCGGAGATGCCGAGAACCTCAACCCCTTGCGCCGCGTACTGGTTGCGCAGCTCGATGAGCCACGGAGTTTCAAGCTTGCAGGGAGTGCACCAGGTGGCCCAGAAGTTGAGGAGTAGCGCGTGGCCTTTATAGTCGGCAAGCGAGACTTTTTTCCCGTTGAGGTCTTCCAGGGAAAACTGTGGCGCGGGCTTGCCGATGAGCGGAGAAAGATATTGCAGTTCGCCGGTGGCGGGATCCTGTGTCACGTCGGCTTGAGGTGTGGCGGCAAGAATGCGGGCAGCAGCCTGCTGGCGGTACTCGAAGTTCGCCCAGCCAGCCCAGGCAAAGGCGACCAGGATGAAGAGCACGACTGAAAGAACGATGGAGTTGCGCTTCACGGGGATTGGCCTCTCTGCATTCCATTGTACGAAAATCGCGTTCGAGGCAATCCGCCGCATTGCAGGTAGAAGCTGTTACCATCAGAAACCGATGAGTCAAGAAGGGAATCAGGCAGAGCGAGCGGGTGGAGAGAAGCCGAAGACTGGCGGTCCGGCGGCTTTTGTGCGCACGGAGGCGGCCGCGCTTGAGGCACTGGCGACTCGTTTGGAAGGGCCGATGGCCGCGGCCTTTGACAGCGCGGTCGAATTGATCTTGCGTTGCGGCGAGGGGCGTGGGCGCGTCGTTGTTACCGGCATGGGCAAGAGCGGGATCATTGCGCAGAAGATTGCCGCAACGCTGAGTTCCACCGGATCGCCGGCGCTGTTTCTGCATCCCGCGGAAGCCGTGCATGGCGATCTGGGCGTGCTAATGCCTGGCGATGTTGTGGTGGCGCTCTCGGCGTCGGGCGAGACGGAAGAGATTCTGCGCTTGCTGGCAACTCTGAAGCGCAAGGGCGATGCGCTGGTGAGCTTCTGCTGCAATCTGAACTCGACGCTGGCACGGGCAAGCGATGTGGCGCTGGATTGTTGTGTGGAGCGCGAGGCGTGCGGGCTGAATCTTGCGCCGACTGCCTCAACCACTACGATGCTGGCGTTGGGCGATGCGCTGGCCATTGCGGTAAGTTTGCGCAAGGGTTTCAGGGCGGAAGATTTTGCCGAATTGCATCCCGGCGGCAAGCTGGGCAAGCGATTGGCCAAAGTGCGCGACCTGATGCACACAGGCGATGAGGTTCCAGTTGTAACACCGGCAACGCCGATGACCGATGTGATCTACGAGATGTCAAGCAAGAAGCTGGGGCTGACAACGGTGCAGCAGCAGGGGCGGCTTTGCGGGGTGATCAGCGACGGCGATTTGCGACGATTGCTGGAGCGCGAGGGCGGCGCGGCCCTGAGCCGCTCTGCCGGCGAGGCGATGAATGCTCATCCCCGCACGATTGCCGGCGACGAGCTGGCAGCTACGGCGCTGGCGATTCTCGAAGAGCGAAAGATTACCTCGCTGGTTGCGGTCAGTGCATCCGGGAGTGTGGAAGGTGTCTTGCACCTGCACGATCTGTGGGGTGTCGAGCTGATTTGAG
>JBEKDN010000076.1:0-16660 GCA_050014335.1 Occallatibacter sp. | reverse complement strand
CGGATACCAGGCATAAACTGCGGCCATCGAACCAGCATAAGGCCCGGCCAGAGCAGGAAAAGAAAAAGTGCGATGGCCGTCGTCGCCTTTGCGCGCGGTGAATGTTGAAAGGGTTGCATGGCTCAACCGCGGTATAAATCCCCGGCACTCGCATCGGTAATACATTGCATCTTCTTTGAAGGCTTGTGACAGCCCGTAACGCGTCGTGGTGGCCACCCATGCGATGCCATAGTCAGATCCAAATCGGCGGCCGTAGCCGGCCATGCCTTGCCCCCACTCCGGCGGTGCGTTGCTGAATTGCCCAATGCCGGCAACAATTGCCGCTCCGGTAATTGGGTAGGGCCCGAAGCTATCAAACATATAATTACTAAACATTATTCGCTGAGTGGGACGCACATAGGTCAGGTCCAGTTGCCCAGCGGCAGGACTTACCAAGGGTGCGGAAGGATCGGCGTAATCGACTGCGGATTGTGGTCTTGCCGTCAGTGAAAGTCCTGCCATAACTACAGAGATGAACAGCAGAAATAGCACTCTGCGAGTCTTGGACTCAATCTGCTCATCGCTCGACCTGTGCGCGAGCGTGGCCTCGAAATCGCCGTAGCAGGCGAGCACCGACCGCGATACTCGCTTCATTATGGTTGGCGTCATAGTCCTCCTCCTTCGTCGGGCATTGGCTCTCGCAAGCATGAATAGTGGTGCTGAGACGAGTGTCGATGCACACTGGCCGCATGAAGATATTGACAGGATCGAAGAACGAAAGAATGGTCATATTTGCTCTCGGAGGCCCACTGAGTCATTTTCGTTCCTCCAGAACAATTCCACTCCTGAAGGAGGCCAAGACGATCACGCAAATTCCAGCTATCATTCGGATTATCAGCGGCGCACTATTGCCTGTGCGCATGTACAACAAAGCGCTCAGGAGCTGCGCCGATATAGTGAAACGGATAGCAAGTCACTAGAGTTAAACTGGATTCGGTTCCAGCGGACACAATGCCACCGTCGGCCGGATCGGTAATCTGAACCCAGTCCACGTCATACTTCGCAATCCCGGAAGCGGTCTGAAGAAGAATCTCGTCGTTTATGTGAATGTCTTTTAGGATGCGAAAGTAAGTGTCGCGATGGCCGGCTATTCCGATATTGCCAGTCTCGCCGGGAAGTGCGGTCCCAATGATATGTCCCACGCCAAGTCTCAGTGTTTGCGATGTTGTGCCTTGAAGGACTATCACCGACATTCCGATTCGTGGAATCTCCAAGCGGCCAAGAACTTCCCCTTCTTTGACAGGCGGTCCCGAAAGTCCTGCCGCATGCCTCTTATTTTCAAGGATCTGCTTTTCCAGTAACTGCGTGGCGTCTTGCTGATAGAGCCTTGCGCCAAGCAATGTAAGTGCAACGTAGGTAAGCGAGACGACGCCCGAGAAAATGAGAATTCCCCGCGCCCATCGCATGAAACGTTGGCCGCGCATGGCAAAAACTTCGCGCTCAGCGGTGGAGATCATGGCCTGTCACTTCCGTCGCGGGCGGTAATGGCACAGCATAGCCGGCTCTGGTGCGGACCAATAAACGTCCTTGTCCTCTTGCGCTGGCTCGCACATCGATAACTCGATATCCGCCATCCCGCTGTGGGTTTGTAGGAACATAAGTTAGCGTGTACTGGGTGCGAATATCGCGGGCAATTCCTTCGCAAATGGCTGCAATTTCTTTGGGCGATTCCGGAAAAAATGCCTCGCCACCTGTCTCTTTTGCAAATCTCTTGAGAACGCCGGGGTTCTGATCGCCGTCCTGGTCATCGAAAATTCCGATCGTATAAATAATTGCGTCCGAGGCTTTGGCCATTTCGATCGCCTGTGCAAGAGTGTGCTTGCTCGCATTATCACCGCCATCGCTGATTACAATAAGAACTTTTTTGTCGCATTTACCTTGTTTGAGGTGATCGAGGGCGGCAGCGATTGCGTCGTAAAGCGCGGTCTCGCCGATTGCCTTAATTGAAGAAAGTGCAAGTCGCAAGCGTTCTTGCCGATCTGTAAATGGAATATCCTCTGGCAGGCCATACGACACGTGCTCATTGAAATTGACCACAAACATTTGGTCTCGCGGATTGCTCGATTGAGCGAACAACAATGCCGCGTCGATGACATCTGTGCGTTTCGAGCCCATGCTAGCGCTGTTGTCGATCACCAAGCCGACCGTTACAGGAATATCCTCATGACTGAACTGTTTAATTGGTTGAAGAACGCGATCCTCAAGAACCTGGAAATCGTCTTTGTCGAGTCCAGAAACCAGCGCATTATGTCGGTTAAGAACTGTAGCACTCAAGATAACCAGATTTGTATTGACTCGAAGCGTATAGGTGCTTGATTCGGTCCCTGTGGGAGCGGAATCCTGGCATAAAGACATTTCAGATAGAAAAAGGGGGAGGGCAATAGCCAGCAGACACGGAAGCGGATACTTGCGCATCCAGTCAGTGCGATTGTCAGGCCAAAGGCACGCAAAAAGGTACCGTGGCGTGCGGTAGGTATGTGACCATTTCTTCTGAGCCATTTGTCGAATCCTTGCCAGGCAACTGATAATCCACAGATACTTTTCGGTGATTATGCTTCCGTGAACGATCAAGGCGATACGCTTCCGCATCGCCTCGATTGGTCTGTTCCGGTGAAATGAATAACCGGAAAATTGCACAGTGGAATGACCAAATTACATGCGTTTCTTGGCAAACCCGGAAAGTAACAATCCACCGCAGAGCAGCATCATGCCAGCCAATCCAATTGAGCCTAGATTGCTGGCCGTCTTGGGCAGAGATGCAACAAGCACCGGTGCTGGCGCGGCTTCCGCGGCAGCGGGCGGTGAAACAACCTGGGCAACATCAACTGTTTCGCCAGCCGGTGTGACCGCTTCCAGCGGCGCTGCCTTCAACACATCAATCGGCGCGGCCGCCAAAACGGCCGGGGTCGAAAGTATGGTCTCATTGGTTTCCTTAGCTAGCAACAGGGCCTTGGGTCTATCGTAGACAAACTCATCGCCCGTTTTACGGCCCGGAAAGTACCATGTCCTGAGAGCTTCAGGTTCTCCAGCAGGCCGTTCCCGAAATGTGATCACCGTTTCATCGGTTACCTTGAAGCGATCGCGAGGAATTGCCAGAATTGTTGTAAAGACATGGGTTTCGTCCTGGTTGAATATCTGGACAATGTGACGGTCGGAAAGTGAGTCCGTTACCTTGAACACATACGTCCCCGCCGGCAAGACCTGAGCGCCGGAGCCCGGAACTTCGACGGGCTCGCTGAAGGTGATCACAGTCCTCCGATTCCAGTCGTCGGCCTTGGCTTTCGGCGCGGCGAGTACACAGAGTACGGTGAGGCAAAGTCCTGTTCCTAGACCTTTGAGCAGTGTCATTGTTTCTCCATTACTTCCTCCGACTCACTTGCACGGTGGTTGTTATGCGTCCTCTTTATGTTGTCGGGTTCACAAGAGTTCGCGCGCCGGAAACTCCGGCTGCTTGCTATTCCGTGGCGTGTACTGAGAGCAAGTATGATTTATCGATCGAATATTGAATGACCAATATTGACCTGCCGCTGTGAATTTCCGGTTACGTAATGGGTTGCCCTGTTTTGCTCAGACGCCGGTGAAGGCTCCTCTATAGGGTAGGCAATGTAAGGGTAGATAGATGCCAACAGCAATACGAAGGCATTATTGTCTGGAGCGAACCCCTTATGGTAGCTGCTGTTGCTGGATTGATTTCTACGGCTGCATACAGCGTCCAACGCAATTTCAGCCATAGCAGATACTTTCAAGGGAGATTATTATGCGCGGACTCAATGCACTTATCGGCACATCGGTATTGCTTGCGGGACTAGCCATGGCGCCAACGGCCAATGCACAAATCGTGGTCGATATTGGCGTTCAACCGGTTTGTTCTTACGGCTACTACGGGTATGCGCCATACGCCTGTGCGCCCATGGGCTTCTACGGACCCGGCTACTTTTACAATGGCATCTTTTTGGGCATGGGGCCTTGGGGCGGGTGGGGTTATAGTCACGGCTGGGGCGGGCATCGCTTCAGCGGCGAAGGCGGCGGTAGCTATCACGGCGGACCTGGCCGCGTAGCCTATCACGGTAACGCTGGCGGTGCTTCTCATGGCGGTGCTGCATACCACGGCGGCGCAGTCGGAGCGCATCCGTCCTCAGCACGCGGCGAGACAACCCACGCCGCGGCGGCTAGACCAAGCGCGCGGCCCAGCGCAAGCCGTGCCCCTGCTCCACATAGCAACGGAGCTGGCGGCGGAGGACATCAAGGCGGCGGCGAGCACCGGTAGGTCTTGATTGCGGCAGCGGGCTGTTGGATCACTAGCGGCGAAGTTATTCGCTTCGCCGCTCCGTATTTGGTCCCGATCACGCCGTTCGCTGACCCGAAGAAGAAAGTGAATTCATCCTGGTCATTGCTGTCGATTTGCTCTCCCCAAAGGGATTTGGCCGTGTGCGTCTCGCTCACGTCAATACGGGCGGTCTAAGAGAGCGCTATCTCCGTTTCCGATTCTGTCGTGTGAGAACAATCCGCTCGGACGGCTGCAAGGGCTGGAGCGGTTCTCCGCAGCGAAAATGAAAAGCAGCTTCCGCTTCCGGGGTCGCTTTCGACAGACAACTCCGTGCCGTGACGCTGCGCAATCCATTTGGCAAGAGCAAGGCCCAGGCCAGACCCCGTCATAGATCTTCCGCTCACATGCGCCGCGCGGTAAAAGCGATCGAAGATCCGAGCCCTGTGCTCCGGCGCGATTCCTATACCATTGTCGCGAACGGAGAGGACAATGAACTTCCCCTCCTCCGACGCACTCAACGTGACCGAGCCGCCCGGTGGAGTGAACTTGCATGCATTCTCAAGCAGAATCGACAGCAAGCGTTGAATGCCATGAGCGTCGCCCATCGCGGCCAGATCGTCTTCCTGGATTTCCGTGTCAAAGTCGAGCATTGCATGGTTCATTGCACTCTTCCAGGTCTCCGCAACCTGGCGCAGAAGAGGCGTCATCTGAATCGGAGCGAGCACGATGTTCTCCGCCCCGCCATCGGCGCGCGCCAGGAAGAGAAGATTCTCCACCAGGCTCGTCATTCGCAATGTCTCTTTATGTAAGCGGCCAAGGATCTCGCGATACTCCTCGCTCTCGCGCGGACGAAAAAGAGCCACTTCGATTTCAGTGCGCAAAAGCGAGATGGGCGTGCGCAGTTCATGGGATGCGTTGCCTGTAAAAGTGCGTATGCTGGCAAAGGCCTTGTCAATTCGCTCCAGCATCTGGTTGAGCGTCTCAGAGAGATCGGAGATTTCGTCCTTCGCGCCCGGCACAGGTAGCCGGATGTCCAGATTGCGATCGTTGATACGGCGCGCCTCGGCCGCCAATTCAGCTACAGGACTGAGCGCCTTGCGGCTCATCAAGTGCCCGCCCGCCGCCGCCAGCAAAATCACCAGCGGCGTCATGAATAGCAGTCCTCCGCGGAAGCTTGCCAGCAAAGCCATAGGCTTATTCATTGAGATGCCCGTCTGCACAGAATAGTGTTTTCCTCGCGCAACAACCTGGTAGTTAAGAACGCGCACTCGGCGATTGCCCTGCTGAAACTCCGCAATCAGGCCGGTTTTGGGAATACGCGCCGGTGCCGGCAGGTCGGAGTTCTGCGCGGCCATGCGCTTCGAGCGGAAGATCCAATTGCCCCCCTCGTCTCGCACCTCAAGATATTTGCCGTCATCCTTGAAGTTATAAGCCTCAGTAAAGTCCTTGCTGATCTGGTCGAGCGTCCGCGCCGGATCTTCGTGACCAAGCAGTTCCTGCACATCGTCTGCGCGTTCCTGCAATTCGTGAAACTCTGCGGCATCCACGCTCCGCTGCAACATCCACAGACTTGCCAAACTCAGCAATATGGCGGCTGAGGCGAACATTGCAAAGTACCAAAGCGTCAGTCGAATGCGAATGGGTAGAGAATTCATCGCACTTCCTTTCCCCCGTTGCCGTCGCAGTTGAACACGTAGCCTGAGCCGCGCACGGTGCCTATCAGCTTCTTGCGATACGGCCCATCGACCTTGGCGCGCAACGCGTTCACTAGAACATCCAGAGCGGTCGAACCGACGGAATGATCCTCGCCCCAAATGCATTCGATCAGTGCTTGCCGCGACACGCACTCGCCAGCCCGTCGCAAAAGGCATGCAAGCAGAAGGAACTCATGCCGCGTGAGGGCGATGTTTTCATTCCCGCGCGTCACAGAGCGGCGCGCCGGATCGACCACAACTTCGCCGATCCTGATCGTGCCGTCGCCTTCTTCGCGGTAATGCCGCGTGATCGACTGCAAACGCGCCACCAGTTCAGGAAACGAAAAGGGCTTGGTCATGTAGTCGTCCGCGCCCACGTCCAGACCGCGAATAATGTCGTCCTCCGCATCGCGGGCTGTCAGCATCAATACCGGGGTCGCGCGCGCTCTTGACCGCAAGGATTGCATCAGCGCATACCCATCTAACTTCGGCAATCCAATATCCAGCACAATCGCGTCGAATTCATGTGCCGTGGCAATCTCCAGACCCGTCTCCCCTTCCGTGGCGGTCATGATCGCAAAGCCATGCTCATAGAGTCCCTTGCGTAGCAACTCCAGCATTTGAGGCTCGTCTTCCACGATGAGAATTCGCATTTGTGCTGTATTTGTTAGCCTAAACTCTACTTGCGTGAACAAGACATAGCCAAGCGATCAAATTCATCACAGATTCACATGGGCGCATCCACGCGCCAATCTTAGAAAATATTCACCGCTTCGTTAACAGGTCTTTAACAAGGCGGCCTAGTGTCGTGCATAGAGCCATCCAGAGACAATACCTCGCGTTACGAAGAGCACCTCTGGCTGTGCAAGGAGACCTGATGAAACGTTTGCTATTTTTGTCATTTCTATTACTGCTTGTGACGCCGCTAATCGCCATGGATCCTCCGGCCAGCAAGGGAACGTTGACCGGGCGTGTAACCGATGCCACAGGCGCAGTGATTCAGAATGCCGCGGTTCAACTCACTCCGTCGGGCCTGTCCACCACCACCAATTCGCTCGGCGAATTCATCCTTGCCGCCGTGCCTCCAGGCGAATATATCTTGAAGACAACCAGCGTCGGGTTTTCCTCTGCGACGAAGAAAATTACAGTCGCCTCGGGCCAGTCTCTTCAAGTCGACCTGACCCTGACAGTGGCTTCAAGCAACGAGCAAGTGGTGGTCTCGGCGGAGAGCGGACAGAGCGAAATACAGGCCGTCAACCAGGAGATTGAATCCCCCAACATTGTCCAGGTGATGCCCGCTGCCCAAATTCTTTCTCTTCCCAACGCCAATGTTGCCGATGCGGTAGGGCGTCTGCCGGGCGTAACGCTGCAGCGCGACGAGGGCGAAGGCGTTTATGTGCAGGTGCGCGGGATGGACCCCCGCCTGACCAACGTGACCATCGACGGGGTAACGATTCCTTCGCCCGAAGCTGCCGTTCGTCAAATCAATCTGGCCACTATTCCGAGCGACATGATTCAATCGATCGAACTGAACAAAACGTTGTCGGCCAATCAGGATGCCGACGGTATCGGCGGATCGGTAAATCTGGTGACGAAGATGGCTGGCGAAACACCCACCTTCACCTTCGGATCGTCGCTTGGAATAACGCCGGTCGAGGGCGACCGCTACGTGGGCAAGATCGACACAACGGTCGGCAGACGCTTCGGCCCAACCAAGCGCTGGGGCATCCTTATGGGCGCGGGCTACGATTACAATGGACGCGGCATCAACGACATCGAGCCGGCGTCGGACGTAAATCCGGACGGCAGCACGACGCCGTATTACGACAACATCACGCTGCGCGAATACCGTTATCAACGACTGCGCTGGGGCGGGACCATGGGCGCAGACTACAAGCTTAGCGACCATTCCAGTCTCAATGCGCATCTGTTGTTGTCGGACTTCAAGGATTGGGGCGACAAGTGGTATTACGAAGTTCAGACTCAGGACAAGCCCAAGTTTTACGAATCGCAGCGCCGTCCGGACTTTGCTATAGGCAGCGCGTCCATTGGCGGCAACCACATTTTCAACACCACGTGGGTCACCTGGGGATCGGCGATCTCGCGCTCGCGCGAACTTAACTCCGGCGGCAATCCAAAGGTAACGTTTAATCCTGCAAAAGCGCTTAAAACATGGGCAAGTAACAACTGCGACTACGTTCCGGGCGGCCGTAATGGGGATCCCTACAAGCCTCAGTGGTCACCGGCCTGCATGACTCACAACCCCATTGCCGCGGACGACATCTATAACCTGAATAACTACACGCTCAATGAAATTGTCACCACGCAAGGACAGGCCGTCCAGTTGAACCTGCAGGAGTGGGCCAGCCTGGGATTGAACTATCACGTCGCCAAGCATTCCGCGACGCTAGAGTACGGCGGCGAATTCCGCAACGCTCACAAATTTCAAAATGCCGAAACTCCCTCATGGGACGCCGCTAGCGGTATCGGTGCGGCCCAGTTCCAGAGTGGCTTCAGAGACCCTGACTATTACAGCGGAAACTATACCATGGGGCCGGTCACGAATTATGGGTTAATCAAAAGCTATTTCAAGGCAAATTCCAGCAATTTTAGCCCGGATATCAACGACACGCATGGTGGCGATTCCCAGAACTTCGACCTGATCGAGCGCGTCTCCTCCGCATACATTATGAACACCATCAACTGGGATCGCTTCCGTCTGCAGACCGGCCTTCGCATCGAAGGAACGCAACTGACGACTTCGGGCTTTAACGTGGCAACCGACGGCAACGGCAATTGGGTCTCAACGACACCCACAAGCAACAGTGAATCGTATTGGGATCCGCTGCCAAGTGTTCAGGCTCGCTGGGCCGCCACGCCTACTACCGCCTTACGCGCCGTTTTTGCCCGAGGCATCTCAAGGCCTAACCAATACGATCTGGTCCCATACACCCAGGAGACTGACAGTACTCCGGCTCCCTACTCAATCGGCAACCCGCAAGAAAAGCCCACTCACGCCAACAACTTCGATCTATTGCTGGAACAGCAGTTGAAACCTTTCGGCCTGATCCAGGCTGGGTTCTTCTACAAGCAGCTTGGCGATCCGATCGTTACCTCTTTCGTGCCTTACTGCACCGCGCAAAACTCCAGCACTACAATTGCCAACTGTCCCGCGGCAAACCTGACGGTAGCCCAGCAGAACACAAATGCGAGCAATGCCAAGGTTCTTGGCCTGGAATTTAACATCCAACAGCGCTTCAGCGAACTCCCCGGAGCCTTGAGCGGGTTAGGGTTTCAAGCAAACTATGCATACACGGAGTCGCACACCAACGGTCTTCCCGAGCGCACAGACTCGCCGGCTTTGGTGGGTACTGCCAGACACTCCTATAATATCGAGCCATCCTATGAGTTGAAGCGTTTCTCGGCCCATGTCGGCATAAGCTACAACAGCTCCAACGTGTATGCCTATCAGTTCATGAATAACAATATTCTAGAACCGGCAGACAACACTCCCGGCGGACCCAAGGGACCGCTTGCCGACAATTACTTCTACCCGCACCTTCAGTTCGATGCCCAAGCAAGTGCCCGCATTTATAGAAGACTCCAGGTAGTTTTGAATGGTCTGAACCTGAACAACGAGGTCTTCGGCTTCTACAACGGCAGTCCTCAATTCATGACCCAGCGGGAATACTATAAGCCCACCTATAGCGCCAGTCTCCGCTGGACCTCGGGCTCGGCAAAGTAATTCCACTCGCGGGCGCGCAGTCAATCCTGTGCGCCCGCACACCTTGCAATTGTCAATTTGGATAAATCATGCGAATTCTTTTTACGCTCTGCCTTCTTGCAAGCTGCGCGATCTCGCACGCACAAACCTCGGCGCCTCTTTCACTCAGCCGGACAATTCCGCTTCCAGGCGTCACCGGCAAATTCGATCACCTGGCATTCGACGCTGCGGGCAATCGACTCTTCATCGCAGCCACCGGCAATCACTCCGTTGAAGCGATCGACCTGAAGACCGGCAAGGTCCAGCAGAGCATTGCGGGCCTCGGCAAGCCGCACGGCATGGCGTGGATAGCGGCCACTGGCAGTCTTTATGTCGCCGATGGCGCGCTGGGTGAACTCAGAGTCTACAAGGGAACTCCACTCGCTCTGGCTGGAAAGATCAAACTCTCCGACGATGCCGACGACATGGTCTACGATGAGGCCAAACACCTGCTATTTGTAGGTCACGGCGGCTCGGACGCGGTCAATCCAGCTAAAGTCGCCGTAGTCGATACAGCTCGCTTCAGACTGATTGCGAATCTCTCCGTCGCATCGCATCCTGAAGCCCTCGACATCGATCCGCGGAGCGGTCGCGTCTTCGCCAATATTGCGGACGCAGCGGAAGTCGCGGTAATCGACTCGGCCGCCAAGACACTCGCAGCGCATTGGAAGCTGACCAAGGCCGCCGGCAATGTCCCAATGGCCTTCGACAGCGAGCACCAGTTGCTGTATGTTGCCTGCCGGACTCCGGCAACGCTCATTGCTCTCGATGCCGCAACCGGCAACGAAGTCGCGAGCCAGCCAGCAGCCGATGGAGCCGACGATCTCTTCTACGACCCCGCCCTGCGCCGCGTCTATGTGATCAGCGGTGCCGGCGAAGTCGATTCGTACCAGGTGGACGAAGCGAAGAATCTCCATCCGCTCGAAGTTGTGCATACCGCTGCCGGAGCGAAAACGGCCTTGTTCGTTCCGGCGCTGAATCTGCTCTATGTCGGCGTTCCGGGAGTCGGCGGCAACCCGGACGTGATCCGCGTGTACTCAACGGCAGCGGCGCAAACCCCAACCGCCGCCAGTACAAGCAGCTCCGCTCCAGACGACAGCGAATTGAAGTTCGTCGTCATCGTCAGCCGCCACGGCGTGCGCTCGCCCACCGGCAAGACTGACCAGCTCAATCAATACTCAGCCGAGCCCTGGCCCAGGTGGAGCGTTCCCCCCGGCTATCTCACTGACCATGGAGCGCATCTGATGACCCTCTTCGGCGCCTATGACCGTCAGCAACTTGCGGCGCAGGGATTGCTTTCCCCGACCGGCTGTGCGGATGCGTCGCAAATTCGAATCGTCGCCGACTCCGACCAGCGCACCCGAGAGACCGGCAAGTCTCTGGCCGCGGGCATTGCACCCGGTTGCGCGCTTGAGGTCAGCGCCCTTCCGGAAGGAACTCGCGATCCGCTCTTTCATTCTTTGGGCGCGGGCGTCGGCCATCTGGATAAAGCTCTGGCCGCGGCAGCAATCTCCGGCCGCATCGGAGCCAATCCGCCCGGATTGTCCGAGGCCTACCGCCCTCAACTCGAAGCGCTTGAAGAAGTCTTGCGCGGATGCAAGTCCGGTCCAAACTGCCCTGACCCTCGCACCGCGGCGCCTCTGTCTCTCTTTGACATCCCTTCACCGCCTGACTCCGGTCGCATGGCAGACTCTCGTACTTCGCTCGACCTCGCTTCCACGATATCGGAGAATCTACTCCTCGAATACGCGGAAGGCATGGACGCCGCAAACGTGGGCTGGGGACGCGTCGATCTGGGCAAACTGCGCCAGTTGCTGCAACTCCACGTCGCACATGAAGACCTCGCGGACCGCACCGCTTATATTGCCCGTGCCCAGTCCTCGAATCTGCTCTTCCACATTCTTCAGTCAATGCGCCAGGCGCTCTCCGCGCAGCCCGTCGCGGGCGCGGTCGGCAAGCCCAATGACCGTCTCCTTATCCTCGTCGGTCACGATACCAATCTAGCCGCCATCGCCGGAGCGCTGAACCTCAACTGGCTCATCGACGGACGTCGAGACGACACGCCGCCGGGCGGAGCCTTGCTCTTCGAGATATGGAAGACGCGCGTCAAACAGCAGTATTCCGTGCGGACTTACTACACAGCGCAGACCCTCGACCAAATGCGCAATGCCACGCCACTCAGCCTCCGGAACCCTCCTGAGCGCGTGCCGGTATTCGTGCCCGGCTGCGGTCGAGCCGATTTCTCATGCGGGTGGGAAGCGTTTCAACAATCTATTCTGGATAACATTGATTCGACCTTCGTAAAGTAACCCAGGCGCGAGCCCAAGTCGTCTGCCCGCGGAAGCAACTGCCAGCCATCCATCCCGGCAACCAACCGTAAGCCAGCGACCAGCAACCCACCAACCCCACCGCACACGCCCCACCCCTAAGTCCCAAGGCAACCAAGATCGCCCCCCAGCCCCCTCTCACACCGCCCCAACAACCCCACAACCCGAAAAACTTACGCAATGGCGACTTCAAGGGAGTAACCGGCTCCATGGCCCTTAGGACGACCAGCCTTAATGATGCACGTCAACAGGGCCCATAATCGCTGCGGAACCGGCGTTCGGCTCACTCGTCCATCAACCATTCCAAGGAAAACCGGAATCGGGTGCCGTGTGTGCGAGGTCATCAAATTGAAGGAGAAAGGTGCGCTTTCCTAGGGGAAACTTCTGAACACTAAGCTCCCGCCCACCGGAATCGAACCGCCAAGTTCCTTGGCCCGGGCTGTCGACGCCTTGCGGCAACCCTGGTAGCCAGGTGCGCAAAGGTTGGTACTCCTCGGGCGTTGGAAGTGCAGAGAGAAGCGACATCCCCCTGTACCATGACTGGATTTTAAACTGTTCATCATTTTTTGCTACAAGCATGATGCACCTCGCAAATACGTTCTCCAGATCCGCGGCTCGCAGCTGTTCGATCATGACGGCGAATGATGTACGGAATATCGTAACAAGCGTCCGTACAAATCCCGCATCGATCCGTTCGGTGTTGTTATCCAGTCTCTCTTTGAATTGTCGCTTGAGGAGCGGAGTCGGTGCGAGAAGGCGCGCGGCGGCTCGGTTGCAGATTTCTTCAAGTCCGATCTCGCCTGCATGAGCATATTGCTTTGACTCTTTGGTCGGGACAGGCTTGCCTTTGGCGAACTTGTAAAAGCGGGTATGCGCAATTTCGTGGGCGAGAGTAAATCGCTGCTGGGAAGTCAACTCGTTCGCCGCCTCCGGTAATTCTAGGCTTAGGTCTTTGGGCTCGAGATTCCTCACAATAACCTCGTATCCGCCCGGCGACGGCAGCAGCGCACCCCGCTGGATCATCGGACGCAGCTTCAACTGAGTAACTTGTCGGTTACGAGCTGCTGCGTGCAGATCCATTGGCGGATCGAAGCACCGAAGTTCCGCATACAAGTTGTCAGCCCAAACCTCCTCTTGCCGCGCTTGATCTTTCGTCATGCGTCACCATTTTCGAAGGATTCATCGCTGACGCCATCTTTCGCTTTCTCCTCTTCGATGATCATTTTGAGCCACTCGAAGGACTGCCGGGCCTTTGTCCCGCGATGATCAAGGGCGCTCGCATCAATAGTCTTCTGCTGTTCTGCGGATTCGCGAAACCGTCGAACCACGCGTTGATATTGTTCTGGCTTTAGGGAGTTTAATAACACGGGGAAAACCGTCGAAAAATCGCCTTCCTCGTCTGAGCCTAGCCGCCCTGCGAATATCGTGATGGCCACTCGGATTTCCGCCACTCTGTCGGGCTGCGGCTGACCGTGGCGCCCTGGCGCTTGGCCCTCTCCGCCAAGCCTCAGTTGACCGGCTAGGAGGCCGGCTATTGGTCCCAACTCCATCGTCTCGTCCAACGTAGTTAATCCCGACCTGACAGAATCAGCGATGCGCCCAAGTGAGTCAAAGGCCGACCTTCGCGCTTCCTCCACGTTCGGCACCGGGGACGAAACATACCATGCTTTCCCCCTTATCTCCTTCAGGGGTTTCAGCCACTTTTCCCGCTGTTCTGGTGTTGCATCATCTGCTCTGCAAATGAGGAGGGCACGATCAAATCCGGTCCTGTACTCTGCCTCCGTAACTGGAAAGGGCGCGTCCTCTGGAAGCAATGCCCTCCAAAATATCGGGTCTTCGGCCATCTTTTCGACGCGCTCCCTCAATTTCGTGTCGACTTCGAGGTTTAGTGGATTCGACTTCGACCACTCACGAAAATAGTGGCGAACTCTCTTATAGAAGGGTACGAACTCAAACCTAGAGCACCGAGACCGCTCGTCTTCGGGGACATCGAGCCTAGCGCAGAAGGTGTCCACAATCGTGCTTAGGAGAAACTGCCGCTTCGTATCGTCTCGTTCCAACGCAAGCTTCGGATGGGCGAAGATATATAGCCTCCAGAGGCTTTGGTATTTTGTGTTGAGAACCTCGATCTCCGCCGCCACCCGCTTATCTTCCCCTTCCAAGCTCAACGGGACGACCTTGTTTGGCGTCAGCTCGACGTGAGCCGCGACCTCCTTCGCCTGCATTCGTATACTTGGGCAGTAAATAAGGATTGGCACCTCTTCATGGACCTCTGACCGAGAGACGAGTGCCCTTAACGCCTCCTCCATGCGTATTCTTTCGGCGTCCGACTTGCCGCGAAGGTGGTCCTTGATCTTACGGGCTCCGCCCGCTTTGCTTGCTGCTTCATAGTCGAGCGTAAAGACGAGCCTGTGCTCGCTGCGAGAGACAATGCCTCGAATCAGCGCGGCCGCAGATTCGGATTTCGCTTCGTCCGCCTCCTTTGCGAGAAAGGCCAAAAGACTTTCGTCTCCAAAATGGCAGATGTGCCGAGGCCCAGAAGGGAGCGACTTGCTAGGCGCCCAAGGTGCGGGATAAATGCCGCCTGTATCTAGCTTTTTTACCCCCTCCCGCGATTTCGAGAGAATCTCGATGACCTTCGCGATCATTGCGGAGAACGCGGCTTTCTTGTGGTGGTAATAGACAACTTCAACGAAGCGATATCTTTCGCTCATCAAATCCATGAGATCGGAAACCGTGTCCCGTCTCTTGAGTCCGTTCCGCTGAACAGCGTTGATGTCAATCGCTTCGGCGGTCCGGCGGCGCTGCGGGGCGCCGCCGTCACCGACGAAGACGCAGGGCGAATCACTAGGTATCGCTGGAGGCGTGGGTTGTCCCTGATGTCTAGTTTCAGCCGTCTGCCGTCGCGGACCAGGTAGTCCAGAAGGTCAGCACAGATCGTATTCGCAATCACATCGGACATGAAAGGGTGGAACAGGGGCAATGCCTCTTGGTCTGGGCCTACATCGATTGGCCGGGAGTAGTAGTCATACAGCGCCTTAATGAAGGCGATGCGCCGGCTCGCGGCATCGTCGGCGCGGTCCTGTTCTTTTCCGGCTGCCTGCGCGTCCTCCAACTCCTGGTCAAAGGTCTTGTATAGGTTGTGGCCGGTGGCGCCGTCCACCGTCTCCTTGAAACTGAGGATCAAGTAGATGAGATCCCTAATTTCATAATTTCGTAACGCTTTTGCCGCACCGATTTCTCCCTCAACCACGTCGTGAAGAAAGGGTTCGTAGGTGCCTTCTTCGAATACCCACGGCAGCGGCACGCGCTCCCAGAACTCAGGTCTTGGGAGTTTGTCGGTGTCAATCGGCGAGAAGTATTTTTCGATATGCGGGCTCATCCGGGTCCCATCCACCTCTTGACGAGGCTCCCTTGGCCCATAGAGCATTTCGAACAGTCTCGGTCCCCCGAGGCTGTCGTGCTTTCGAAATAAGGAGAATTCGTCCTCCATGGTGTGCCCGACTGGAACGTGGCCGAGGTCGTGCAATATCGCAGCGGCTGAGACCACCTCTGTCAAACCGCGCCACCTTCCCATCGGAGAGTTGAGGCGTTGCCACTTCCCTGGCGTTGCCGGTGCTTCCAAATAGAACCTCGGAGAAAGGTACAATCCGGGGTGGCAAAACTGGTCGGAATCGCCTCTATAAAAGCGAGCGTGGTTCTGTACAATCCGTCTGAGTATTGTTCGAACCACGAAATACGTGCCCACTGAATGGTCGAAGCGCCGATGTGTGGCACCACGGAAGACGGTGTGGGTAAACCCAAGTTGGTAAATCTGCCCTAAACGTTGGAATTCGGGAGTATCGATCAGAGACACAGCTAATGGGCTGAGCTCCTTCGTTCCGTAAAGCTCGTCTTGATAAAGCTTTTTCGCGGGTGTTCTTCGAGGCGTGCCCTCGACTTGGCTTTTCCTCACCGCCTGCGCCTGCTCCGATTCCCCGGCCCCTAGGCCATTGTCTACAAAAGAGCCCCAGTTTGGAGTCAACGCAAGCGGGAGGGTCCCTGGGCTCGGATTCATAGAGCTTCCGGTGCGGGCAATCGATTTGGCCATGAGGACCTCGCATTCTGATGCAATGGCAAAGGTTACATATCGATGGTACATCTCTTTCAGTCGTGTCACAATGCACAATTTACGATGCAGATGCGGCACTGGGCACAAACTGTCCCATCTCTCGGGCCGCTTGACGGATTGACCATTTGAGGCATGAATAGCCGTTAAGTATCTCGTGATCGGTCGAACTCGATTTTCAAGCTTTCCTTATTGCGCAAATTACGATTGAGCGCAGGTCAAAACGGTAGGTCCCGGAAAACGCCGCAGTGTCTTGAAATGAGGCGCTCTCCAGGCTGTCGGCCTTCTAATAACTGACAACCGAGAACTGACGCCCGACCCTACCCAATAAAAAATCCCCCCGCCGTGCATATAATTTCCCTCTCCGCGCTGATAATGGAAATAGCATCGAAGAAACTCTGTCCCGGCAGGCCCCAATCAGTCTCCCGAAGCCCATAAAATCCGCCTACCCCCCCCCCCCCC
>JBEKDN010000075.1:0-16857 GCA_050014335.1 Occallatibacter sp. | reverse complement strand
ATGCTCCTGCAAGGATTTACCGCCCGCCAGGATGCCCTGATGGCAGCCGCCAATAGTCACCATGCCATGACTCAGTCAGCTTACGTCGACTCTCCCGATAAGGATATTCACGAAGAAAGCGACAAAGTCGTCGACGCCCTTGACCCTCTCGATACCGACGGTGCCCAGGCCGCTGAATTGCTCGCCCAGATGGAAAACAACGAGCGCGACTTCCGCCTGGATCAGCAGGTTCAGATCACGCTGGACGCCTTTACCGCGATCGCTCAGTTCCTCATGCCGCTCCCCGGACGCAAGAACATTCTCTGGCTCTCCGGCGCATTTCCCATCTCCATCCAGCCCGAGACCACGGACTCCAACGCCTATCAAAGCCAGCGCAATTACAGTGAGGCCCAGAAGAAAGTCGCCGACCTCATCAACCTGAGTCATGCCGCCGTCTATGCCGTCGATGTGCGCGGCCTCATCAACAACCCTGCGTTTACCGCCTCCAGCCGCGTCGATTTTCGCCCGCGTGGTGGCGGCGGCATCACCAACACCGCCGGATCCACCAACCCCGCCGTCACGCAGCAGCAACGCTTCCAGGTCTCGCAGCAAGCTGAGCATGACACGCTCTCCAATATTGCAATCGAAACCGGGGGCGCGGCCTTCTACAACACAAACGGCCTCAAAGAAGCCTTTACCAAGGCCGTCACCGAGGGCAGCGACTACTACACCATCACCTATAATCCCTCCAATAAGAATTTCGACGGCCGGCTTCGCAAGATCCGCGTCGATGTTGACCATCACGGCTACGAACTCTCCTACCGGCGCAGCTACTTTGCCGACGACTTCAATACCGTCGCGCATCAAGTCGATTCACTCGGTGTGGCGCTCGCCTTGGGAACTCCGCAGATTCCCGACTTGCTCTTTCTCTCTCACTTGACCGTCGGCAAACCGGCTCCCGCCACTCCGGAACAATTGGCCGCCCTTGCCAAACTTCAGGGCGCGCCTGAGGTCAAGCCAATCGATGTTGCGCAATATGCCGTGGATTTTGCGTTGCTTTCTCGCTATGTAACGCTGATTCCCGCGGACAATGGCGGCCAGCATCTCGCACTCGAGTTTGCCGCCTGCGCCTACGGGCCCGGTGGCCAGCGCCTCAACGAGAATCGCATGCAGCTCAACAGCACGCTGACCCCGGAGACGCTCTCCGCCATCCAGAAAAGCGGCTTTCACTATCGCCTGCTTCTGGATGTTCCTATCACCGCGCGTTATCTGCGCTTAGGTGTCCGAGACAATCTGAATAATAAGCTGGGCGTGATCGAACTGCCGCTGCCGCTCCCCGCTCAACCTGTGAAATAAGCTATTGATCCACCACACAAATCCATATCCTGAGGCGCCCCATCTTTTCCGCAATGCGTGCGGAAAGGATGGGGGATTCCTCGACACTGTTTTCGGGCCTGATCAATTGGGTCTGGAGCCCCGAAGCAACGAATCAAGCCAGCCCCGCGCCGCAGCCTGAGCAGAACCGCGCCCCGGCTCCATTCGTCAGTCCGCAACGCCCGCAGGCAACCAGCGCGCCCGGCTGCGCAGCCGCCGGCATATTCACGGTCACGTTCACCGGCTGACCCCATCCCGGCGTCGCAATGCCCAGCATCGCGGCAATTCCCGCCGCCTGGATCGCGTTGAACTCCCGCACCCGTCCCGGCATAAAGAAGCACTCGATAAAGCCGAGAACCCACGGTATCGGCGTCCAGCAGAAGCAGCAGTAAAGAATCCCCAACCCAGTCCGCCGCAGATAAAAATGGTGCGCCCCAAAAGCGCCCAGAAAAAGCGCCAGCAGGATGCCCACTACCTCATCGCGGCGCACCGCCGCATACTGCTGGTAAAAGATCGCTTGCGCATTCGGATATGTTTGGCTGCTCATCACCGGTTCTCCTTGCTTTCTCTGAATTCTATATACGTTCGCCGACCATTCCGGGTTCCCCCGATGCAAGAATCCTTCCGCCTGCTGAATCCTGACATCCTACGCCGTCAAAACGTTTGGGTATCTAATCCTTGTCGCATTCTTGTTTTTAGCGGCATAGATGGGAGACCAAAACTCTCCTGCGAGCGGATAGCGAGCGTCTGCCGCACCGCAGGTGCCACTGCAGGTGGTGAGGAGATAGACTGGAAATGACCTATGTTTGAAAACCTTACTGACAAACTCCAACGCGCCTTCAAATCTCTTCGCGGTCAGGGAACACTCACCGAAGAGAATATTGCTGAAGCCTTGCGCGAAATTCGCGTCGCCCTGCTCGAAGCCGACGTCAACCTCAACGTTGTCCGCGACCTGATCGAGCAGATTCGCATCAAGGCCGTCGGCTCTGAAGTCTTGACCGCGCTCTCGCCCTCTGAGCAGGTCATCAAGATCGTCCGCGACGAGCTGATCACCATGCTCGGCAAGGACACAGCCCGCTTCAAATTCGCCTCGCAGCCGCCCTCGGTGATTCTGCTGGCCGGCCTGCAAGGCTCCGGCAAGACGACCACCGCCGGCAAGCTGGCCGCTTGGCTTAAGAAGGGCGGCCATCGCCCCATGCTCGTTTCGGTGGACGTCTACCGCCCCGCCGCCCGCGAGCAGCTCAAAGTTGTTGCCAAGTCCATCGAGGCCAAGCTCTATGAAGGCGATCAGAAGGGCGAGAAGGCAGGCTCGGCGCTGCCCAATTCCGAAACAGTTGTCCGGCTGGCTGCTGAAGCCCGCCGCGAAGCCCGCAACATGGGCTGCGACACGCTCATTGTCGATACCGCGGGCCGCCTCCATATCGACGAAGAGCTGATGGGCGAGATGGAGCGGCTGAAGAAGCTCCTCAACCCAAGCGAAATCCTCTTCATCGCCGACGCCATGACCGGCCAGGACGCCGTCAACTCCGCCGCCGACTTCCACAAGCGGCTCGGGTTGACCGGCGTCATTCTCACCAAAATGGACGGAGACGCCAGGGGCGGCGCGGCACTCTCGATTCGCCACGTCACCGGCCAGCCGATCAAGTTTATTGGCGTTGGCGAAAAACCGGACGCCTTCGAGCCTTTTCACCCGGACAGAATCGTCGGCCGCATCCTCGGCATGGGCGACATGATGTCGCTGATTGAGAAGGCCGAATCGACTCTCGATCGCAAAAAATCTGAAGACTTTGCCAAAAAAGCGCTCCTCGGCGACGGCTTCACGCTTGAGGACTTCCGCGACCAGCTCGGCCAGATCCGCAAGCTCGGTTCGATGGAGAGCATCCTGAAGATGCTGCCTTCGGTTGGCCCCTTCGCCGGCCTGCAAGCGGCCTCCAAGAACGTTGACGAAAAGCAGTTCACGCGACTGGAAGCCATCATTAACTCGATGACCCCGAAGGAGCGCCGCAATCACGAGATCATCAGCGGCAGCCGCCGCAAGCGCATCGCCAAGGGCAGCGGCACGGAAGTGCAAGACGTAAACAATCTTCTCCGCCAGTACGCCCAGATGGCCAAAATGTTCAAGCAGATGGGCAAAGGCGGCATGATGAAGAACATGATGCGCGGAGGCATGGCGGGCCTGGGCATGGGCGGCAAGCAGCGGTTTGGGCGGTAGCGTTTGGTAAGAGCATGACTTTTATTCATGTCAAACAACGCTGAATCTTGCCGCGCCGGAGGCGCAGTGTTAGTTAGCCCCGCGCGCTTCAGCGTGGGGTAAGATGATTACCCTGAAGGTGCAGTCCCGTAGGGACGGTGCTCAAGACAAAGGAGGACGTGATGCGCAAGTTGACAGTCAAGAACTTCTCGGTCATCAAAGAAGCCGAACTGGAGTTCGGCAAAATCACCGTCCTCATCGGGCCGCAAGCCAGCGGGAAGAGTCTGCTGTGCAAGTTGGCGTATTTTCTCAGTAAAGAAGTCATACAGATTGCAATGCTGTCTTCCAATAATGGGCTTGGTTTTGATCAATTCAAAGCGGAGGTTAATCACGAATTCATTAAGCGGTTTTGCCCATCTGGTTCGATCAGCAACGATGTCATAGTCGAGTTCTCTTCAGGCGAACATTTCATCCGTGCGCTTGGCACAATGGCTTCGGAACAAGACCTTTTTGAATTCCAGTTTTCCAAGTCTTTCCAAAACGTCTATTTTGCTAGCCAAGAAAATACGCCGGTCGAGAAACTTGCAGACATTTCAATGCTGGATAGGCAGAGTACCTGGTGGGCAATATTTAACAGGTTGTTTTTCGACACGGCTGTTGAATCACGCTATATTCCTGCTGGTCGCTCTTTTTTTACCGATGCTAATAAGGGTTTTTTGGCTCTTCAGAATGCGGAAATCGACCCGCTCATTCGAGAGTTTGCTTCTGAGATTATCTGGAGTCCTCGCTGGAAGGCGAATTTGTATCGCAAAACGGATAGCGATCTTGACAAGTTGAGCGCAACTGTCAAAGACATCGTTGGTGGCGAAGTCAAGATGAATGGTAACGAAGTAAACTTTATTGATAAAAAAGGCAGATTGACGCCGCTTTCATTTCTGTCCTCTGGGACACAGGAGTTGTTACCCCTTCTGCACGTCATGGAGCGCTGGGCCTATCTACAGGAGCATCGGCAACTATACGGCGCTTATGGTTTATCTGCCGGAGTTACAAAAGTTCCTCCGACAGGAAAGTTTCTTGTCTATTTGGAAGAACCGGAAGCAAATATTTTTCCCTCTACTCAGTATCAGCTAGTTCAGTTGTTCGCACAGTTAAGCTATGAACCGAGTTGGGACTTTTCCTGGGTCATCACAACTCACAGCCCCTACATCCTTTCCTCCTTCAACAACCTCATTTATGCGGGCCAGCTAAGCAAGGACAAAGCAATCCGCCGGAAGATTCCTATCGATAAGAAATATTGGATTGAACCGGGCACATTCGCCGCGTACTCCATTCACCACGGAAAACTTGAGTCAATTCTATCTGAATCAGGTTTGATCGATGGCGAGTACCTCGACAGTGTCTCCGAGAAGATTGGGAACGAATTTGACTCGCTTCTGAGGCTTGAGTATGACAAAGTTAAGGCCTCTTAGCAAGGCTGGACCATCAATCAATGCTGAATGCATCGAATATAGCGATCGGACCTCGCTTCACATCAGCGAGCGTGGCGTTGGGGCTACGTTCCTCAATCCGCGCCGCAAGCAACTCCGAAAAATCCGCTACGATGGGTGCTACAACGAAACTCCGAGAAAGAGACAGGCGGACTACATCGTCGGAATGGCCCAGGTTGTAGATGTAATCGTCGAGCTCAAGGGATCCGATTTGAAGCATGCTGTCACTCAGATCGAGATCACTCTTGAAGCGTGGGCCGCCGATCCGATTCGATACCCGCGGATTGTGTGCCTCATTGTTTTCGGTCGGATTGAGGCAAAAAGAAAGGGCGTCGGCAAGATTCCTCGCATGGGCTCAAAAATCGGAACAATCGAACGCGAATTCCTGTTGACCCACGAAACGCTGCTTTGGGTCCGCGAGAGCGGCTCAGAGAAATTCAGATTCAACAAGCTGCTTGGGAAGAGCTCATGAATAGCCTCCAGGACCAACTCGACGAGATCACCGCGCGCACCCGGGATTTGGTGCAGGCGGAGCGGCTGGCGGTTGGGGAGCGCGCGGTCGAGGAACTTTTCGCCACTGGCATCGAAGACCGCATCCTGCCCGTCGGCGCGCTGGCTCCTGACTTCGAGCTGAAGAACTTCAACGGCCACCTGATCCGAAGCGCGGACATGCTCAGCTTTGGCCCGCTGATCATCAAATTCTTTCGTGGCCGCTGGTGCCCCTACTGCGTCACTGAGCTTGAAGCCTGGCGCGGCCTCTATGGCCAACTCCGCGAGCGCGGCGCGCTGCTCGTCGCCATCAGCCCGCAGACCGAGCGCCAGAGCGACTTCATGGCCGGCCAGCACAGCCTGCCCTTCCCGGTGCTCAGCGACCCCGGCTGCGCGCTGGCCGAAAAATTCGACCTGGCCTACACCGTCCCTGAATACCTGCGCGACTACTACCTCTCCATCCTGGTCAACGTGCCTTTCATCAACGGCGAGTCGAGCTGGCGCTTGCCCTTGCCTGCCACGTTCGTCATCGCAAAAGATCGCCGGGTCCTCTATGCCGAGGCCCACGCCGACTTCCGCGTCCGCCCCGAGCCGGAAGAAGCTCTGGCCGCGCTGATGGCGGCTTCAAGACGATAGACGCAGCCACTCCCTTCACAAGCTCTTCAGCCGCGCCAGTCCCTGCCGTGCCAGATCTGCAATCGCTTTTACCAGCATCTCCGATGCATTCAGCGACTCCGGCCGCTCCAGTCGCAGATTCAGTTTGGCGGCAAACTCGCGGAAGAGAATATCCACGTCGTAAAGAATCTCAACATGGTCGCAGAGAAATCCGATGGGTTGCAGCAGCAGCGTCCGCGCACTTGAGGCAGCGATGGCTTCCAATGTCTCCTCGACGGTGGGCCCAATCCAAGGTCCGCCGCTAGCTCCCTGGCTTTGAAATGCGAAGAACCACTGCGGAATCTCCGGCAGGTGAGCGGCAACCAGCGCGGCGGTTCGTTTGGCCTCTTCGGCATAAGGGTCGGCGCTGCGCCCCTCGGCGCTTTGCACCGTCCGGCAAGGCACGCTGTGCGCGGTAAACAGCACAGGAACCGGCGCGCCTACCTCCGCGCTTAGGCGTTCCCAAGCTGGCAGAAGCCGCTCCGCAAAAGCCTCAATCAGCAGCGGATGCTGTGACCATCCCTCGGTAAAGTCAATGCGCAAACCCGCAGCCTCAGCGGCGATTGCGCTTTCAAGCGCCCGGCGATACAGCCCCACACTGGTGCGCGAATTCTGCGGCGCTAGACATAGCACCGCTGCCTCTTCCACGCCATCGCCGTGCATCCGCCGGACCACATCGGCGATGTAAGGGTGCCAGTTGCGCATCGCCTCATAAACCCTAACCGGCTCGCCCGCCGGGTGCCCCACCCTCGCAGCGTCTTTGTTTTTGCGACTAGGGTGGGAAAGCTCAATCTCCACCAGCCGCCCCTGCTCCCGCGTAATTTCCGTCAGCGGGCTGTGCCCAATCAGCGTGTATCGCCGCTCGATCTCCTCGACCACCTCGCCCGGCAACGCCCGTCCGCCGGTCACATTCCGCAGATACTCCGGAATCTGCGCCACCGTCTCCGGCGTGCCGTGAGCCAGAAGCAAAACAGCTTGTTTAGCCATTGGCCTTCTCCAGCCGGAACTCCTTCACCATTCGCACCACCGCCTGCACATTTTCCACCGGCGTATTCGGCACAATGCCGTGGCCAAGATTGAAGATGTGGCCCGCCCGCCCGTTGGCCGCGCGCAAAATCTCCCGCACCCTCCGCTCCAGAATCTCCGGCGGAGCAAAGAGCGTGATCGGGTCCAGATTCCCCTGCACCGCGTGGCCGTGGCCCACCGCGCGCCAGCCTTCATCCAGCGGCTGCCGCCAGTCCAGGCCAATCACATCCGCGCCAGTCGCGGCCATCTGCGTTAGCAGCCCCGCCGTCTCCACGCCAAAATAAATCACCGGCACGCCCATCTCCTGCACGGCGCGCACCAGCCGCTGGCTGGCCTCAAATGCATACTCGCGATAATCGGCCAGGCCCAGCGACCCAACCCAGCTATCGAAGATCTGAATCACATCGGCGCCGGCTTCGACCTGCATCCGGCAATACTCTATTAGCACGGCGACAATCTTGTCCAAAAGGCTGCGCCATGCGCTGGTATCGCCGTACATCATTTTTTTTGTATGGATGTAATTCTTGCTGCCGCCACCCTCGATCATGTAACTGGCCAGCGTATACGGGGCGCCGCAGAAGCCAATAATTCCTAGCCGATTGCGAAAGTGCGCAGCTACCTTTTCGATAGCTTTGGCTACGTACTCCAGTTCGCCGGCCCGATCAACTTGCAGCGCTCGAACGTCGTCCGCCGTGCGCACAGGATGATGCACCACCGGCCCCTCGCCAGCCTGAAACTCGAAGTCCAGGCCCATTGGCTCCAGCGGCAGCAGCAGGTCGGCAAAGATGATGGCCGCATCCACGCCCAGCTTCTCCGCGGCGGTAATCGTCACCTCGGCGGCTATCTCCGGCTGCTTGCAAATCTCCACCAGCGTATGGTGCTTGCGAATCTCGCGATATTCCTGCATGTACCGCCCCGCCTGCCGCAAAAACCAAACGGGCGTGCGGTCAACCGGCTGGCGCAGGCAGGCGCGCAGAAAGCGGCTGCCTGCCGGAGCGATATCAACGTTCAAACCGGCTTCGGCCATGGGAACAGAATTCGTTGGTTGCATAGAAAATGACCTGCCTCAGTGGTTAACCGGCAATTTCGGAAAATGGCAATCGGGGAAGCCGCCGCTAGCGTTTCTAGCGCGCCTTCACTTGCTCAATCAGCTTCACCGGATAGTACGAGTTCCGGGTGTACTGCTTCACCATGCGATTGGTATTGAAATACGAGCCGTTGAAGGCCAGCGTAGTCCGCATCAAGCGCGCCCATCCTTCAGGCGCATCCCGGTAAAGCGGAACCACCGCGCTCTCCAATTTGTGATAAAGCGAGTTGGCCTCAGCCGTATCGTCCGCGCCGTCCTCAATCGCCCAGCCCGTCACGTTCTCAATGCAGCCCTCAATCCACCATCCATCCAGAATCGACAGGCTCGGCACTCCATTCAGCGCGGCCTTCATGCCGCTGGTGCCGGATGCCTCATAAGGCCGTTTAGGCGTATTCAACCAAACATCCACGCCCGCCGTCATCATCGCGCCCAGATTCCAGTCGTAGTTCTCCAGATAAACAATGCGCAGCTTGTCGTTTGACAACCGGGCCGCGTCCTCTACCACCTGATGAATCAGCGCCTTCCCCGGTTCGTCCTGCGGATGCGCCTTGCCGGCATACAGAATCTGCAACCCACCCGCCGCCTCGGCAATCTCCACCAAGCGCTTCGGATCGGTAAACAGCAGTGTCGCGCGCTTGTAAGTAGCCACGCGCCGCGCAAAGCCCAGCGTCAGCACTTTCGCATCGAGAGTCAATTTAGTGCGCATCGCCACTTCCGCCAGTAGCGCCGCCTTGTTCTGCGCATGAGCCGCCAGTATCTCTTGCTCGGGCAGATCGATGCCGTTGCGCAGATAAAGCGTGTCCCGCCGCCATGCTGAAAAATGCGTATCCATCAATTGCTGAAACGGCTCTGAAACCCACGTCGGCGCGTGCACCCCGTTGGTAATTGAATCGATCGCAAACTCCGGAAACATCGCCCGCGACACCTTGGCATGTTGCATCGCCACGCCGTTGGCATAGCGTGAAAAACGCAGCGCAAGCAGCGTCATATTCAGCATTCCATCCTGAAAGCAGCCCAGTCTTTCCAAACGCGCCGTCCGGTCTCCGCCCAGAATCCGAATCGCCTGCTCGGTATAAAAACGGTCATGCCCCGCGGGCACCGGCGTGTGCGTCGTAAAGACGCAATTCTTTCGCACCTGATCCATGTCGGTCTCAGTAGCCGCGCCCAGCGGTCCCCCGCCTAGCTGGCGCTCCAGCAGACCCAGCGTCAGCAGTGCCGCGTGCCCTTCGTTCATGTGGTACACATTCACCCTGTGCCCCAGCGCATGAACCATCCGCACCCCGCCCATGCCCAGCACAATCTCCTGCTGCAACCGGTAGTTCGTGTCGCCGCCATAAAGATGATCCGTCAGCCCGCGGTCCCACCCCGAGTTCTCTTCCAGATCCGTGTCCAGCAGGTAGATCGGAACCACATGCCCGTAGCGGCCCACCATGTCGTACCGCCAACAGCGAACCGTCACCACCCGCTCTTCTACTGAAACCGTAACCCGCGCCTTCTCTTCCGTGCAGAAATCCGCCGGATTCCACGGCTGAATATCCTCGCTTTGCGTGCCGTTGGCGTCCAGATGCTGCTGAAAATACCCCTTGCGATGCACCAGCGAGAAGGCGACCAGCGGAACCCCCAGGTCCGCCGTCGAGCGCAGCGTGTCGCCCGCTAGCACCCCCAAGCCGCCTGAGTAGGTCGGCATGGCTGGGTTGATCGCGATTTCCATCGAGAAATACGCCACCAGCCCCGAGGCCGGAAATGTCTCATAAGAGAATGGCTTGGACGACGTCGGTTGCATGATCTTCGTGCCTCCACGACGCCCCTGCCCTCAGAAGCGACGTACTGGGAATTGTGAAACTCTGCCACTGCCGGGCTTCCATATCCCACCCGGATATAATTGGCGCAACTTCTGGTCAATTTTAGCAAGAAACTCTGCCCCTATCCTCCTGCGCCTCCAAACCCTCCAAACCCATCGCCAACCCAGGCCCAGTCTCCATGCCCCATGTGCCAAAAGGGGAGAAAAAGCAGCAAGAATAATCCGCTACCGTCGCCCTTTGCCACCGCAATCAACCACGGCCTGCGCCTACACCGCAGACGACCTCAGCCGTCTAGCCTCAGCCACCTGCGGCAGTGCCTGGGCGCAGACCTTCGCCTACGACGCCTTCGGCAACATCGCCAAGGGCGGCAGCAGCTCCTACGCGGCCGCATACAACGCCATCACCAACCAGGTTTCCAGCGGCATCTCGCCCCTGCCCACCTACGACGCCAACGGCAACCAGTTAGAAAGCACCGGTCTCTCCAGCATCTCCTGGAACGCCGCCGGCCAGCCCGCCACCGTCACCGCGCTCACCGGCGGTCCCATCAATGGCGCCTACGACGCCCTCGGCAGGCTCGTCGAAACCGCGCAAGGCAGCACCTACACGCAATTCATCTTCAGTCCCTCGGGGGCCAAAATGGCCGTGGTGCAGGGCGGCACGCTGACCAAAGAGACGATTCCGCTTCCCGGCGGCGAGACGGCGGTCTACAATGCAAGTGGATTGAACTACATTCGCCATACCGATTGGCTGGGCTCGTCGCGGCTGGCCACCACCTGGGCCCACGCCGTCTACTCCAAGGAGGCCTACGCGCCCTTCGGCGAGACCTACAATGAGGCCGGCACGCCCGACCGCAGCTTCACCGGCCAGGATCAGGACACCGTGACAGGATCGACCGGAACCGGCATCTACGACTTCCTCTTCCGCAAGTACGATCCCTCCGCGGGACGCTGGCTCTCGCCCGATCCAGCAGGCTGGTCCGTGGTCGATCAAACCGATCCGCAGTCCTTCAATCGGTATGCCTATGTGGAAAATCAGCCGTTGAGTTTGGTTGATCCAAATGGGGAGTGGTACTGTTTCGCCGGAACATCTAGCGATGGCGGAGGCACCGCATCGGTGACCGTTTGTTACCCGGATGATTCCTATGGCTCCAATGTCGTTAGTAATCCCGGACCTGACATGATATCCAGCAACGGAAATGTATACGCACAGCTAACTGATAGTAACGGCCAACTAATGACTAATATGATCGGCGGTCCGGAATACACCTTGGTGGCTAACTATTATTTTGGGCCTAATTTAGACATCCCAGGCCAGTCAAACATTTCCCTCGGCTGCAACGGCGGAAACTGCGGCGGCACTGGTAGCCAAGACGATAGCGCACCAAAGAACGCGAATCCGAAACTGACTAAATGGGGAATGACAGTTGGCTGCGTTGCAGGTATGGGGTCGGAGAATTCTGAGCCTATTCAAACACAAAAACAATCACAGACGTTAGATCCGCGCCCCTTACCAAAAGACCCATTGGTATCCGTAGGTCCTTCAGAATCTCCTTGGGAATTGATTCCCTACCTAATAGACATGACACAGTGCATCATAAATGCTTGGTCGAATTAAAGGTTTCAAAGACATGGTGAATGTTATGAGCATGAAACTCGGGGCATTAAAAAATACCGCTAACGTACTGAGAACTTCATTCAGCGTCCTTTTGCATCTGTTAATCAGTACCGTAGTGGTTATCTTTTTGTCTAACATGGGTTGTTTTTTTCTGTTTAAGCTCGCTCACAACCTCAATCCGTCAGTTACCATCCAGCAACTCCGCTGGACTCTTACAGGAATCCCCGGATTTCCTGTGCAGGCTATCATGGGGCTCATTACGGGTTTCGTTCTCACGAAATATATGCACCGCGCCATAATGGTCTGGACTTGGCTATTGCCGATGGCGTTTCTTTGCGTTAGGATCCTATTTTTTATGAGGGATAATTCTTCTGTTTGGGATCATTTCTTTGGATATGGATGTAGTGTGAATGGGCATTGCTTCGATCAGGTGGCTCTCACGCTGCCACTCGTTGCCTCGACCGCCTATTCAATAGGGGCCAAACTGAGTGGAGACGGAGGGCGACCCAAGTGTCCAAAGGGCGAGACGAACTGAAACTGGGCGGCGGGTGGCGCATCCTAAGTTTTTCACAAACTTAACCAGCCCTCAAAGCTGGGTGCCCCATCCTTTCCACAGTTTTATCGGGAAAGGGTGGGAACCACGAATCTCAGCCTGCCGTCTTTTTCCGATCTCTGACCATTTTTGAAAAACTGCGGCAGCTGGCCCGCTCATCACGGTAACACGGGCTGTGCCCAGTAAATCGCAGCTTTTCGCGGTGAGCGGGAGACCACGAGCGTCAACCCGCCACCTCCCAAACCGCAATCTCTGTCCGCCGTTTTGCAGATAATTATGCCTTGAGCGCTGATAATAGAAGCAGTCACAAAAAAGGCTCAAATGACCGCCAACCAATCTCCAACCCGCGCATCGACCGCCCCGTGTTCCGTAGTTTCTCAGTCCCTTTTCCCACCCCATCTTCCCCATCTCTTCGCCAAAAAACCCGCCGACCCCCACCCCCCCTACCCTGTTGAGCCCGGTTTTCATTCAAAAAAAACCTGTAACATACACCATTTCAAACACTTGTATTTTCACCATGTTAACCAATCAGTAACTGCAAACCGCCCATTTTGCCCACTTTTTGGCCAGAAACAGCGCCGTTTCCGTCCAAAACCCTCGCCTTTTCGTCAGTTTTCACAGCCTATTCTGCCCATCTCGCTCGCACTTAAACCCGCTTCCAAAACCTTGAACGCGCTCCATCGAATCCCCGTGCTCAAACTTCAAATGCGATTGCTCTGCCGTATTCATTTACTGGCCCGTAGTTTCATGCGTAAGGAGGGGATGCTCTAGACTGAGAGGGCGATGCGAACGATCGACAAATTGTGTTGCTGGGTTGCGCTGGTCGCAGGGCTGGTCGCTCCGCTGATTTCGACCGGTTGTGGAACGCCGGGTGCGCCGCAGCCGCCCTCTCTGAATTTGCCTGAGAAGGTGGCCGACCTTACAGCGATCCGCGCCGGCTCTCAAGTTACACTCACCTGGACGATGCCCAAAAAGAACACCGACAAGCTGTTGCTGAAGGGCGACCTTGCAGTGCGCGTTTGCCGCCGGGAAGCTGCGGGAGAGTGCCTTGTGACAGGCGGAGAATTGCACTTGGCTCCCGGAGCCGACGGCGTCTTTACCGACGCACTGCCCGGGGCGTTGGCTGCCGGGGAAGCGCGTCCGCTAAGTTACTTTGTTGAGCTGAGGAATCGCTTTGGCCGCTCGGCGGGGTTGTCGAATGCCGCTGTGGTGCTGGCTGGTGCCGCTCCCGCGCCAGTCTCAGACCTGGCCGCCGAGGTACGCAAGCAGGGGGTGGTTCTGCGCTGGGCAAAGCTGGACGTTACAGCGCTGGGTAATCAAAATGAATCGGTCGTTCGCCTGCGCAGAAAACTACTAACCGCATTAGCGGCCAAGTCCGGTCAAGGACCGCTTGCGCCGCAGACAGAGGCGGCGGAAGAGAATCTACTGGTCGATTCCTGCGCGGAAGATAAGGTGCGCGGCTTCTGCCGCGCGGTGGACAAGAAGATTCGCTTTGGCGAGACGTATGAGTACCGCGCCCAGCGCGTGGCGCGAGTTTCAGTGGACGGCAAGACGGTGGAGCTGGCCGGTGAGCTATCGGCTCCGGTACGCGTGGAAGCAAGGGATATTTTTCCGCCGGACGCGCCCGTCAGTCTGGCCGCGGTGGCCACGGTAGGTGAAAACGGCGCTGGGGCGGCGATTGACTTGAGCTGGCAGCCGGTGGTGGATGCGGATCTGGCGGGCTATATCGTTTACCGCCGGGAAGGCGAAAATGCTTGGCAGCGCATCAACTCCACTGAACCGCTGGTTGCGCCGGCATTCCACGACAGTGCGGTGCAAGCGGGCCACAGTTACTTTTATGCCGTTAGCTCGGTCGGCCAGAATGGGCATGAAAGCACCCGCTGCAAAGAGGCTGAGGAGACGGTTCCCAACCCATGACGAAGATTGCAACATAGAGGCGCATTGATGAAATATTGCCGCTTTGAATTCGAGAACCAAACCCGCTACGGCGCTGTGGAAGAGCGCAATGGCGAGCTTTGGATTGTGGGTTTTGCCCGCGTTCCAGAAGAGGATTTGGCGTATAAGATGGAGCACCAGCGCGATCCAGAGCGGAGCTTTCACTTCAAGCCGATTCTCCTCCGCGACGCCGATCTACTGACGCCGGTGACGCCTTCGAAGATCGTCTGCGTGGGCCGCAATTATCGCGACCACGTGAAGGAGATGGGCAGCGACTTGCCGACCGAACCTCTGCTCTTCTTCAAGCCGGTGTCGGCGTTGCTTGCGCCCGGCGGCGTGGTGCGCATGCCGGCCGCTTCAACGCGCGTGGATTATGAAGGCGAGCTGGCGCTGGTGATCGGCCGGCGCGTGCGCAATCTTGACGAGCGGGATTGGCGTGGGGCCGTGCGCGGCTTCACTTTGGCAAACGATGTTACGGCCCGCGACCTGCAAAACAAGGACGGACAATGGACCCGCGCCAAAGGTTTTGATACATTTTGTCCCATCGGCCCAATCGTGAGCGATGAATTGAATCTTGATGCGGGCGTAGAGATCGAGACCCGTGTCAATGGCGAAGTGCGACAGCATGCCTCAACACTTGACTTCATCTTTCCGATTCCCAAGCTGCTGGCTTACATCACCGCCGCCATAACGCTGGAGTCCGGCGACCTGGTGCTCACCGGAACTCCGTCGGGGGTGGGGCCGCTCAAGGGCGGGGATAGCGTGGAGATAACTATCGCCGGCTTGGGCAAACTTGCGAATACTTTTCAGCCGGAAGAAGTGGTTCGCTGAGGCGGCGACGGACCGGGCTACAAAACTTCTCCTGTTTCAGTCGGCGAGATTTCGTCCGTCTCGTAAAATGCCTTGCGGTAATGAATCAAGATAGCGGCAATAGCGAAGATCATCAATGCCGAGACGCCAAATGCCAGGGCGTAAATTGTGCCCTGAAACCGCTCAGGCAGCTGTTGCGGCGGAAGACCAAAACTATGTTGAATCTCATCGTTATAGCGCAAGAATAACGACGGATGCATCATAAAGAAAATGCAGTTGAGCAGTCCGAAGGCCTGCATGAAGAGGGCAAGCCGCAATCCCCATTGGCGTAATCGCCAGAGGCCGATAGCCACTGCGAGGGTGAGCGCGGCAAAGATCAGGCAAAGTGCCGTCTTTTCCCAGCCATGCAGCATCCAGCCAAAGAATGCCGCTGGAAACGGCAGAAACGCCAAGAGCAGGCAAGAAGCAGCCCCAAGGAGGTTCAGCGCGGCGATGACTGAAATCAGGATCGGGCGGCGACTGGGCACAATAATTTCGACTGGGCCATTCTCAGTTGAACAGGCAAACACTTCGCATACTTTCCTCCGGTTGAAATAAACCAGCCACCAAACGCCAACAGCGCAAATAAGTGCGTAAAAGAAAGCCATGCAGCCATAGATGACCTTGGCCATGGCCAGTGCGGTATGAGCCTGAGCGGCATCCATGTTGGCTGGCGAAGGTAACGGGATGGTCAACAAGAAGAGCGAAAACAAGACAGAAACGAAACCGAAGAATGCCAGCAGCCCGCCGATCACCAAAATGGAATAGCGCGCCCAGCGGCGTAATTTCAAAAGGCCAATTGTGGTAGCGATTCCCCATGCGGCCAGCGCGACACAAAACGCGCACATGACGTACATGAGCGCAGCCATCCAAGACGGAGTTGGCGGGGCAGAAGGCGCGACGGTAAGCCCGCCGGCGCCCATTCCTTTACGCTCCATTACGGCGGCAAACGCCATGCACATGGCCATCAGAAGTTGAAACAGCGATGCCAGTAGGAGAATCACAGCGGAAAGAATGATTCCAGTTGGACGCTTCATGCTTCCTCCTTCAGAAAATCGATGTGCTTAAATCTCCCGGGGGCAGGAATTAAGCCGCGGCATTGAATGCATTTTTGACTCGCAAGCAATATACCACTTGAGCCTTGGCATACGAGATGCGCTAGGCGGCGCGTAGTGTGCAACCTTGACCGCTGAGGCGAATCCAATAAAGGTAAACTATAGCCGAAGCGTACGCCCAAGGAGGAATGATGCCGCAGAATCTACTTGAACAGTTGCGCAGCTATACCGTAGTTGTCGCCGATACAGGCGACATTGAAGCAATCGGAAAATTCCGTCCGCAAGACTCAACCACTAATCCGTCGCTCATAACTACCGCCGCGCAGATGCCACATTATCAGCCGATTGTGGATGGCGTTTTGCTGGAAGCCCGGAAAGAACTGGGCACTGACGCGACGGATGCCGCGATTGCCAACCTTGCTTTTCAGCAACTGGCTGTGGCATTCGGCAAGAAGATTCTTGAGATTGTGCCGGGGCGCGTCTCAACGGAAGTGGATGCGCGACTGTCTTACGATACCGACGCAACCATTGCGCAAGCGCGTCGAATTATTGCGCAATACGATGAAGCGGGCATCGGCCGTGAGCGCGTGCTGGTGAAAATTGCATCGACCTGGGAGGGCATCCGCGCCGCTGAGGTATTGGAGAAAGACGGCATCCACTGCAACCTGACTTTGCTGTTTGGTCTGCACCAAGCCATTGCCGCGGCCGAGGCCGGCGTGACCCTGGTTTCGCCGTTTGTGGGACGGATTCTCGATTGGTACA
>JBEKDN010000074.1:0-17060 GCA_050014335.1 Occallatibacter sp. | reverse complement strand
CACCGTCCTGGTGGCAGTCTTCCTGCTGGTTGCCGCCGAGGGAAGGCATTCCTACGGCTTTTACATGGTGCTGAGGACGGCTGCAACGGTGGGCGGGATCTATTGGGCGGTGCGGGTGTATCAGGCGGGGCCACGGGGCTGGATGTGGGCTTTCCTGGCTGTTGCTCTCCTGCTAAGCCCGGTTCTGCCGGTCAGGATGCACCGGGAGCATTGGCAGCCAATTGACATGGTTCTCGGCGTGTTGCTGGTTGGATGGGCAGGGTATTGGTTCTGGCGCGCCCGTCAACGAGCATGAATTCAAGACCACTCAATTGGTTTCACTCGGAATCGGCCGCGGTTGGGTAGGAGTGCAGTGAGACATCGTGCGGGCCGACACAGGAGAACGATGCGGTTCGGCGCTTACTAGAGGTCGCTCAGCAATTCGGACAGGGTGATCTGAAAACTGGTCGCCAGCATATCGAGGATGCGCAGGCCAGCCTCCCGGCGCCCGTTCTCCAACTCGGAGATATGGACACGGCCAATTCCTGAAATTTCAGCAAGATACGCTTGATTCCAGCCCCGATCAGTTCTCAGCTTTCGTAATCGCCGTCCCAGACGGACGCATATATCGTTTGCCACCTCTAAAGGGTCAGCGTAGAATCCGCATCGGATGTTGTGTATGCACTACAAGGCTCCGTGAGAACCAAGACTGCATACTCTTCGCCCGCGGCTTGAAAGGATAAGGCAGTGGATAGCTGCATTATTCACTGCGGCACCAATTCTCGTGCCAGCCAGTGATCGCCGGGGGCGAGTTTCAGGTTGGCGGAACAAGCCGCTTCGAGATGAAGAAACAGCACATTTCGCTTTTGCAGTTGCTGGAATGATTTTCGGAGGAATTTGTGAACAGCAAGATTCAGCACATTGCCTTGGCTTGCCTACTCTGCATAGATTCTCAATTTCTTGCTCAGGCGCCGTCCGAAACCGCCTCAGCACCGGCAGTAACCGTCGATCCGTTAGTCATGACATGGAAACCGAACGGTCCAGGTTGCGACGATAGATACGAAAATGGCTTGGAAGAAAAGGGTTTGTTTACAAACCAAGCCTCGCTTATCGTTTTCCTGATTCCTGATTCCGGCAAGCTGGCAGTTTTCGTCTATGTGGGAAATCCAGCGGAGGGAGCAGGACGGATCGATGTTAACCCTGAAAGCATCCACCTATTCAAAGCCACGGACAAAGGCTTATCGGAACTGAAACGCGCCGATGCGGCACAAATGGCAAAGTCCACAGAGAGGCGAGTACGGATTGTACAATCCATCGCCGCTGGTTTATCCGCAGCGGGCGGAAGCGAGACAACAGCAAATGGAACTGTCAACTATAGCGACGGAACAACGGCTGATTACAGCGTCACGATGCCCAATCCTCAAGCTCAGACCGATGCAATCAACCGGGCTCACGAAAGGATCGGGGAAGCTCGGAACAAGGGTGCCAATCTAGTCCGCGAGGAGCTAAAGCGCACTACCCTGGACCCTGGACATCACATTATGGGGCGGCTGTTCTTCCCGAATCAGAAGAGCGGAGACGGTCTGCTAGTGAGAGCAGACATCGGCAATGTGCGATACGAGATTCCCTTCCATCTGCCGAGAAAGCATGAGGCAAAAGTCGCGCCGAGCGCCACACAAAGAGAGGATTCCAGACCACCGCAGCAGGCCGCTGCAACCGCTGTAGATGCCGCCCAACAGACTATGCCGACCGACCCAGTTCAGAAGGCAGCATGGTATCGCAAGGCCGCAGACCAAGGCGACGCCGGCGCGCAATCCTTTCTTGGTTGGCTCTACGCCTCTGGCCAAGGTGTGCCACAGGACTATGCACAGGCGGCGATCTGGTTCCGAAAGGCTGCTGACCAGGGCGATGCGGGAGCGCAATTCAACCTTGGCCTGTCCTACGCCAAAGGGCAAGGGCTCGCTCAGGACTATACGCAGGCGGCTGTTTGGTATCGCAAGGCAGCGGAACAGGGTGAGGCTCGTGCGCAACATAACCTCGGCTGGCTTTATGACAATGGCCAGGGCGTTCCGCAGGACTATGCACAGGCGGCTGTCTGGTATCAAAAAGCGGCCGAGCAAAACTATGCCCCCGCGCAACGCTTGCTTGCCTCACTTTACTTTTTGGGCCACGGTGTACCACAGGACTATGGGGAAGCAACAGCATGGGGTCGCAAGGCGGCAGACCAAGGGGACGTGCGTGCACAATATGGACTCGGCCTGCTCTACAACAGCGGTCAGGGTGTCACGCAGAGTTACGCAGAGGCGTATTTTTGGCTGAACCTTGCCGCTGCAAGGTCCAAGGGGAAAGAACAGGAGAGGTTTGCCAAGGCTCGCGATGAAGCGGCGGCGAAGTTGGCTCCTGACGACCTATCCAAGGCGCAGCAAAGAGCGGCTGCGTGGTTTGCCGCTCATCCTTTACAGCCGTAGGAGGATAAATTTTGGTGATGCAGCGCGAGAGCATTATGGACTCGGATTTATTGAAGGGAAAAAGACTGCACTCAGCGTACCTGCGGCTGCGACAATTCGTCGGCTATTGCCGCATTAACATTCGTACAATCGCCAAGGCAGCCGCGTTGGTCGTGGTCATTTTGGAGTTGGGCGGCATTTGGCATGAAATTCACCAGATGCGGAGCGAACAGGTAAAGAACGCTCTTTATGCGTTTCCGAAGGAACGCCGCAACGCACTTCGAGGAGCTGCAGCCAAAAGACTGGAGAGTTCTTCATTCGTGGATGGCACGGTCGCCATAGACGGCCCAGTCAAGCTGGATGAACCCGTGACGGTTGAAATTGACCAATAGAGATGCACACTGGTCCCGATTCCCGTAACGATTTGTTCGCTGTAGCTGAGGAGCGAGATGAGCATTGACGAAGATGAGCCAGTGGAAATCCCGGATACGCCTGCAACTCGGAAAGCCCAAACTGCGTTGGCAGCCGCGGCGATGGATGCAACGGCAGAGGAGATGGATAGGCTGATCCGCAGGACCGCGATGGTCACGAGTCCTGTCCGCAAGGCGATGGTTGAGCTAGAAATCCAGCGCCGTGCCAACAAGCAGGAAGATCAGGCGCAAGCCGGAATGACCGAGCAGCACCAGCACCCCCAAAACAAAGCATTGGAAGCAGAGATGGAACCCGCCGAACCTGAAACAAAAGTCCCGGAGTCGGGCAGCTATGAGTACGAGGTAGCCATTTACCGACAGGCCCGCGAAGCCGTTCTTGAGCGCGGCCTGAACCCGCAGGATACGGAGAAATGGGTGACGGCCATCGTGGAAGAGGAGGACCGCATCCTGGCCGCGCGGCGCGGCGAGACGCCAGAAGCACTCCTGCCTCCTGCCGAGCAGAAAGAGCCGATTCCGTCCAAAGTGGAAGAGTCGGAGCCGAAGCCCACCGAGGTAGCCCAGCAATTCTCAGGAACTCCACAGGCGCGAAGAGAAGCCGGTCGAACAAGCCCACACAACCGCTACACTTCTCGGAAAAGGGCTCCACAGATTGTAACTGTGCTAGTCATCGTCGCTGGGATTGCAGCGTGGTTTTATCATTCGCACGAGGTCAAGCGCCGTGCGGCTGAAGCTGTCGTATCCGCAGCAGCAGCCAGGGAACAACAGGCCAGGTCAATTGTGGCGAGAGTAAGGAACTCTTGGAATGCTGACGACAATTGGGAAGATACCTTCTCTTCCAAGGGCGCTTACGTTACTCCGTACACGATCGAGCTTGAAAACGTACTCATAAAGGGTCGGCCTATCGTTGCCTTTGGACCTGTGGAAGACGTGCGCAAATCCGGAGAGCAGGACAACTCAATCGTACTGATCCAAAACATTGGCAGAACAATGAAATGGGATCTACGTTTCTCGCTCTTGTCGGCCCCTGCCATAACAAAGGCAATCTTGAACGATGAGGATCGGCAGTCCAATACGTTCGTAATTGCGGCCACAATCACGAGCGTAGAGAAAGTCTCTATGCCTCCTGACGAGAAAGACAACGACCAGGACTACTTTCTTGCGCACGGGATTCTACATGAGGCGCAGCCAATTGGCCCGTTCGCTGACCCGCCGCATCAATGAGGCACCAAGGCCAAGAAATGCTGTCGATCACGTATCCCTTCAAAGACAGGCGTTGCCAAAGTAGACTGCGGTTCGGTGGCGAGCAGGAGTTGATCCGTGGATAACGACAATATTCCTTTTGACGACCAGCCAACGCATTCCAAGTCGCTCGAATCGCTAAAGGCTCTGGACGAACTCTTCCTGATAGCGGGACAGTTCACGACGCGGGCAGCGTATGCGGACCTGCTCCACTTCATCGCCCGGTTCAGGATGTACTCCCCATTCAATGCGATGCTAGTTCACACCCAGATGCCCGGAGCGCGGTTTGTTGCCACACCCAAACGCTGGTGGGAGCGTTACAAGCGCACGATTCAGCTCGGCGCGAGGCCCATCACAATCCTGCAACCCAAGGGGCCGGTTCTCCTCGTCTTCGATGTCAGCGATACCAGCCCTTTGACCGGCGCCCCAGAACTTCCGGAGTCCATTACCAATCCATTCGCAATTCATCACGGAAAAGAGAACGGCGAACTCGACAAAACGATTGAGAATGCAAAGCGGGATGGCGTTCGAGTCCACCAGCGTGAATTCGGCTCCCAGCACGCCGGTCAGATCCAGAAGGCGAATACCAGGGATGTGTTCCGCTTGCCGGAACGCCCGTCCTTCACAGAGAAGTGCGAAACCGTTCCAGTGCGCTTTGAGTTGTTGCTCAATTCCAACCAATCCCGCGAGGAGCAATACGCGACCCTTGTCCACGAACTTGGCCACCTCTTCTGCGGCCATCTTGGCAGTCCAAATCAAAAACACTGGCCTGATCGGCGCAAGTTGGATCGGCAAGTGGAGGAGTGTGAGGCGGAATCCATCTCGTACCTTGTGTGTACCCGGCTGGGAATCGAGACTCCCTCTGCGGAATATCTTGCTGACTACCTTGGTGAGGGCGGCAAGATGCCCTCAATCAGCCTGGAAACGGTCATCAAGATGGCTGGTTTGATTCAGCGGATGGGGCAGTCCCCGCTGCCATTACGGAAAAGCTCCCGGAAGAGTGAGTGAAAGAGCATCCAGACAACTCAACGACTTCTCGGCTCATCCCCGCTCCGCACTGTCCGGCAAGTGTTACCCCGCATTTCGTCGCACATTGAGCGCACTCGCTGGGAGCAGGCCAGCCCCCACAGCCGCGCGCAACCGCGGATAACGTGTGCTCCGCCGATCCCCCGCAAGCACAGATGTCCGCAACAGAATCTCAGAGGGTGCTTCTTTTTGTGCCGGGATGTGCGCAGTTGGCGCTGAAATGGCGGCGGCGTCCAAAGTCTTGAAATGGTCTATGCCAATGAACTCTTGGTGTACGAGCGATGTAATTCCGGCCTTTTGGAGCATGAAAGAGATGAGCGGGAAGTTTCGCCGGAGTTGGACCGTAGTGTGGGGAAGGTAGCCGATTGCGCCGGTGAGCGAGTAAAACTTTGTCCGCCCATTGATGGTGTGTGCAGGATTGAGGAACTCGCGGCCGGCGCGGGCTGCGCGCGCCCAAGCCTCTTCGCTTCCCCACCGGGCTGCGAGTACACACAGGGCAGTGAATAGAGTCCTGCGGGAGATCTGTAGGTCTTCTGAAATCTGGTCCAGGTGGAGGGTCACAGGCGCGCCGAGAAGGGCACCAGATGAGTCCTGCAAGGGCGGATGGTAGATTTCAAGATAGGTCAGGACCAGCGCGCCCGTCACTGATCGAAGCTCTCTCTTCAGGTTCGGATAGAACGGCAAGGGCTGCAAACCGGACGGCAATGCCGGGTAATCGCGCGGATACTTGGGAGTGTGTCGCTCCCCCTCCATCGGCCTTCCGTATTGATTCTCCATAGATTACACTCCCCTGAGGAATCAGCACTATCGGTGCAACAAGCAAGCCCGGGATCAGGATCACCATTAGTGCGCATCCGTCGCGGGTTCTCTGGCCATCCCTTTCCAACAATTGAGAGTATCCCTGCGGACCCCGATTGCTCTTGGAAGCTATTCGTGATGTAGCGCGCCCATTTCTAATTTTTTCCAGATTTTTTGCGCTCGAATCGTGGCTTCGTGTATACGGCACCCGTTCCAGAAGAGGCGGCGTCACGGCGACATTGCCTTTTTTGGGGCCGGTTTTAGAATCTCACTTGCGCGAAAGGCAGTATGCTTTCCCGCTGTGCTCTGGGATGTAGCAAGTCTGACTTTGCATCTCTCGGATGTTCTCAGAGAAGAACGGAGCACTCCTATATCCTCAGTTCCTGAATACATAGAACTCCTTCTTAGAAGCTCCTATACGGATTAGCAAACTTTGCGAGGGGGTTCAGCAAATTCGTGCAAAGAGGTACAGCAAACTTTGCTACGGTGGTGTCGCTCGCGAACTGTGGAGCGCCCGAGGTTTGCGCTTCTTTCTGAGCCGATCTTCCAGGCGGACCCAATTGAATGAGTATGGCGGGAGCGTATATTCAAAGCCCTGGCCCTCTTGCCGGGAGCAGGAAATCAGTCCACGCTCGATGAGCCGCTTTCTGGCATCGCAAATTTTTCTCGGGCTGTAACCTGTTTCGGATGCAAGCGCCTTATCAGATGCTCTGAAGGAATTCTCTCCATCCCGGTTTGCGTGTTCGCAGAGAGCAAGCAAAACAAGGCTCGCAGCAGGCCCGAGGGTTGATGCTGTTCCGCTGCTGAAAAGCTTGCTTGGCATTTTTGAATATGGTCCGATCTCCACCGTCATTGAAGCTCGCTTTCGACTTGCTTCCGCTCTATGCACAGTCGATATGTGGACTTGTACTCTGCGTGCGCTATGCCTTCTGCGGTCGCACGTACCTCCGGCGGAAGGTTGACTTGCATCGGCTCGCGTTGGTGCGTCATTAACGCGCTACCAGAACTCGCGGCGATCCGCCTGGAGTCTTGCGGCTCAGCTCAATCTGGCCGGCGAGCCATGCTTCCACTTCGGCATCGACCCAGCCGACCGCGCGAGCACCCAAGGAAATGGGCTTTGGGAATCTGCCTTCCGCCACGCGGAGGTAAATCGTTGAGCGAGAGAGTCCGGTTCGTGTCTTTACTGCTGGAAGTCTGAGAATCATGTTGGCCATGTTGGGAACTCCTTCTGATTGCTGCTTGCAGCTTAGAATCGGAATGCAGGAGTTCAATGGACAAAACCCTGGCCGTACTTTTGTCCGGTTTGGGAGAAGGTAAATTCCCCATGGTCGTTGATCTCGTTGGCCCTACAGCCCAGGCTTTCCGGCACATTTCCGCCACCAATCCGCTGCGGAAGCTCAGTGGGCCGGATCAGAAAATCCTGTACTCAATGCTCAAGGTCTATGCTGCGGTGACCACCCAGGATGGTAAGAGACGATCAAAGGATGGACTATTGGAAAAAGAGGCCAAGCTTGTGTATGATGCGGCGAAGCTTGGCTCGAAGTTGGAATCGGAGGTATTCCACGGGCCGAATTCTGATGTACTGCTCCCATACATCTCCAGTTTCAGCGATCTCCCACGGCAGCTCACCGAGTTCTCGAAGGTGGTAGGCGGGATGCTGGACTTGTTTGGGAAGCGCGGCCATAAGGAAGGAAATCTCTACGGTTTCTTTTTGATTGTCGCGTCGGAATTCGTTCGGTTGAAAACCGGCCAGCACTATGATGAGCATCTCGCAGAGCTGTATCAAGCCGTCTCGGAGCGTTCGCTGACAGAGGATCTGTCCGGCGACGCAATCCGAAAGAGGAGAGAGTACCTCAAGAAGAGCTATCCAGACCTCTACTCATGGATGTTGGAACGAGCGAGAACAGCAGGCAAGAGCACGGCCCCTCGCGACCCGTCATAGACAGAAGTTGCGAGCCGGTAGCCGAATTTTCTCTACTGGCGCCGGGAGATTTCGTGTCCCTGGAGTACGTCGGCGCACTGAAGGGGCTTCGGGCCTGATCTGGGACAAAAAGCCCCAAGCCCTGCTCGGCAGGGGGTATATTTGGGGGTACTTTGCTTGCGAGCGATTTTATCTATTGTTAAATCATGATGTTATAGAACGATTCGAGTCCCTCACTGCGGTAAAGTCCGACCCTTCGGATCAATCCACTGAAAACAAAGTATTTCATTCCCTTTACCGTCCAAAGCGGTACTATGAAGGCCCGCTCGTTATGGGGGTATCCTTAGCGGTTGATCGCGTAGCGCGGCACTTCGGTACCCGCAATGATTGCAAGCGGTCTCAGAAGGCTATGGGCAATCTTGGCACCCCTCTGAGCGATTCAGGACCGCTCAGGATAGAACCTATCTGTGCGATTTGGGCGATACAATTCCCTCGGAAGGTTCCCGCTGACAAGCATTCTTCCTGTATTTCAAGTATTTGAAGGCAGTTGAGCGTCTCCGCGACAGACTATTTGTAAAACATGATCCTCGTTTCTGGCTTTTAGCGTCTTGTTGACAAAGCAAGGGGGTGAGGTGGATAAAATAATTCCAATGCGCCTGTTCAACCCTTTGCGGCTTCAATTTGCTGACCATTATGCAGTGGCAACTATGCAGTGGCAACTGCTATGCAGATCGTTTTGAACTCTCACACGGCGCTGTTCACAATGAGTTTCCGCGGATGCTGATCGTAAGAAAGGGATAGGAAGACAATGTTCAAGAAGATAGCGGCAGTGGCGGTCACGCTATTCGCGTGCGCGATATTTGCTCTGGGACAAGATGACCCGAACTTGGAAGAAGGCATCAAGCCGTATGGCGACTTTCACGGCGGAAACATAGACAGCATTGACCTCGGCTCGGGCGGTTTGACTGTTGCCATCCCAATCAAAAGCTTCCCCCAAAGGGGTAAACTGACTCTCCCTGTCACCTTGCGCTATAACAGTAAGCTGTGGAGCAATTTCAAAACCTGCGGCGGAACTTCTTCTTGTTTGTCGTCTTTTTGGGCATACGGCGATAATCAGGTAGCGCAGCAAGGAAACGGCGTAGGGCAAGGCACCGGGAATACTGCTTCGAGCCCAGTCTATATTACATATGCAAATGAAGCGACTATAGGCTGCGGATGGCGATATATGAATGATTACGCGGGCTGGCTGGCTTTTGAAATAATAGATTGCACCGCGTACTCTCCAGATGGATCTACCCATATTATGGCGCCGCTATACAATACGCCCGTAGCAATTGAATACCAGGCATCGTATCCAACTCCTGTAGTTAACTTGGACTATATTCCTTACAAAGCGATAGATGGTTCTGGAATATTCGGGTCCGCGGCGGTCACCAATGAGGGTCTCTCCGCTGGAAGTCCTGTCTATGCACTTGGCTATTACACAATGAATCGGGACGGAATATATTACGGCATACATTCAATACCAAGTTCCGCAACGGAAGATGCGGATGGGAATTACATTTCATATGTGCCGAATAGTGGTAGCGGCACTACGAACCTGACCGATAGTCGCGGACTTGCAATCTCGACGGTTTCTAACAATACAACCAGCAATGGCAACATTTCACTTTGCGATTCTTCGACGCCAATTGCAATTGTCAAAGCATGGACAGTTACGGGGCAAAACGGCCTGGCTGAAACATATACATTCTGCTATGCGACTTTACAGTTGCAAACCCAATTTCCAACTTACCCCGGAACTACTATGAATCAATTCAAAAACGGCACGAATAATAATGTTTACGCGCTACACAGCGTTACCCTACCATCCGGAGACAAGTGGGTATTCTCTTACGATTCGTATGGAGATATCACCGAGATCGCATTTCCAACGGGCGCCACAATCTCCTATACATACACCACGCTTCCTCTTTGCGACCTCAGTAATCTAATGCCGGCTTCAAACATAGCATCATTTATTGAGACCTATAGTTGGACTCCATATAGTCGTTTTGTTACGTCGAGAATACTGGATGCAAACGACGGAACTGGTCCGCACACGTGGCAATATAAATGGGGAACTGAAGTAACAACATCGAATTCTCGGAATTTCAACGTAACCGTGACCGATCCGAACAATAACGATACTATTCATACCGAAACAGGGTTGAGCAACTCCTGTTCGTTTTACGAAACATCCGAGAAAGAATATCAAGGAAGCGCGAGCAATAACATATTGCTGGAAGAAGTGGATACAAACTACTCTTCAATGCTTAGTCCGGCAAATCAATCTAGCTGGGCAACGGAGGGTATTATCGATGCAGTCAATGTAGTGCCGACAAGCATTACCACCACAACCCCAACGTCATCCGGAAATAGTATAGTAAAACAGGTTCAGATGGATTACGATTTTCCGTTTCAATATTATTACACTCAATGGGATTCAACTGAAAGCGGACCATTTCAAGGCACGTACGGTGACGTATCGCAGAAGCGCGAATACGACTGGGGAGTTAACGCGCCGGGTCCGCTGCTGAGGAAAACAATTACAAAATATGAGTATGATGTAAATTCCGCTTACGCAAACTATCCTGGTCTGCCATATTCGGTCCAAGTGCAGGATGGCTCTGGGAATCAGGTCGCTTATACGCAATACGGCTACGATGAGTTCACCCCGACGCCATCGGGAATTACAACAAGCGTATTGACTGGAATTATGGGAAATACAACGGATACATTTCCGGCGGCCCCATTACCGTCCGCGCGAGCGCACCAGACTTCCGTGACAAAAACCGTTCTTCCAGCGAATACAACACTGCGCTCCTGTAATACATATTTCGATACCGGAATGCTCGCCAGTGTTTCCGATTGGCTCTCGTCGTCAGCGAACTGTTCCGGCGCGAATTGGACTCAGTATAGTTACAGCAGTGCTTACGCGGGCGCATACCGGACGCAAACACAGAAACCGACGACGGCGAATGGCGTTCAGCATAAAGTATCTGGAATTTACGACTTCAATTCAGGTCTACTGACTAGTTTCACGGATGAAAACGGAGTGGTCTCACAGTACACATACAACGATACTTTGAACAGAATGACTCTTGCGCAAACCGCATACCAAACAACTGCCGAGAGATGGACGAATGTTAGTTATCCAACTTTGACGGAGATTGACATCAGTCAGGATCAAAATGCAAAAGGCGACGGAGCAATTAAGAAGAAAAAAATCTACGATGGAGTTGGCAGGATTCTCCACGATCAACTGACCTCGGACACGAGCGCGGGAAAGACGATTGCGACCGATACCACGTACGATGCATTAGGGCGGGTACAGACTGTATCCAACCCCTATAGAACGACATCCGATGCCACATATGGTAAAACGGCGAATACGTATGATGCTTTGGGCAGAAAGATTCTCCAGCAGAATCAGGATAATTCGACCTGGAAAACATGGTGCTATAACGGGATGAAAATTAACTCTCTCCAGAGTAATTGCAGTTCGAGCAATTCTGGAAGTACCGTCATCGCCACTGACGAAGACGGCAATCAATCGACAAGTATCAGCGATGGAGTTGGCAGGCTCACTACAGTTATCGAGCCAAACGGTATCGCGCAAACTCCGGCGATGGTTACAAATTATATTTACGATCCATTGGATAACTTGTTGTCCGTTACACAAAATGGCATTAGCGGCACCGATTCTCCACGCGTACGGACTTTTAACTATGATAGTCTTTCGCGACTGCTCTGCTCGTCGAATCCGGAAAGTTCGTCTGCGCCTTGTCCCTTGAAGAATAACGGTTATGTAGCCGGCACGATCGGCTATTCCTATGACGGCAACAGCAATCTTTGGTCAAAGACCGATGCGCGCGGAATCAAGACGTCTTATAGTTACGATGCATTGAATAGAATGATTTCAAAGACCTATTCAAGCGACACCTCAGGGACGCCGGTTTCGTGCTCTCAATACGACACATCGTCGGTTGCCGCTCAGTGTCCAGCGGCGCAGACAACGGGACCGAATTGGACTGGGCGCTTGACGAACGCATGGACGCAGCCATCGTCTTCAGCCTGTTCTTCGTCGCCAGCGACAAATGGGTATCTGACGCTGAAGTCGATTCTTTGCTATGACCCGAAGGGCCGGCCTGAGACTGCGCAGCAACAGCAGTGCGTGAACGGAAAATGCGCTGCTCCGACGCCGTATTCACTCAGCATGGCCTACGATTTGGCTGGCAATATGACCGTGTTGACGAATTCGATGGGCGGAAACGGCGCGCCGCTAACACTGACAAACGCCTATGACACAGCCGGAAGACTGTGCCTGGCTACGAGCAGTTGGGTATTGGGCTTTTCGCCGGATCTATTTCAGACAGATGCCGTGGATGGCTACGCGCCGCAGGGCGCATTGCAACATTGGTATTACGGATCGACGTCCACTACGGCCTCTTCAGGGTGCCCATCATCCGCGCCATCCACCAATATCCAACTTAACCAGGGCTTTGACAACCGCCTGCGCGTGATAAGCGAGAAGGCAATAGGGCTGTTGCCCTGACGCGCAACGTACTGCGACGCAGTATGTTGCGTCGCGCCAGCAAGGCAAAGCATCGCGAGAAGAAAGGTGGTTGTGAGATGTGGGTTGCAAGGAATTTGAGATATACGGCACTCTTTGCGAAATGTGCGGCAATCGCATTGTTGTCGATAGCGGCCTGCACTATGCGCGCGGCTACGATATCCGTTGGCGGAGGCACGCTTGCCTATACCGTGACATCGTCCACAGCCGGATGTGGACCGGCGGGATACGGCACGATGACCACATATAGCTACACAGTTTCTACTTTTACAAGTTCTAGCGGCGTCGTGACGACTTTCAATTCCAGCGTCGGTGTTTACTACGTACAAAATGGAAACTGTGTGCCTGGAGTGCCCTCGGGTGCAATGCCTGCTGCTGGAGTTACCCTCTACGGTAACGGATTTAATATTGTCGTCGTTCCTGCTTCGGGTGGGGTGTACGCTACATATTCAAGCACATTGCCAACTCCTACAATCAGTGTCGCAACCTCTGGATCGCCGTCCGCATATGGCAGCGCGGTAACATTTACCGCTTCCGTATCCCCGACGGCTGACACAAGCACCGTCACTTTCTATAACGGCGGCACATCACTAGGCACAGCCACACCGAGTGGCGGCATTGCCAAACTGACAACGAGCAGTCTTGCATCAGGCTCGTACACCATCACTGCCAGCATTGCGGCAAACGCAAGCTATGCGGCGGCGACTTCCGCAGCAATCACACAAGTGGTCAACAATATTGGGCCTGGAATATCCGTTGGCGGAGGTTCGCTTACTTATCAAGTGACCACTTCTTCAGGCGGAACATGCCCGCTTCAAGTAACTCCGACCACCATATATGGGCAGATTACGACAATCATCGATAGCGGCTTCTCCTTCACCGCATCCGGCGTGACTACGTCGTGGAGCAATAGTGCTTCGGTATACCTGTCGTCTCCAGGAGGCTCGTATTGTCCCGCATCGCAATGGGTGCAGGGCAACCCGCTCACACTTACCGGTTCAACGTTCATTATCACGTTTTACCCTGCTTCAGGGACCGCCACCTATACGGTGCAGCCTACCATCAGTGTCGCAAGCTCTGGATCACCGTCCACCTACGGCAGCGCGGTAACATTTACCGCTTCCGTATCCCCAGCGGCAGACACAAGCACTGTCACGTTCTATAACGGCAGCACATCACTCGGCACAGCCACGCCGAGCGGCGGCATCGCCAAGCTGACAACGAGCAGCCTTCCATCAGGCTCGTACAGCATCACCGCGAGCATTGCGGCAAACGCAAGCTATGCAGCGGCCGCTTCCGTAGCAATCACGCAAGTCGTCAACAAGATTACGCCTACGATCTCGATCGGCAATATTCCTCTGAATCCCGTGTACGGCAGCATCGCGACGGTCTCCTATAACTACTCTGGAACCGAGTCCCCTACGGAATCCGTGGTATCGAATAGCACCAGTGTGTGTACCGTGTCCGGCAATACGGTAAACTTTGTCGGGGTAGGCACATGCACCCTGACAGCTAGTGCGACGGCAACGGCCAACTATAACGCTGTGGTGGGCGGCGCGCAAAGCTTTTCAGTGGGGAACAGCACTTCTTATAGCTACACAGCCAGCTACGACGCAGTCGGCAACGTCAGAAGCTACACCGACAGCGTAATGGGAGCTTGGGGCTTCAGCTATGATTACCTAAACCGGCTGGCCACTGGCAGCGCCATCTGGCCCAACGGCACGGCGCAGTACGCCTGCTGGAGCTACGACAGCTTCGGCAACCGCAAGCAGCAGGAGATATCCTCGGCGGCCTTCCAGTCCGGCTCGGGCGGGGCCAGCGCCTGCAATGCGCAATCCACCGCTTCCCTGGCAACAGACCTTAATTCATACCTGAACACCAGCGGAATCGATCCAGGGACCAACCGCATTCAAAGCACCAATGCCCGCGGCGTCACATGGGCACCCAGCTATGATGCCAGCGGTGACATGACTTCCGACGGCGCCAACCAGTATCTCTACGACGCTGAAGGGCGCATTTGCGCGATCTACAACAGCACCGTCGTCGGCGCAACCATGACCGGCTACCTCTACAACGCCGACGGCGCGCGTACGGCTAAAGGCTCCATCACCACCTGGTCTTGCGACCCCACCACCAACGGCTTCCAGTTCACCGAGAACTACGTCCTCGGACCCGGCGGCGAGGAACTGACGCAATTTAACGTCACGAGCGGCGTCTCAACTTGGCAGCGCACCAATGTTTACGCCGGCGGTAAGCTGCTCGGTACCTACGATCTGGTCTCGAATGGGCAGGGAGGCCAAGTTCCGGCGCTGCACTTCCATCTTCAAGACCCGCTGGGTACGCGGCGCATGCAGTTGAGCGGCGAACTCGTCAACCTCGGACAGCCAGAGACCGACATCCAAAGCCTGCCCTACGGCGACGGACTCAACTCCTTCCCGGATCAGGACGCACGGAACTCCACCGCCGACGACTCCACTCCCCTCCACTTCACCGGCAAAGAACGGGATACCGAATCCGGTAACGACTACTTCGGCGCCAGGTACTACGCCAGTAGCATGGGCCGGTTTATGTCGCCGGATTGGAGCGCAAAATACGAACCGGTTCCTTATGCGAAGCTCACTGATCCGCAAACGTTGAATCTCTATGCATACGTGCTCAACAACCCGCTAACACACTTCGATCCCGATGGGCACGCCTGTGACAGTCTTTGGCATTGTGTGCAGGGCTTCCTTAACGTGATTGAAATAAATGTCTCGGCGAGCGTGGGAACACAAGGGTCCGTTCAGTGGGGTGTAGCAAAGGCTGAATACCATGCAACCGTAGTGGGTGTGGAAGGAAAATCGGGACTTGGCGGCGGCAATAGGGATGTTACGGCCTCTACAGGCATTGGTGCGTCAGCCTCTGCTTCAGGCGGCCCGGCAAAAGCCTCTCTTTCTCTCAATGCTGGGGCACAAGCTTCAACATCGGACGGCTTTAGCGCCAGCGCCAGCGCGAGTGCTAAGGTAGCGCTTGGTCCGGCATCGGAGTCTGCTTCAGCGAGCGTCGATCAGGACGGCCCGCACACTTCGCTAGGACCAGGAGCAAGTGCGGATAAGGATACCGATTGGAAGATAGGAGGGTCATTTACCGCTGGAGTTGGAGTAGGCGTGAATGTAAATTTCAGCCAATTGGGGCGTGCCTTTGGCGACCTTGGCGATTCGCTCAACGCGCTGGGAGGATATATCATGGACAACTTCATTACTCCTGCTCAAAACCAACAGCCCATTACGCCCACTGCCCCTTTTGATTACCACCCCTGATCAACTTATAGGGAATTTGTGCAGAGTCTGGAGATGAGAGCGTGAGTGAAGGATCGGAAACCAAATCGAAGTGGACAACACAACGGAAGTTGGTAGTGGCTTTCCTAATCTTGGCAGGCACCGCCATGGTGGTGATTATGCCGGGGCTATTTTGGGAGCTTCATGAAGCGAATACGGTGTTGCGTGGCTTCAGTGATGCGCTGATCGCAAAGCACTATGGTCCGGCTTACAACTTTACATCCAAGGAATTCCAAGCATTGGTGGACTTCCAGAACTTTACTAAGGTTCATGATGGCCTGACCCTTCGAATGGGTGATCTCAAAAGCGTTGAGATCACTCACAGCGAAGTTAAAGACCAAAGTGACGGGTGGTATGAAACCGCGGAAACCACCATGAACTTCGCTCGTGGAAGCCTGAACTTTACTTACATCTTGAAAAAGAACGATGGCCAATGGAAGGTCTACAGCTACCACGAAGAATAACCGCAATTCCGTTCCATCCCTTGAAAGCCGCCTTCCGGGGCGGCTTGCTTGCGTGTGCGCCCAGCATGGGCGCACTCTTACGGGTGCAAGTCCCGTCACGAACTGGTCACAGTGAGTGAAGTGTATCGTATCCGTCAGAGCAACCGCATCTGTTCTGCAGGGTGAGCCTGTGATGAACTTTCTGTATGAGCGAAGCGGGAGTGGAAAATCCAATGTGGACGGACGCATACGGATTTCTCGCTTTCATAAGTCCATATCCGAGTAGATGAACCCTTTGGCCGCGAGCACGGCTCGGCGTTGCTCGTAGCGGAGTTTCGCTTCTTCAAGCGTCAAGCACTCGTCATGCTCTAAATCGACCCACATGATGTTCTGGTCTGTTTCTGACCAAACCGCGTGAGCCTCATAAACAACGAAGCGATGACGGACAACTGCCCCGATATTGTCGATGAACTGAGGCTGAAACTGGGTACCGAGATCGTCAAGCCGTAATTCGAAATACTCCTGCTCTCGCAACGGGACGTTCGGGTCGGTCGTCTTCGAGAGCACTTCCTGCATAACTTCCTTTCGATAATACTGGGGTCAACTTTCGTGCTGTTGAACCCTTAGACGATCACCTTGTCTTTAATGGTATTACGCCCACCGAACCTCACCGGCTAGGTCAACTACGCAACCGGCAACGGCAATATCAACTTCGGCCGATTATCCGTATGCGTCCGTCCAAGTACACGGTTGACGAGCACTTGTGGGGTTGTGTAGGTTACTTTGCTTTGCTGGCCGCGTAGGCTGCTGGGGTGAGTTGGTCGAGGCCTTTTACGGAACGGCC
>JBEKDN010000073.1:0-17217 GCA_050014335.1 Occallatibacter sp. | reverse complement strand
GACGCCACCGCATCCACAGCTGGAACCTACGTCTACTCACCCGGCTTGGGCGCGCAGTTGGCAGGGGGCATACAAACGCTCTCAGTGATCTTCAACGCCACCGACTCCACCGATTATGCACCCGCGAAGACCTCTGTTTCGCTTACGGTGGACGAAAATGCCGCTCTGACCTCTCCGTCACCGGGCAGCACGCTTGCCGGCGCCAGCCAAACCTTCGCGTGGTCGGCCGGTTACGGCGCCACAGCCTATATTTTCCACTTGGGAACCGGCGGACCAGGAACGGATGCCATCTATGCGTCGGGTTCCACGACGGCTCTCTCGACACCACTCCTCAGCAACATTCCCACTAGCGGTGTTACGCTCTATGCTCGTCTCTATTCAGAGATAGGCGGCGTTTGGCGCTTCACCGACTTCACCTATACCGAAGCGGGAAGTTCGGCGGCTCCGGCGCTGATTTCACCCGGTCCGGGCAGCACGCTAACCGGTTCCAGCGCGATATTTACGTGGTCGTCCGGCAGCGGCGTAAGCCTCTACATGCTTTGGTTGGGAACCAAGGGCGTGGGAAGCAACGATCTGTACACTTCCGGCGAAGTCAAAACAACGTTTGCCTCCGTAACCGGAATTCCGGTGAATGGGGTCACCATCTATGCGCGGCTCTTTGCCGAACTCAGCGGAGTGTGGCAGACGGCCGACTACACATACACCGAAGTGGGAAGTTCGGCGGCTGCGACATTGAGCTCGCCGACGCCTTCAGCCACTCTCACAGGCTCAAGCCAAACCTTCTACTGGTCGCCCGGCAGCGGATGCACGGGCTATATGCTTTGGGTTGGCACCAAGGGCGTTGGATCGAACGACCTGCTCAACTCCGGCATCACCATGGCCAATTCGGCTCCGGTTACGGGCATTCCAACCGGAGGTGCAACTGTCTACGCCCGGCTCTTCAGCAAGCTGAACGGAAGCTGGGTTGACACCGACTATACCTACACCGAATTTGGAACGCCGGCTGCGGCCGCCGTGACCGCGCCCGGCGCCTCCAGCATCCTCACCAACGCCCCGCAGACCTTTACATGGTCTGCAGGCACCGGGGTCACGGCGTACATGCTGTGGCTGGGCACCAAAGGCGTGGCATCGAACGATCTATACAACTCAGGCGTCACCACAGCGCGGACCTCTGGAGCGCTCACCATTCCACCCAACGGCGTGATGGTGTATGCCCGACTTTTTTCGCAGATCAGCGGAGTCTGGCATACCGTGGATACCAGTTACACCGAATACGGAACGCCAGCTAAGTCCGGGCTGACCGCGCCAGTCTCAAGCACTCTGACGAACGCCCCTCAAACCTTTAGATGGTCCACTGGAACCGGGGTCACGGCGAACATGCTGTGGCTGGGCACCAAGGGCGCTGGATCGAACGACATCTACAACTCCAACGTGACCACGGCGCACACCACCTTACCGCTTGCCGTGCCCGCCAATGGCGTAACTCTCTACGCACGGCTCTTCTCCCAGTTGAGCGGATCGTGGCAGTACACCGATAGCATCTACACCGAATACGGAACGCCCGCCAAGGCCGAGCTGAACGGACCCGCGCCCGGCGGCACGCTGTCCGGCGCCGACGTGACCTTCTCGTGGTCGGCTGGCGTGGGCGTCTCCTCCTACATGCTGCAACTGGGCAGCACCGGAGCGGGATCGAGCGATCTCTACAATTCCGCCGCCGTTGTCACTTCTTTAACCTTCGCGCCCGTTACGGGTCTGCCAACCTTCGGCTTGACCGTCTACGCCCGGCTCTTCTCCAAGGTCAGCGGAATCTGGCAGCACTCTGACTACACCTACACCGAGGCCGGCAGCTCGTCGGCGTCCACGCTTTCGACTCCCGCACCCAGCAGCACACTCAACAGCACCAACGTCAACTTCACATGGTCTGCCGGAACTGGCGTCACGGCCTACCAACTATGGGTAGGCACAACCGGCGCCGGATCAAGCGATCTCTACAACTCGGGCTCGATCACTGCAACCTACAAAAACAACCTCACCGTTCCGGCCTCTGGAGCAACGGTCTACATCCGCCTCTATTCCAAGATCGCCGGAACGTGGCAGGGCACAGACTACACTTGCATCGCATCGGGCTCAACATTGCGTGCCGCGCTCAGCACACCTTCCCCGAACAGCCAACTGGCCGGCAACAGCGTAACTTTCACCTGGACGGCGGGCAACGGCGTCACAGCTTACCAGCTGTGGTTGGGAACAACCGGAGTCGGATCAAAGAATCTGTTCACGTCCGGCACCATCACCTCCACGTGGATTACCGTTAACAGCCTTCAATCGAATGGCGTCAACGTCTATGCGCGGCTTTTCTCGCTAATCAACGGAGTCTGGCAGTCGGCTGACTTCCTTTATACCGAAGCCGGAACAGCGGCCCAGGCAACTTTGTTCACTCCCGCGCCCACTTCCACTCTCTCCGGCGCCAATGTGACCTTCACTTGGCTCACTGGCACCGGAGTTACGGCGTATATGCTGTGGGCTGGCTCCACGGTGGGATCGGACAACTACTATACCTCCGGGGTGACTACGAACACTTCGGCGAACGCCACTGGCCTGCCCACCAATGGGAAGACGGTCCACGTACGCCTCTTCTCGCAAATCAACGGAGTCTGGCAGTCGGCGGACTACACTTACACAGCGCAATAAACCTACCCATCTGGCAGGACGCTCCGAAAAAGGGCGTCCTGCCAGATGCGCTTTCCATAAAGCCTCAATCAATCTAAAGAATTCCTTGGAAACTCCCTTTACAATGTGTGAACCTCGCTGCCGTACACTGAATGCGTTGCGGAATTTTGTGCCGGCGCTGGGCCGTGCATGGAGGGCGAGCGATGAAGAAAATCGGAATTCTCTTCGGCGGAGAGAACAGCTTTCCCGGTTCCCTGGTGGAGCAGATCAATTCCCGCAACGTGGACGGGATTCACGCCGAATTTGTTCTGACTGGCGCCGTTGCTGCCGGCCGCGCCTCAGGCTACGCGGTGATTCTGGACCGCATCTCGCACGCAGTTCCCTTTTACCGCGCCTATTTGAAGCACGCCGCGCTCAAGGGGACCGTGGTTCTTAACAATCCTTTCTGGGCCTCAGCCGACGACAAGTTCTTCAACTACGCGCTGGCTGCGCGTCTGGGCGTTGCGACGCCCGCAACGGTGATGCTGCCGCACAAGCAGCCGCCCGCTGGATCGACAGACCGCTCGATGCGCAACCTGGAGTACCCGCTTGACTGGGAGGCGGTATTTGCCGCGGTTGGCGAGCACGGCTTTCTCAAGCCAATCGACGGCGGCGGCTGGCGGGATGTCTCCGAGGCACGCAGCCGCGAGGAGTTTTTTCGTGCCTACGACCAAAGCCGCGATCTGTGCATGGTCTATCAGAAGGCTGTCGAATTCACTCAGTACTTCCGCTGCTACGTGGTGGGCCGCAGGAAGGTGCGCATCATGGCCTACGATCCGCGCCGCCCGCACACCGAGCGGTACGTCGAGAATTCGCCGCCGGTCGGCAAGGCTTTGCTGAAGCGCATGAGGCTGGACGCGCTCAAACTCTGCACCGCGCTTGGCTACGACTTCAATACCGTGGAGTTTGCTATTGAGCGCGGCATTCCTTACGCCATTGATTTCATGAATCCCGTCCCCGACGCCGATCTTCGCTCGATTGGCCAGGCGAACTTCGACTGGATTGTGCAGCAGACGGCGGATTTGCTGATTGCCAAGGCGCGGAGCGCGCACCGGCTGGCCGAGTTGAGTTCAGCGGTTTTTCTCCGCGCGGAATCCGCCAGAACCAAACCATCAAAGCTCGCTAAAAAGAAGGCGGTTGCAGAGAAATTGGCGAAGTAAATTCCGGGAACTGGGGTAGGAATAGCATTAATCGATCCTATTAAGCGAGCATGAATTGGATGTCTTGACAATCTGTATCCCGAAGGATGCACTTATCAATGATTTCAATTCGCCAGACCGAAGCCTTCTCCGACTGGTTGCGATGCTTGCGGGATCGACGGGCCAGATCGATAATTCAGGTTCGCATTGACCGATTGGCCTTCGATAATCCAGGAGACGTGGAGTCGGTAGGCGTAGGAGTTCGAGAGTTGCGAATTTCTCATGGTCCCGGTTATCGCGTCAACTTCATTCAGCGAGGGCAAACTCTCATTTTGCTCCTCTGTGGCGGCGATAAGAGCTCGCAACCGGCCGATATTCAGAGGGCAAAATCGTTGGCGGCAGAGTTGGAGGAGGAATAGATATGGTCCTGAAAATCAGGCCTTACGATCCTGCGGAATACCTTGACGATGACGAATCAATTGAGGCCTATCTTCAGGAGTCGCTCAATACCGCACTGGAGATTGGCGCCCCGTCCTTTCTTACGCAAGCGCTCGGAACAGTGGCTCGGGCGCGAGGCATGTCGCAGGTCGCTCAGGCGTCAGGACTGTCGCGTGAGAGCCTTTACAAATCCCTAAGCGCGGAGGGAAATCCGGAATTTGGAACTATATTGCGCGTGATGCAGGCATTGGGACTCAAGCTCTCCATCAAAGCCGCATAGCTGGCGGGGATCGGGTTGAGATTCCTGGACTTATCCTGGTAGGTTTCTCGCGTCCTTGCCTCGGTTCAAGCATCTATCTTGAAGTGACCTGAATCGCAGGAGGCAAGTTCTTTTATGTTCGCAACTTCCGATTCCCCCATTGCCGCCGCACCCGGTGGCGGCTTCCTGCTTGAAAGTCGCATCCCGGCCGAAGTTTTCACGCCCGAGGATTTGAACGAGGAGCAACGCCAGATAGCCGCGACGGCGGCGCAGTTCGCCCGCGATGAAATACTGCCTAACATCCCCGCCATCGAGGCCAAAGAGGCTGGAGTTATGGCCGGGTTGATCCGCAAGGCCGGTGAACTGGGATTTACTTCGGTCGATATTCCCGAAGAATATGGCGGCATGGGGATGGATGAGACGACCTCGACCCTTGTGACGGACCATCTCTCAGTTCTGGGCGCATTTTCGACAGCGATTGGCGCGCACGTGGGAATTGCAACGCTGCCGCTGGTCTGGTACGGCACCGAGGAGCAGAAGCGGCGCTATCTGCCTCGGCTTGGCTCAGGCGAGTGGATTGGCGGGTACGCTCTCTCCGAGGCCAGCTCAGGCTCCGATGCCATGAACATTCGCACACGGGCCACACTCTCCGCTGACGGAAGCACCTATACGCTCAACGGCGAAAAGATGTGGATCACCAACTGTGGTATCGCGAGCCTCTACACGGTCTTCGCAAAGATTGATGGCGAGAGGTTCTCCGCATTCTTGATCGAGCGCACGGCGCCGGGGCTCACGGTTGGCGCGGAGGAGCACAAGCTGGGGATTCGCGGCTCGTCAACCTGCCCGCTGGTGCTGGACAACTGCGAGATTCCCGCCGCGAATTTATTGGGCGAGGCCGGCAAGGGCCACCACATTGCGTTTAACGTTTTGAATGTCGGCCGCTTCAAGCTGGGCGTGGCCTGCGTTGGTGGGGCGCGGCATGTGCTCAGCAAGATGGTGCGCTACGCCAAAGAGCGCAAGGCCTTCGGCAAATCCATTGCGGAATTCGGCCTGATCCAGCGGAAGATCTCGGCTTCAGCAACGCGTCTCTTTGCCGCAGAAAGCATGGCATACCGGACGGTGGGAATGATTGACGCGGCACTGGCGTCGCTTGGTCCTGAGCAGGGCGGCAACCCGCGCGAAACGCAGAAGCGCATTGAGGAGTATGCCGTCGAATGCTCCATCCTGAAGGTCTATGGCTCGGAGATGCTGTCGCTGGTTTCCGACGAACTGGTGGCCACGATGGGCGGCTACGGCTTCGTTGAGGAATATCCGGCCGAGCGCCTCTATCGCGATGCGCGCATTAATAGGATTTTTGAAGGCACCAACGAAATCAATCGCCTGATCATCACCGGCTGGCTGATGAAGCGCGCGCTGAGCGGGCAGCTTCCGCTGCTGCCGGCGATCAAGAAATTGATGGACGAGGTCACGCAGCCGCCTTCGTTTGACACCGCTTCCGATGCCGGCGAGGTGCTTGCGCGCGAGACCGGGGTGCTGGCTGCGACCAAGAAGATAGCGCTATTTGCCGCGGGTGTGGCCAGCCAGCGCTTTATGACAGCGCTTCAGGAGCAACAGGAGATAATGGCCGATCTGGCCGAGATCATCCTGCAGGTCTACGCATTTGAGTCGGCGCTGCTGCGCGCGCGGAAGTTGGCAGAGCAGGGAATTGGGAACACGGTTCAGGCATCGGCGAGTGAATCAGCGGGGGCCATGGCTGGCCTGCTTGCAGACGAGACGCTGGCCCTGGCCGAGCAGGCGACACGGCGTGTGCTGGCGGCTTGCGGTGAAGGTGACATGCTGGGGACGCAGTTGGCGATTCTGCGGCGCTTGGCGCGTTTCACGCCTGCGGATGCGATAGGATTGAGCCGCACCGTGGCGAGGCACTGCATTCAACTGGAGCGGTACCCGCTGTAAATTCAAACTGGGTGGCTGCCAGGCTTTGTCACACGCTTAATACTACAGTTGTCCTTGACTAAAACTAAAGAAACAGGACAAAGCCCCGAACCTAAAGGCCCTTCAAATTCGTGCTTTATCAGGGGCATGAAGGCCCCTGCTCCGTCCGTTTTCCCGATCTACAACTGTAGTATTAAACCGCAGCCTGCTCCAACTCCGCCAGCTCTTCGGCGCTGAGCTTCAATCCTGCGGCCGCAACATTCTCCTCCAGATGCTCCACCTTGGAGGTGCCAGGAATAGGCAGCATGACCGGTGAACGCTGCAGCAGCCAAGCCAGCGAAAGCTGGGCCACTGTAGCTGAATGCCGCGCGGCAATTGCACCTAGCGCCTGCGCGGATGGAGTGTCGGCCCGGAGCAGCTTACCGGCATTCATTGGGTACCAGGGCAGGAAACCGATGCCGTTTTGCTCACAGTATTTTAGAGTTTCTTCATGCCGCCGGTCGGCCAGACTGTATCGATTCTGGACAGTCGTGACATTGACGATCTTGCGTGCAGCCTCGATTTCTTCCTGTGTCACTTCGCTCAGGCCGATATGGCGAATTTTGCCTTGGGTCTGGAGATTCTTCAGCGCGCCAAGTGACTCTTCAAGCGGCGTACGCGGGTCGATGCGATGAAGCTGGTAGAGGTCGATGCAGTCCAGTTGCAGGCGGCGCAGACTCATCTCAACACACTGGATGAGATACCCGGCGCGGCCCACGAACTCGGTTTTGGCCGGGCCCTGACGCGTAATGCCGCCTTTGGTGGCGATGACTAGTCCAGAGGGATAAGGGTGAAGCGCCTCGGCAATAAGCCGCTCGGCGATCTCAGGGCCATAGGCGTCGGCGGTGTCGATCAGTGTAACGCCTAGTTCGACGGCCCGGCGGAGTACGCGGCGCGCCTCGCCGGCGTCGTCCGGCTCGCCCCAGGCACCCTCGCCCACAAGGCGCATGGTACCGTAACCGAGGCGGTAAACCGGCAAATTGCCACCGATAAGGAATGCGCCGCCGGCGGCCGCGGGCGGGTTCTTTGTGCTCATGTTCGATTGGATGCAGCGGCTTGCCGGAGTGGTGCGGAGAATCATGTGAATAGATCACACGGTGCGAGCCAGGGTGAGAACGGTGATGTCGTCCTCTTGGCCGAAGGCTTTGGCGGTGTCTGCTATCTCGCGGGCGGGCTTGAGAGTGAGTGCGGCCATGCGGTCAAAGCCGAATAGTTCGCCGGTAGCCGAGCGGGCTTCCACAACGCCGTCCGAGAGCAGCACAAGTTTCTGATTCACAGCCAGAGAGCCGCGAACAGTGTCGTATTGCTGGTCCGCCGCCAGACCAAGCGGCAGAGACGGCGGTGTGGCGATCTCCGCGCCGTTGATGTAAGGGGAAATGTGGCCGGCATTCGCCAGCGCGTAGCGGCCGTCGGGCTCTATGTGGACACAGCAAGCAGTTGTAAAGCCGGTCTCGCCGCGGGTCAGAAGCGCCTCGTTCAGATTGTGCAGCACCTTTGACGGCTCCCAGGAGTCTTCGCGGCGGAGAACGCCCAGAATCATTGCGACGCGCATTGCCGCCAGGAGTCCCTTGCCGGATACATCGCCGACAATGGCCATCAGTCCGCCGTTGGGCATCGAAGCGACAAGGAAGAAATCGCCTCCGACTTCGCTTGCCGGATGGTAGATGGTCTCGACGTGAAAGCCGGGTGTTAGCTGCGCGGAGCGGGAAAGAAGAAGCTGCTGCGTGGTTCGCGCAGCTTCCAGTTCAGCGGCGGCGCGATTGCGTTCGCGTGCAATCCACACAGTGCGCCGCACCAGGAAAATCAGCACTGCAATGTAGAAAATGAAATCGCCGATGCGATAGAAATCGATATCGTAACTGCCAAAGTTAAAACTGAAGGGCAGGTAATTGATCCATGCGTCGTGGAATGCATAGTGGGCCACGTCGCGATAGAAGCTAAGGTAGTCGGCAAAGCAGCCTACGAATATTGCCGGCAGCAGCAAGCCGGCTTCGCGATTGCCTTTAAACGCGGCCCTGAAGAGCAGCACCGGCAATACGATCTTCACCGTCAGAATGGGAAGAAAAAACGCGACCATGCCAAGGTCGGGAGAGATAAGTCCGATCTGTCGTAATGGAAACAAGAGAAATGCGCAGGAAGAAACGACCTCCAAAGTGAGAAGCCAGCGCGTGCGCGGCCGTTGCAAGATGAGGCGGACAAACTCGATGAGCGCAAAGTTCTCCACACCGAGAAAGGTAAACTCCTCACAAAAGACGGGAAAAGTGAAGGCATGCAGATTGAGCCAGATCATGGTTGCCGCCACCAGGCTTGCGGCAAAAAGGAAGATGGCGATTGCCAGATATTCCTGCTGACTGCGCAGCGCAAAGTAAAGTGCGAAGGATATTAACGCCGCAAGCAGGGCGAGGGCGCAGAGCACGCCTGGCGGCCCAGCGGTGTGTGCGGCCACATAGCTGGTAATGATCGGCGCCGACCCTTGACTGATTAGATATGCGGAGCCTGGGTTAAGGGGAGTGCTGGCGCCGGGCCCGCTGACGGAGCCCCAGTTAACAGCAAATCGGAGGGCAAGGACGAAATCGCCATTTGGTGAAAGAACACTATCGGGAACGGCAAAAACGACAAGTTGTTCTTGTTGGATAAACGTGCTCCCGATCATTTTGCCATTTCCGCCAAGCCGGACGCCGTTCACGTAGACTTCATATTTTCCACTCACGCCCGCCGTGCCAATCATGAGATCGCGAGCGCCGGGGCGGAGGTGAACGTGGAGCCGATACCAGGCGTAAGGAATATCGTGGATGCCGTAGTAGCTAAGCGATTTTTCGGTCGAGAGGGTCTTCCATTGGCTGTCATCGAGGGTAGGCGAAGCCCAGGTTAGGTTGTCGCCGGCGGCGAAGAGCCAGTCCGGGCCGAGAGTGACGAAGTCGCCGAATTGCGTGGCGTCGTAGTTGCGAGGATCTTTCTGTCCAGAAGCGGGTGCGGCGGTCTGCGCCCATACCAAAGTCGCGCCGGCGGCAAAGAGCAAAATAGAGAGCGGTCTAAAGACGCGTAAGAGCATCCAGATAACTATAGCGCAGCGGCATTGAGCGAAGTTAGTTTTGAATGAGAGATTTATTGGTAGAAGAGATATGGGACTCAAAAACGCCGGTCGATTATGGATCTGGCACGCTGCGCGAGAACATCGATTATGGCCGCGTACGCATCTTCCATCAGGGCTTCAACAGGCTTGCCAGCGTCCAGAATAATATAACTTTCTCTCGTTTTCACAAAGGAACGATAGGCCTCAAGCCGGCCGGTTTCATTGGACGCCATAGATTGACTGCCCGACTGCAATTCATCGGATGGCGTATCCAAAAGTATCCATAGGTCAGGCGACGGAAGCAGCTTGGCAGCCAGTTGCACAAACCATGCGGGAACTCCGTTACGGATTCTCTTCGGGTCGATCAAGTAGTCATAGCCGCTACTCTCGCAAAAGCGAAGTGTAAGATTCCTTTTCCCTATGAATTGGAAGAGCCACTCTTTCGCAATCCACAGTACGATATTCGCCATGGTGAGCAACGAGCGGCTGAATGTCCCCAGGAGCAAATCCGCGCTGCCGGCGGCATTCCGAATGATGCTCGCATTAGGCAAAGGCGACATGTGATCGTGCTTCACCACTTCCTTTGAGGCGGAGTGCAAAATTGGAATCAAACCCGCGACGATGATTGCTTTGGAGCGGGCGTCCGTACTCAAAATGCAAACGGACTCAATCGTCCGCGGAGAAAAGCGTATAGCAAACTCGCTCACAAAGTGCCGGACAATGGCTGCGGCGCCGCGGAACGGCTTGCGCAGCAGACTGCGCGAGGCCAGTGAAATACGGAGCAGCCTCACGCATCTCACTATCATTACGCGGTCTCCGGCGAGAATCGAATCCACTAATTGTGTTGCAGTCTTCGATCCAAACGGCTCGGACAGGGCGGCAATCACTGCGGGCTTGTCTGTGGCGAACGTACTTTGAACCTGGGAGAAGTATTTTTCCTTGAGCCATCCGCCAACCAACAGGCTTGAAAGCAAAGAAATGATTGCTTCGTGAATTGGCGAAGGAACAAGGAAACTCAAGTCCCCCGCTTGCCTGCGCACCGCCGATCGCAGCACGGAATCCGCGGTAAGATAAGGCAATCCCTTCCAATTCAGACTCATTAAGAAATCGAGTTGCAATGCGCGGGCAGCGGGGGCCGGGGCGATGCCTTCAATATATGTATTCGCCACATAGGGACGCTCCGTATAGCCAGTTATCCGAATTCTTTCAATTGAGCGGAGTGCGCGCACCGCGCGAGTCAAATCGGCGGGAAGGATCAACATATCCACATCATTGCCGAGATTAATATCGGGAAATCCCTCATAATTCCGTAAGACGCAAGGGCGCAGTCCTTCCGCTTCCAGCGCCGGAATGAGTACGGAGAGAAACTGCCTGAAGGATAAAGGGGGCGCGCTTAGTGGAAGAAACGATACTTTTGACATGACGATCTCCGGCGAGTTCCGTCCAAGAATGAGTTATTAACAACGGTTTCAAGCAGCGCGGAACTTAGTTGCGAAAAAGGTAGCGTCTAAGTCGCCCCAGCATATCTTCAGGGTTGAGCAGGACAGCGGCGAACATATGTGCCGCGCCAGCTATATAATGTCCGTCCAGAAATCTCTGTCCGGCGTTGCGCATGCGCAGCTTGGATGCATCTCTTCGATAGCGGCGAAAACGCGACCAATAATCTCTTGGCTGGGCAAGCCTGAACTGTTCGATGGTCAATTCTGGAATCGATTGCAAGCGGCGGCGATGCGAATCTTTTGTCCAGCGCGACTTTTCCCGCATTTCAGCAAATACCCGATAAGTATTTGCGCTGGTTTGAAAGCGATAGGCAATCAGCGTCTCCTGCAAAACCAGAACCCTGCCTGTTTCCGCCAGACGACATTCCAAATCCCAATCGTCCGCCGGGTAGTAGGCTTGCCGAAACCCGCCAACAGATCGCAGCGCGGCAGTTTGGGCAAACATCGTCGAACCTAACAAGCAGCCGTCATTCATCGGTTCGTACGCTTTACATTGTCCGTGACTCACAACATATTTGTCGGCATTTGACCATGTATGTTTGCCACCAATTTTGGTGGCGTAGGCGAAGATCGCAAGAACTTCCGGGTGATCCTTCATTACTTGTAATTGCATTGCCAGCCGGGAAGGAAGGCTGATATCGTCTTGGTCGCTGCGGGCGATATAAGGTGATCTGGCTTCGGTGATTCCCAGATTCAATGCATGGCAAAGTCCGCCATTTGCTTTTTGGATCAGACGAACGCGATCGTCATTCAAAGAGCGCACAATATCGGCCGATGCATCGGTGCTTCCATCGTCAATTGCGAGAAGCTCAAAATTCTCGAAGGTTTGAGAGAGAAGAGATTTGAGTGTCTCAGCGAGATAGGCCGAGCCGTTATAGATTGGCACAACGACAGTGACTTCGGGAGTCTTCATAATTTTTCGCTCCTGCTCGACTAAGCCGCAACAATGCGCCTGCCTCCGCTGCCTTGCGTCTAGATGCGGTCGAAAAACGCGGGAGAGCTTCCAAGTAAACTATAGCGTAGCGGCAGTGCGATAGGCTGGTACAGAAGGGAAGTTTTCTTCAAGGAGGCGGGGCGTCGAATGGAGCGATTGATTGAAGGGCACAAGAAATTTCTGGCCGAGGTATTTCCCGGCCGGCGGAGCCAGTTTCATCTGCTGGCGGAGATGCAGGCGCCGGAGTGGCTTTTCATCACCTGTTCAGACTCGCGCGTGGTTCCGGATCTTTTCCTCGGGACCGGCCCTGGTGACCTCTTCATCACGCGCAACGCGGGCAATGTGGTGCCGATTACCACGAACGATGTGGACGGAGTGACGGCGACGATCGAGTATGCCGTGGAGGTTCTCAAAGTGAAGCACGCCATTCTCTGCGGCCACTCCGACTGCGGAGCGCTCAAGGCGGAGTTGGACCACAAGAGCCTGGAAAATCTTCCTAAGGCACGGCGTTGGTTGAGTCACGTTGAGGCAGCCTTCAACCATCGCCAGCCTCTGAATCCTGCCGATGGCGAGAGCGCTGAATTGGCATCGCTGATTCGCGGTAATGTAGTGGCGCAGCTACTTAACTTGCACACCGAGCCCTCGGTGGCTCGCGCCGAATCGGAAGGCCGGCTGACAGTGCACGGGTGGTACTACGATATTCTCAGCGGCCGCATTGAGCAGTACGACGAGAAGCTGCGGCGATTCTTGCCGTTGATCGAGTAAGGCACAAGTATCAGAATTCCGCGCGCTCATCTAGAGTTCCTACCCAGATCGTTTCGCCACGCGTGGCCGCGCTGCTCCAGTAGATGATCCGCGCATTCAGGGCCCCACGATCCGGCAACATAGTTGGGAAATTTCTCTGGCTTCTTGGCTGCCCACGCCTCTAGAAGCGGAGTGTAGAGCGCCCAATTTGTCTCTACGCCGTTGCGATGCGCAAAGAGTGTTTGGTCGCCCAGCATCGCATCCAACAGGAGTCGCTCATAGCCGTTGGCGCTGGATTTGCCAAAGGCCGCCTCATAATCGAAGTCCATATTCACCGGGCAGACGGCCATATCCGGCGTCGTGGGAACTTTGGCACCAAAGCGCAGCGCAATCCCTTCGTCCGGCTGAATGCGAATGGTCAACTGGTTGGGCTGAATCTGCTGGCATGGACCGCTGGTCGCGAGCCGGTCGAAGATCAACAGCGGCGGCTGTTTGAACTGAATGCTGATTTCTGTGGCCCGCTGCTTCAGTCGCTTACCGGCGCGCAGATAAAATGGAACCCCAGCCCAGCGCCAGTTTTCAACTTCCAGACGCACAGCGGCAAAAGTTTCCGTGCCTGACGTGGCACTCACTCGCTCCTCGTCGCGATAACCCGGCACATGCTCGCCCTCCACCAAGCCCGGACCATATTGCCCGCGCACTGCATTGAGAATTGGAATGGATGGGATTGCCCGCCACACTTTGAGCTTTTCGCGCCGCACGCTTTCTGCCTCAAAGCTCGACGGCGGCTCAAGAGCCACGAGACTCAATAACTCCATCATGTGATTCTGCACCACATCGCGCAGCGCGCCGGCCTTCTCATAAAATGGCCCGCGCCCCTCTACGCCCAGCGTCTCCGCGACGGTGATCTGCACATGGTCGATGTAATTGCGATTCCATATTGGCTCAAAAATGCCGTTGGCAAAGCGGAAGACCAGAATATTCTGTACTGTTTCTTTACCCAAATAATGATCGATGCGGAAGACCTGATCCTCATTGAAGACGGCATTTACCTGGCTGTTCAGCTTGCGCGCGGAGTCCAGATCGTGCCCAAATGGCTTCTCTATCACAATGGACGCCTTGGGTTGCGCCATTCCCAGCGCGCCCAGATTCTCGACGATTCCAGCAAAGAACTCCGGCGCCGTAGCCAGATAAAAAAGCCGTGCATCGCCAATGTTTTTCTCATGTGCGATGCGTTCCAGATACGCTTTCAATCCTGCGTAGTCTGTCGGATCGTCGAATTTAAGAGGAAAGTAACTTATATTACTGACGAAGTTTTCCAGCTTTGCGGCATTAGTATCCACGCCACCAAATTCGACAATGCCCGAACGCATATCCTCGGCAAACTCATGGCCCAGCGGCCGCCGCGCCACGCCTACGATGGCAAACCTGCCGGGCAATAACCCAGCCTGTTCCAAGTGAAAGAGCGCCGGAAGCAGCTTGCGCTTGGTCAGATCACCGGATGCGCCAAAGATCACCAGTATCCCTGGCTCTGGAATCCTCTCATTGGCCTGAGGAATATGGGAAAGATCCTCCGGCCGGACACTCATTTCGATCGTCGCCATAACTTGTTCCTCAGCAGAGAGCTTGCTGTTCACCGTTGATGGTTGAATGCGTATTAGTCCTGAGCCGCACGTACTCCATATCGTGATAGTTGGATTGTACTTGGCCCGTTCAGGATGCAATGCATTCAATAGCTCTGGTATGGAGGAGCGGCACGGGCACGCGGGACATTGTAAAAAAGGCCAGGACGCGTGCTCTATATCTCATCCGTTCGAGCCATAAGTGACCACCGTCACAGAAAAGGGAAATACAATTGGAATAAAATCCGCGCTGTTCCTACCAATGACTGATGCTTGAATATCTCCACTTGTATCCTCATCGCGGAGATTTCACAGAACGCAGCTCCTTGAATCGTGGGATCCCCCTTCCAGATTCCAGAGTTGCGACAACGGAACCGGGCCAGCTGACCGATAAGGTGCAAACCGATGTTCTTTCCTTCGCAAGTTCTCCCTTTGCGGGTTCTTCTTATTGCAGGACTCATTGCCGTAACGTCGTTATCGATTCAGCAATTGGCAAACGCTCAAACCACGGCCTCCGAACAATGGACCTGGATGGGTGGAAGCACCGGAAATGGCAATATTTCCGGTGTCCACGGCGATTTGGGAATACCCGCCCCCGAAAATACTCCCGGAAGCCGCAACACCGCTGCAAGCTGGACCGACAAGAGCGGCAACTTCTGGCTCTTCGGGGGCTCCGGGACCGACGACAGCGGCAATCTTGGCAGATTAAACGACATGTGGGAGTTCAATCCTTCCCTCGGTACATACGGAGAGTGGGCCTGGATGGGCGGAAGCAGCACGATGAGCTCTGGAGGATATGGATACGGCCAGCCTGGAGTCTACGGGAAACCGGGAACGTTCGCAACAGGAAACATCCCCGGTGGACGCAATGGCGCTGCTGCCTGGGCCGACAGTAACGGCAACTTTTGGCTCTTCGGTGGCGATGGAATCGATGTGAACGGGATTGCCGGCGAACTGAACGACCTATGGGAGTTCAACCCTTCCAAGAATGAGTGGGCCTGGATAGGAGGGACCAACGGACTCTGCTGCGACTCGGATGGATACCAAAATTCCGGAACCTATGGATCCCCTGGAACGCCGGCGGCCGGAAATCTTCCCGGAGGCCGCATGGGCGCTTCCAGTTGGACCGACCTCAGCGGCAATCTCTGGCTTTTTGGCGGCTATGGCTACGATGGCAGTGGCAATGAAGGCTATCTCAATGACCTGTGGGAGTTCAATCCCTCCCTTGGCGCTCATGGCGAATGGGCATGGATGGCCGGAAGCAGTTCGCTGTCATGCTATGGCTGTGGCCAGTCTGGAAGCTACGGGAGCCCTGGAAGCCCTGCATCCGGAAACATTCCCGGAGGCCGAGACGACGCCGCAAGCTGGACCGACGGCAGCGGCAATTTCTGGCTTTTTGGCGGTAGCGGTTACGATGCCAGCGGCCATTTGGGCAATCTGAATGATGTTTGGGAGTTCAATCCTTCCCTCGGAACCTACGGAGAATGGGCCTGGATGGGAGGAAAGAGTTCCCTGACCTGCTTTCTTCAAGGAACGTATCCGAAACAAAGATTGGAATGCATAGGGAGCGGAACAACCGGCGCTTTGGGCACGCCCGCAACTGGAAATATTCCCTTAGGCCGCAGTCTTGCTGCAATCTGGACCGACCTCAGCGGCAATTTCTGGCTATTTGGAGGCTATGGCGCCTGTCCTCAGTTTGTCGAAACTGTAGGCTTTTTCGACGACCTTTGGGAGTTTAGCCCCTCCACCAACGAATGGGCCTGGATGGGGGGAAACGCTGGATCCAACTTCGGTGGTCAGCAAGGGGTGTACGGCACGTTGGAGAGCCCCGCAGCGGGCAATCTCCCCGGATCACGCCAAGACACGATGACCTGGACCGACAACAGCGGAAATTTCTGGCTCTTTGGGGGCTATGGCGATCCTGGCGGCACGGGGTGGTTCTCTGCCGACAATCTCAATGACCTGTGGGTGTATCAGCCTCCCATCACCCGGCCAACAGTGACGGTAACGCCATCGTCATCGAGCCTTACTGCGGCGCAGATACTCCAGGTGATAGTGGCCGTAATTGGTGAAGATGGTACTCCCGTGGCTACTGGATCGGTGACGCTCTCGGACGGAGCTTATACCTCAGATGTGACATCTCTCACCAGTGGCAGCGCAATCATCGACGTTCCTGCCGGAGAGCTGTCAGTCGGTAACGATACTCTGACAACCACTTACACGCCTGACGTTACGAGCTTACTGGTCTATAGCACTGCCAAAGGAGTTGCTTCGGTCACCGTCGCCAAAGCCCAGCAAACCATCGCCTTCACGCCTGTCGCCGGCACGCAATACGCGCTGACCAGCCTGCCCATTGCGGCCACGGCCACCAGCGGCCTGACGGTCGTCCTTGCATCGGCTACCTCCGCTGTCTGCACGGTCTCCGGATCGACGGTCTCGCTGCTGACTCCCGGCGTGTGCGTCATTCACGCAACACAAGGCGGCAGCAGTTTGTACTTCACCGCTCCGCTGGTTTCGCTGGACATCGTCGTGGACAAAGCGCAGCAGACCATTTCCTTCCCGGCCATCACGGCAACAGAATACGCACTGGGTCAAGTTACTCTTGCGGCCACGGCCAGTTCGGGACTTACAGTTGCATTTAACTCGGCCACCCCCACCGTCTGCGGAGTAACCGGAACCACTGCTTCACTGTTGCAACAGGGCACATGCATTGTGCAAGCGACGCAGGCTGGAGATAGCCTTTATGCCGCCGCGCCGCTCGTGCAGCAGAATATTCCGGTGCATCTTGTCGCGCAAACTATTACATTCCCGGCGCCCACGGCCGAGCAATTC
>JBEKDN010000072.1:0-17502 GCA_050014335.1 Occallatibacter sp. | reverse complement strand
TTGCCCAAAACTTGAAGAAAACCCGCAACGAATCACAGCGGTGTCACATTTCATGTTGCCGCCGCCGTGCATCTACGTATTTCCTGGAACTATCGCCAGCCCGAGGAACAATCCCCGGCCTGTGGCGCAATCCTTGGAAGAGGTTCAGCTCTTACGAGCATTTCATAAATGCTTCGGTGGCGTTGACGAAGAGGTCAATTATGTTGACTTTGAAGTCGAGCATCGAGGTGCCGAAACTTTAAGAAAAACGCGCATTCGCAGAGGCGGGCAAGTGGCGCATGAGTCCGAGGCCACAGCGATTAGAAGAGCATGACCGAAGACCCTGCAATCCGGCGTCGGACCATGCAGGCGGTGAAGAGCAAAGACACCGTGCCGGAATTGACGGTGCGCCGACTGGCGCACCGCATGGGCTATCGGTTCCGTCTACATCGCAAAGACCTCCCCGGAAAACCTGACCTTGCTTTTCCCAAGCTACATAAAGCGCTGTTCGTGCATGGTTGTTTTTGGCATGGCCACAACTGCGCGCGCGGAGCCCGTGTTCCGGTTCAGAACCGCGACTACTGGATAGAGAAAATCGCGGGCAACAAGGAACGCGATATACGGGCGCGCGCAGCGTTAAAGGCCATCGGGTGGGGCAGCCTTGCATTATGGGAATGTCAACTCAAGGATGCTGACGCGGCGAGAAACATCATTCGCCGGTTTCTCGAAAGCGATTGAAGAGTACCGATGAATTCAAATGTCCGCCACAAGTATCTATCGACAAAATGACTCATTTTGTCGATACAGTCCCCACCTGCCCTGTTTAGGCTGGTTGTGTCCCATAAGGGGTAAGTTTTGACCCACGATTGCCGCGCCGTGTTTTCAGGGGCTTGCGTGGGTCAAATGCCAAGGCGGCAACGAACTCCTGAAACCGGCCCTAAAACGAGACATTGCTTCGCAGCCATTGGCACAGATGCTCGAAATCAAACGAGCCGATGACATACAGGTTGAGCAGGAAGGTTTCTGTCTCGCCAGCGCTTGCGGTCAGCCGGACCTCGTTGATGGCAAGGAAGGTATACATTGCGGCGAAGGCGGTGCGCTTGTTGCCGTCAATGAATGGGTGGTTTTGCGACAAACTTTCCCAGAGAGCGGCGGCTTCCTCAATCAGATCGGCATAATAGCCGGTTTGCGGTCGAAAAATGGCCGCTTCGAGCGAGCCGCGATCTCGCACCCCGGACGCGCCGCCATAACGCTCGATTTGGTCGTCATGGATTGCCAGCACCTCGACGACGGTCAGATAGTCGGTCATTCAGCCAGCTTCTTGTAGAGCGGCGCGAATTTCTCGTGGCTGGCTTGGTAGGCCGCCATGATAGATGCACGCGGGCGGCTCTGCATCTTCTTCTCAATCAGATCGGCTAGAGCCTCCTCGACCAAGACCTGAAGCTGCCTGCCTTCATTCTGAGCGATGTGCCGCACAGAGCGCAGGATTTCAGAATTGACCTGGGTAGCGAATTTCTCGCGGGTCTGAATCGTCATGGCACACCTCCATCGTTCTCCTGAAGCTATCATGACAAATCATGATATGTCAAGATTGGAAGAAATGGATCGATGTGCCACGTGTACAAATCTAAACCAACTCGAAGATTCCCGCCGCGCCCATCCCTCCGCCCACGCACATCGTCACCATGCCGTAGCGCACCTGCCGCCGCCGCATCTCGCTCAGCAGCGTTGCAGTCAGCTTTGCGCCGGTACAGCCCAGCGGATGCCCTAGCGCGATCGCGCCGCCATTCACATTGATGCGCTCTGGGTCCAGGCCCAGTTCTCGGATCACCGCCAGCGTCTGCGCGGCAAAGGCCTCGTTGAGTTCGATCAGGCCAATCTCATCCAGCTTCAATCCTGCCCGCTTCAGCGCCAGCGGTATCGCGGTAATCGGCCCGATGCCCATCTCCTCCGGCAGGCAGCCCGTCGCGGCATAAGCCACCAGCCGCCCCAGCGGCCGCATGCCCAGCTCGCGCGCACGTCCCGCATCCATCAATACTGCCGCAGCCGCGCCGTCGGAGGTCTGCGAAGAGTTGCCCGCCGTCACAGTCCCCTGCGCCTGAAAGGCCGGCTTCAATTTTGCCAGCGCCTCCAAAGAGGTCTCGGCGCGCGGCCCTTCATCGGCGGCAAAAACCTTCTCCGTCACCACCAGCTTGCCGGCCTTCGCTCCCGGAACCGCCGTCGCCACCGTCACCGGAATCAGCTCCTCGGCAAATCCTCCGGCCTCTTGCGCGGCCACGGCCTTCTGGTGGCTGGCCAGTGCAAAAGCGTCCTGATCCTCGCGGCTTACCCCGTAGTGCCGCGCCACCCGCTCGGCTGTCAGTCCCATCGTCAGCAGCGACGCTGGGTAGTGCTCCGCCAGCCAGGGATTGGGGCTGGGCTTGAGACCGCCAAAGGGCAGCACGCTCATCGACTCCACCCCGCCGGCCACCACCACCCTGTCCCCCCCGGCCCTGATCCGCAAATCGGCCTGCACAATCGCTTCCAGCCCAGAGGCGCAGAGCCGATTCACCGTCACGCCCGGTATCTCCACCGGCAACTGTGCGCGCAGAGCGGCAAAGCGGCCAATATTCCACGCCTGCTCCCCTTCCGGCTGCGCGCAACCCAAAATCACGTCGTCGATCTCGGCCCAGTCGAGCGCTGGAATCCTATCCAAAGCCCCGCGCAATGCAATTGCGGCCAAATCGTCCGGGCGAGTGGTCGAGAGTGCACCCCTCGGAGCGCGCCCCACCGGTGTGCGTGCGGCGCTGACAATCACGGCTTCCGGCATGGTCGTTGCTCCTTGAGAACGATCTGCATCGGGTGCTGCGGACACTTACTCCGGCACATCCAGCACCGTCCAGGCATCCCTCGCATAGAAGTGATAAACAATGCGCCCATCCACAATCGAATCGGCCACCGCATCATGGCCCAGCAGCGCCGGACGATGCGCCATTCCCGCTTGCGCCTGCCGCACCCGCTCCGGTGAGGCCGGATCGATCCCCCAGTTGAAGCCCAGCACACCGCTCCGGTCGTGGGCCTGCAAGCGTTCGGTCTCTGGCCCCGAGGCCAGCACCAGCAACTTGGCCGGCGCGCTTGCAAAAAAGACAATCAGCGAGACCGTTCCCCGCCCGGAACCCGACTCCGAACATAGCACCGCCCAATCCAAAGATCCAGCGCGCTCAAAACTGCCGTGGATCACATTCTCCGGCCGGTGCGCCTCGTAAGTCTGCGGAATCAAGCAACCACGCCGACTGAGCAGAGCGGCAAATTCGCCCGGCAACTCAGGAAACGAGCTGACCGGCAGATGGCGGATCAGATAAGGCGTCGCCCGCCCAGCCACAACAATCTGCCCGGATTCATTGAGCCGCGCCAAGGCTGGCTCCGGCTGCTGAGCCTGCGCCAGCAAGCAAGCGCAATACACCCCGCCCAGCAACCATGCGAGTTTTCTTTCCCCGGCGCGAACCATCGCAGTCGTCCCTCTGCCCATCATCGCCCCAAAGCGCTTCGCCTGCAAATTCAATTCCGCAGTGGCTTGCCCGTCTTCAACGTAAACGCAATCCGCTCCTGAGTCTTCCGCTCTCCGCAGAGCGAAAGAAATGCCTCGCGCTCCAAATCCAGAATGTACTGCTCGCTCACCAGCGTTCCCGGCGTCACTCCTCCGCCCGCCAAAATATACGCCGCCCAGCGCGCCACCTTCTGGTCGTGCTCGCTGGCGTAGCCGGCCTCGCCCATCAAAAATGCGCCTGTCCGCATCGCAGCCAGCGCAGAAGTCCCCGGCGCGGCGATCTGCATTCTCGGCTGCGGCGCGGCGTAGCCCGTCTCCACTAGCGCCAAAGCCTGCGCCTTCGCATCCAGAAGCAGCCGCTCGCGGTTCATCGTAATCCGGTCTGAGGACGTCAGCAGCCCCATCGTCCGCGCCTCGGCAGCCGAAGTGGAAACCTTGGCCAGCGCAATCGTCTCAAAGCTCCGCCGCAGCGCCGTGGCCAACTCCGCCGACTGCGCAAAGCGCGAAGCCATACTCGAATCCAGCCCTCTTGGCTCTGGGGGCATCAGGGCACTCGCCGCGTCAATCGACCGCAGCAGCATCTCCTTTGTTCCGCCGCCAGCCGGAATCAGCCCCACCCCAGCCTCCACCAAGCCGATATAGGTCTCCGCATGAGCCTGCCGCCGCGCCGCGTGCAGGCAAATCTCCGCCCCGCCGCCAAAGGTCATCCCAAACGGCGCCGCCACCACAGGACGCGGGCAAAACTTGATCGCCGCCGTCATCTGCTGAAAACCATGAATTACCGCGTTCAGCTCGTCCCACTCGCCCTCCTGCGCCGCCAGCAGCAGTTGCATCAGGTTTGCGCCCACGCTGAAATTCTCTCGGTCGCTCGCAATCACAAAGCCGGCAAAATCGCGCACCGCATCCGAGCCGGCATTCAGCACCGCTGACACCAGCGCCAGCACATCGCCGCCAATCGCATTCTTCAGTGAATGCAGTTCTATGCAGCCGATGCCATCGCCCAGATCCACCAGCGACGCCCCCGCATTGGCCCGCACAACTCCGCGCACTGCGCCATTCGCTCGCCGAAACTCCGCAATCCGCGCGTGACCCGCAACAACCTCCACCGCCTCCAGCCGATTCCTCTCCGGCTGGTAGCACTCGCGCCCATCCTTTGCATACCACGCGCCCAATCCGGCCGCCAGCAACGCATCAACCCGCGCGCTCACCGGCAACCCCAGAGCCTTCATGCGGATCACCGTCGCCTCAACCCCGGCCGCGTCCCACATTTCAAACGGCCCCAGTTCCCAATTGAATCCCGCCTTCATCGCGCGGTCAATCGAGGCCGCATCGCCGGCCACTTCGCCGATGCGGTCAGCCGCATAGTTCCACAACGCCGCCAGAAACGGCCATAGAAACGCCGCCCCCTTGTCTTTTGCCAAACTCGAATCCCGCCCATTTGCCAGCAGCAGCCGCAGCCGTTCGCCGACCGTGCCCGCATTCTTCGCCATCTCCAGCGCCGGCAGCGCCGCCTTCGCCACCGGCCTATATTCAAAACTCTTCAGATCGAGCGACAGACGCAGATCCTTGCCGTCAGCCTCCCGCACTTTTTTATAGAAACCCTGTCCGGCCTTGTCGCCCAGCCAGCCGCGCTTCACAATCTCCTCTAGAATGCCTGTGAATCCGCTCTGCTTCGCGCCCGCCGGAAAATTAGCCGCCACATGCGCCAGAATATCGATCCCCACCATATCCGCCAGCCTGAAAGTCCCCATGCGCGGCCAGCCAATCGCCGTCCCTGTCAGCGCGTCCACCTCCTCCACCGTCAGCCCTTGCTCCAGCATCAGCGCCGCCGCCGTGAACATCGCCGCAACCCCAATCCGGTTCGCGATAAAATTCGGCGTGTCGTTGGCCCTCACCACTTGCTTGCCTAGATTGCGGTCGGCAAAGGTCGTAAATGCCGCAACCAGCTCCGCATCGCTCTCGGCCGTCGGAATCACTTCCAGCAGCCGCATATATCGTGGCGGATTGAAAAAATGCGTCCCGAAGAAGCGCTCCGCCTTCCAGCCCCGCGTCCCCGCAAGTCCCGCCGCAATCTGCCTCAACGGCAGCCCCGATGTATTCGTCGTCAGCAGCGCATTCGAATTCAGATGCGGCACAACCCGCTTCAGCAGCGCCGTCTTGATCGCCAGATCTTCGGCCACGGCTTCTATCACCCAGTCGCATTGAGTCAGCTTGGCCAGATCGTCTTCAAAGTTGCCCGGCGTAATCAGCGCGGCGAGCCGAGCCTCATACAACGCCGCCGGTTTGGCCTTCGTCAGCGCATCCAGCGCAGCCTTCGCCAGGCGGTTCCGGTCCCCATCCCCGGCGGGAAGCATATCCAGAAGCAGCGCCGGAATCCCCGCATTCGCCAGGTGTGCGGCGATGCGCGAGCCCATCGTTCCCGCGCCCAGCACGGCGGCTCCGCGTATCAGAAGCGGTGCGGCATTCGCGCAATTCGTGCTCATGCGGCCCTCCTGGTGTCTTGACTCTCAAAGACCCAATATGAAACTGACTGTCATCCTGAGCGAACGGGGCCCCGAACGTCCTTCAGTTTTTCCGGGGTCCCCACGAACAGGTCTTCGTTCGTGGGGTCGAGTTCGGGGGTGGTGAGTCGAAGAATCCGCGGTTGTTCTTCGCGGTGCTTCAGACTCACCACGCCAGCTTCAATTCAATCAACTCAGTGAGCTTTGCCATTCGCCTTCTCCCGGAATCAACGCCCCGCGCAAACCACCGCAGCATACGTCGATCCGCTCCACACGGTCAAGGCCTGCTCTGCTGATCCATTTCGCTTGTTCGTCCTTCCGCTCCTGTTGCATTCAACTCCGGTCCCGTCGCCCGCCGATCCCTTTTCTTCGTCCTCTGTTCAATCGGAATCGAACGCATATCCGGCTGGCGCGAGCGCCGATCCCGTGCACTTCTGCGCCGTTCCTCCGCCTCCGGCTCGGAAGGAGGCACAATGATCGGGTTGTGATTGGACTGTTGCGCGGCGGGTTGCGGTTTTGCGGGAACGGTATTTCCGCTGGTCAGAAGCTTATTCAGCATCGGGATATTCCCGCGCTGCGATTCCACAAAGTCCACGCCATCGGCCGTCAGTGTGAAAGCCGAGTTGTCCGCGCGCGTAATGTAGCTCTTCTTCTGCAGATACCACATCGTAAATTCCAGATAGTCGCGCGGAAACCCCATGCGCGTCTCCACTTCCGCAAGCGACACCTCCGGGTGGGCGGGGTTGGTGCGCCGCCTTGCATAGAGCAGCGCCAGCACAGCCAGCCGCCGGTTCAGTTCCCCCTCTATGTCATCCATAAAGTCGATCGATGTGGATAAAGGAGGCTGCTGCGAAGCTTCTTGCTCAAAAGCCGAATCGTACTTCGCGCGCGTCGCTGGATGAGACAAGACCTCATAAGCCTGCCGCAACAGAAAAAACTTGTCGGCATCGCCAGACTCCGGATTGTCGGGGTGGAAGCGAGCGGCTAAAAACTTGTAAACGCGATGGATCGTGTCCGAATCGGCATTGGGGCTGATTTGGAGGAATTCGTAATAATTCGGAGTTGCCAAGACCTGCTCCTTGGGGGAGGCGGCCTTTCTGCCATCTTCGGAGGAACCTTCGATCTTTCCCCGCATAAATATAAGATTACTTTCCCCGCCTCAGCGGTTCCTCACTTTAATGAGGTCCGGCCTGGGGGGTATTCCCAAAGTGAACATCAATGCCTGTCATAACTCTGAATCTGGAAGGGCCATCCCCGGCAAGCCTGCGAACTAGCTCTGAGGTCCGCTAGCCTCTTCTCCTTTCAGCTCTCGCAGCAACTCCGCCAGCGCCCGCTCCGGGCAGATGTGCCGCCCCTCCAACCGCGTCAGCTCCCCGTCCGTCTCCACCGCGGAGGCAATCGTCAAAAAGCAATAGAGGCAGCGCGTGTTGTAGGTGCCGTTCTCGTTCTGGGTGCGGCTATACATCGTACCTCGGTACCGCCGAAAGATACCACGATGTTAGACGCCCTCAACTCCCCGCGACGTGATCCGGATCACGGGAATGATCCGCACCAATTCCCTGGAATTCGCCCCTTCCCAGTCAATCGGCCTAGAAGCTCGCGCCCTGGTTCGGGTTGCGCCGCAGCTGCCAGCACGTCCCGCGCCCACCCTGCGGAAAAACTGACACCGAGCAAGCCACCTCCAGCGACCCCAGATAGTCGAACTCCTGCTTGTTTCCCTTCAGCGGAATCGTTACATAGCGGTTCACGGTCACCGTCGAGGTGGGCGATCCGCGCAGCTTGTAAATGGCCCAATCGCCCCCGTACGCCGCCACAAAAACCACCACCAAAATCACAACTCCAGCTTTCAGCCACCGCATCCACCAGCGCGTCATACCCATCAGGCCTTCCTCAACCAGTGCTATTTCTCCAGGAATTCATCCGCTTCTCAAACACGCTGCCCAATCCCGGGCGCCAAGCGGGCTCCTGCCAATTCCTCTCTGTCGAGCCTATCCGATCCACCGGCCAACGCGGCCAGATCCTTCGCTTTCCGGGACCTGTGGAGCCACAAGCCTCCCGCGAGCGAAAAGCGCGCGTATTCCCGCACCGCACGGTTTGCGGATAATTATTATTCCAGCGCGCACAATAGAAGTAGTCAGTAATTCCGAGGCACTTATGGTCACCGTCTTGTCCCAATCTCGCGCCAACTCAGCCCCGAATTTCCAGCCATTTTTCTCCGTTTGTTCGCCAAAAAGTCGGGCGACCCCCACCCCCCCTACCCCTGTGGAGTCCTTTTTTATGCGTAATTTTCCGGTAACAAGCAAAATATCAACAGCTTGCAATTTCACACTGTTAATTAAGTAGTAACTGCAACCCCCCAGTTTTGGCCCGTTTTCATGGCCAAAAGGAGCCTTTTGAGCCAAAATAACCGCGTTTTTCACTCGAAAAAATCGCCTTTTCGCCCAGCGTCTCATTCTTCGCTTCGCCGCGCGTATCTTGAAATCAAAATGGCAATTGCTTCCAAGCGGATCGAGACTATTGCACCGTGACCTCGATATTCGTTTCCAGGATTGCGCTCAGGATTGGGGTAGCGGTGTCCTGGTAAGCTGCGTCAACGGTGTACTGGTACGTGCCGGGAGTCATGGAAGTCATGGATTTGCTGATGCCGCCGCAGCCGCTGATTCCGCTTGCGCCGGCCAATGCGCCAGCGGCCAGCAGCACCGTGAGAAGCCAGCGCGGAAACTTGCGGCGGAAACCAAAGCCAAGCATCAAAACACCGGCTAGCGCCAATCCAGTGGCAGGCAGAACTTTAGCGCGCGGCGCTTTTCGCAGTCCCACGGGAACCGCTGCTCCGAAGGGATATATCGTGATAGTGCCAGTGAGAGTCTGGCCAGCGGTGACGGCAATTGAATCGATTGGACCGCCGCCGCAGAAGGGAATCTTCGCATCGGTAATCGTTCCTGAAAACACGCAGCCGATGATCACTGTGCCATTGCCGGGAATTCCGGTGATGGTGTATTGGCTGGTACCGTTGCCGCTGGAGGGCATGGTGACGTTGGTGGCGGTGATGCCTGGACCGGAACTCGCCAGTGCGCGCGCGCCAGTGAGTCCGCAAGTTGCGCATAGAAGCAATCCAATGAGAACGATGTGATAATGCCTTTGCATGACGAAGTCCTTTCAGTGGGGCGGCATTCCCATCTGCCGAATTAGATGAAGCCCAAGTTCCAAAGTTGAATGTTCTTCCCACAATACACCTGATGAGCGCCGTTAAGCCTTGATCGATGAATCTGAATTGTAAGCACGGCTGGTATCCTTGAAATGTCTCCAATTTCCGTAATGACGAATCCGGCCAACTCTATCGAAGCCCCGCAAAATCCGATTTCCGCGCGCGCCGCTTGGGTGTTTCTCGCGGCAATCTTTGCCGCGGTCATTCTCGCTTCGTTGTTTACGCCGCCTCTGCTGGACGATGTGGACGCCAGCCACGCTCAGGCCGCGCAGCACATGGCTGAAAGCGGCGACCTGATCACTTTGAAAGTCAATGGACTGCGCTATCTGGAGAAGCCGCCGCTGCCTTATTGGCTTGACGCCGCCCTCTATCGCGTCTTTGGGCAGAACTCCTTTGCAACCCACCTGCCCAATGCGCTGGCGCTGCTGGGCAGCGCCTGGCTGGGTTGGCTGTGGGCCGGCCGCGCCTGGGGACGCCGCGCGGGCTTCTATGCCGCTCTGGGTGTGCTCACATCCGTGGGACCGTTTCTCTTTACGCGCTTCGCCATTCCAGAGGCGCTGCTGAGCTTTTTACTGCTGTTGGCTCTCTATTGCCTTTTGACCGGTTTTGAGCCTGGCCGCATGATGCGTTTTTACTGGATGTGGGCGGCTTTGGCGCTCGCCGTTTTAACCAAAGGCTTGATTGCGCCAATCTTTTTTTGCGCAGCCGCCATTCCGCTCCTGCTATTGAGCGGCCTTTTGCGCCGCTGGCGGCAGGTGAAGCCGGTCACCGGGCTGCTCTTGTTTTTCGCCATCGCCGCGCCCTGGCACATTCTCGCGGGCATCGCGAATCCCGGCCAGGGGCATCCCATCGGCAACCATCCCACGCCCGGCAACGTCCACGGATTCTGGTACTTCTACTTTCTCAACGAACACGTCTTCCGCTTCACAGGCGGGCGTTTTCCGCACGACTATAACAAGCTGCCCTTTGTTGCTTATTGGTTGTTGCATCTAGTCTGGCTCTTCCCCTGGAGCCTCTTTGTGCCCGCTCTGATCGCGGTTGCCTGGAAGACTCGCAAGCAGTGGACGCTGCATTTGCGCGCCGATGTGCAAGCGCTCGATCTTTACCTCGGCACCGGCCTGGGAACAGGTCTGGGCGGCGGCGTGCGCGATGACGCGGCGCTCTACGTTTCCCTGCTCAAGTTTCGCCGCCGCACTATCTGGCTGCTGAGTCTTTACGCGGGCTTCATTCTGCTCTTCTTTTGCATTTCGACCAACCAGGAGTACTACACCTTTCCGGCATGGCCGCCGCTCTTCATTCTGATTGGCGGGGTGCTGGCGGGAATCGAGGAGAGCCGCACGGCCGAAAATGGAAAACTCCGGCTTTCGACTGCATGGCTCACCGGCGCGCAAGCGGTCTTTGCCGCGGTAGGCGTGTTGGCTGCCGCGGCGCTCGGCTGGGGTTTGTGGGAGGCGCGCAAGCTGCCGTTCGTCGGCGATGTTGGCACTCTCCTGGCGCACCGCGGCGTCGGCGATTACACGCTTTCGATGTCGCACATCTTCGACCTGACCGGTCCTTCGTTTGCGGCGCTCCGGCTGCCCTCGGCGTTGGCCGCCGCGGCGCTGCTGATTGGTCCTACCGCTGGCTGGCTATTGCGGCTAAAGAAGAAGCATCTGGCCGCCACTGTCAGCGTGGCGCTGACCTCTTCCGTTTTTCTAATCGCCGCGCATATAGCCTTTGCCCGCTTTGAGCCCATGCTCAGCTCCCGGCAGTTGGCTGACACCATCATCCAGAAAGGCTCGCCCGCGGACGCTTTCATCATCTACGGCGATCAGTCCGATGCCTCCTCAGTGGTCTTTTACGCGCACCGCTTCTTCGGCGGCAAGCCGGCCTTGCTCGTAGGTGAAGCTTGCTCGCCGCACGGAGACGGCTCGTCGATGCTCTGGGGATCCTGCTATACCGACGCGCCCAAAGTCTTTCTCAGCGAGGAACAGCTAGCAAAGATTTGGGGCACGGGCGAGCGGAAGTGGCTCTTCGCGCAAGACATCAATCAGTCCAAAGCCGAGCAGTTGCTGGCCGGACGCCTGTATCCGGTTCAATCGATCGCCGACAAGGCCCTGTGGACCGACCGGCCGCTACGATAGCAAAACTTCGTAAACTCACCTAAAATTTGGGCATCGCGAATGAGAAGCGTAGAAGAAATGCTCGTTTGAATTAAGAAAATGGTAGAATCATAGATACGGAATGGTAGAAAGCAGGACTTTGATGAGCCTGAACATTAAAAACGAGGAAACTCACAAGCTGGTTCGGAAGCTGGCAACACTTACCGGAGAAAGTATGACTACCGCGATCCGCCTAGCGGTCGAAGAACGGACTGTGCGCGTCGTGAATGAAAGGCAAAAAGGCCTTGCGGAAAGATTGCTGGCCATCGGCAAGGCTGCTTCTCCGCTCTGGCGGGAGCCTTTTCGCTCCACCGATCATGGGGATCTGCTCTACGGCGAGGATGGGTTGCCCAAATGATTCTCGATACTTCGGCAATCGTCGCCATCCTGCAGAATGAACCCGAAGCGCCAGCCTTGGCGCGAGCTGTCGAGGAGAACCGCCCCGTTCGGCTATCGGCGGCAAACTGGCTGGAAGCGGCTGTGGTTGTCGATGGTAATCGTAGCCCGGCGTTAAGCCGCCGCTTTGACGAATTTCTACAGGAAGCTGCCGTCGGAATTGAGCCGGTTACAGCGCAACTGGCCGAACTGGCGCGAGAGGCTTACCGGGCATTTGGGCGCGGCAGCGGCCATCCTGCCCATCTCAACTTTGGCGATTGCTTCGCCTATGCGTTGGCCATGGAAAGGGACGAAGCACTCCTCTTCAAAGGCAACGATTTTTCCAATACTGATGTGCGCCGTGTGTGAATTCGATACTGGCGAGCGCGTGAACTCAGTCTTCCTTTTGTGGCACATTCACAGCTTTGACTCGGGCGAGGACAATGAAAAACTGATAGGGGTTTACGCCAGTGAGTCGGATGCAGTAGCTGCGCGGAATCGCATGAAGGTTCGACCCGCGTTCTCTTCTTTTCCTTCTGGATTCCAGATCGACGAATACGAGATCGGAAGGGACAATTGGGAGGAAGGTTCTTCATTTGCAACTTTTCCGCTGGTGACGATTTAGGTTGACCTTCGAGCTTGATTCACAGCAACTCTTCGCCGATTCAAGCAGCTGTGTTACTGCCGCATACCGGAAGTTCAAGGCCGGCCCTGAGGCCTTTATAGTAAAATTCCGCATTGGTGCACCGCTTTTGAATTTCTTCTATGCCTGTCCAAAGTCCGGGAATAGTGGAGCGAGTGCTGCGCGGGCTTTGAGACAGACAACAACCTATGAGATTTGGATCGATTCTTTTTTTCGCTCTGGGCGCGCTTGCCGCCTTTGGAGTGATGACTTCGACTGTTTACAGCATGATGGTCGCGCTCGGCGCGCTACGTTTTCGCCGCCGCGAGGCTGAGGCCAACCCGCGCATTTTCCTGCCGCCGGTGAGCGTGTTGAAAGCCGTGCATGGCGATGAGCCAGACCTCGAAGAGAATCTCGCCAGCTTTTTTCAGCAGGATTATCCGGAATACGAGATTCTCTTTTGCGCTCGTCACAATTCCGACATGGGCCTCGCCGCGGCAAGGCGGGTCGCCGCGCGCTTCCCGCATGTGAAGGCGCGCATCTTGACCTGTGGCGAGCCGCCGTGGCCCAATGCGCGCACCTATTCGCTGGAAAGGATGCGCGACGAAGCTCAGTATGCGATCTTCGTCGCCAGCGACAGCGATGTGAGCGTCGGGCCGGATTACCTGGCCTCGGTCGTGGCGCCGCTCGTCGATCCGCAGGTGGGCATGGTCACCTGTCTTTATCGCGGAGTGACGCGCCACGGTCTGTGGGCGCAACTGGAGGCCATGGGCATGAGTGTCGAGATGACCTCCGGCGTTCTCGTGGCTGAAATGCTTGAGGGGATGCAGTTCGCGCTGGGGCCGTCGATGGTCATGCGTCGCAGCACTGTGGAAAAGATTGGCGGCTTTGAAGGTGTGGCGCAGTTCTACGCGGACGATTTTGTGCTCGGCAACTGGACGGCAACCAAGGCTTATGAGAAGGTGGTGCTCTCCACCTACATCGTCGAACACCACGTGCTGAATGCCGACTTCAAGAAGAGCATCGCGCATCAGCAGGGATGGGCCACCAGTACGCGCTTCTCGCGGCCCAAGGGCCACTTTGGAGAAGTTCTGACTTATGCCGTTCCATGGGGCTTGCTCGGGCTGGCCACGTTTTGCGCGGCCGCGCACGTTGCCTTGGGACTGGCCTTTGCGGCATATACCGTACTCAACCGGGTGCTGCTCTGCTTACTCGTGGGCGGTGGCGTGGTGATGGATAGCCGCGCCCGGCGCAAGGCCTGGCTCTATCCGTTGCGCGACTTGATGGGATTCTGCTTCTGGGTGAGAAGCTACTTTGGCTCCCGCAAATTGAAGTATCGCGGAGACCCTTACGAGCTACTGCCCGAGGGACGGCTGCGCAAGCTCACGGAGTAATCAGGGCTGTGCCTCGCAAACGGCGGCAGGCTATCTTTCCTTCCTCAGTCCATCTAGAAATCTCCGCATGTCGGCGGAGATCTTTGCATCCGGGATATTGTTGGCATCGGCAAGAATCATCGGCTTCAGATTGGCCTTCAAGTCCTCGTCCTGCGTGGTTTCGTACATCTCGCGCAACTGGGAGAGACGGTTAATTCTGGCGTTAATCTCGCTGTCGCTTTCTTCTCCCAGGATGATTCTTCCGGTCAGGCTGTTCGGCTCTGCCGCGGCGGAGTGGAGGGCCGCGAGATTCCCGTCTTTGAATACAAAACAGATCCCTGAAATGAACACCAGGAAGAGAATCGCCAAGCCGATTTTATTGATCTTGCTCATGGTAAAGGCTGCCGAAAAGATTCTAAAGTATCCGCTTGGAGCTGGCTTTAGCCACCGCCGCTGGCTTGATTGCCCCAGGCCTGCGCATAGGCACAATCGCCGCAGAACCCGGCGCCGCCTGAGAGAAGCGCGCCAGCATCTCGGTGCGCACGTACTCCACAAAGCTCTGCATCTGCCGGTTCATCTCTTCCATGCGCTCGCGCATCTGCAGGATGATGGCGATGCCGGCGATGTTCACGCCCAGGTCGCGCGCAAGGTTGAGGATGAACTCCAACCGCTCCAGATCCTCGTCGGTATAGAGCCGCGTGTTGCCCTCGGTGCGAGAAGGCAGCAGCAGCCCCTCGCGCTCATATAGGCGCAGCGTCTGCGGATGGATCTCGTACATCTCGGCCACCGCCGAGATCATGTACGCGCCCTTCGATTTGCGTTTTGCGGCCATATGCTTTCTCAGGCGACCTGCAGCTTCTCTCGCCAGCGTTCCTCTGTCATACGGTAGGGCTTCAGCATCTCCAGAAGCTCTGGACCGGCATCGGTTACCGAGAATCCGCCTTCCTCGATCCATGAGTCAGTTCTTGCATAGCCTTTGGCTTCCAATATTCGCAGGGCTTCCTCGTACGTTAGAGCATAAACGCTGCTTTCTTCGGGGTCACGCGCATTCCAAACGTAAACCAGCAGAAATTGAGGAATGCGTTCGTATTTCTTATACAAATAGAAGGTCTTGTGACTGGACGTCTTGAGTTTCACTGCATAGGAAATGAGTTCACGGTTCTTCCCGGCATCGTTGTAAATGAGGTAATCGATGCTCTTATCGTCCAAGGGTTCGGCCAGTTTGAGGCCGGCGGCATGCACATGAGAGATGAAGATGCGCTTGCCAGCCTGACGTGTGCTGTTTGGACTATCGCTTGTATCCAGAGGATCTTCCATATCGGGTTCGCCATCCAGGAGCGTGACACTGTGGCCTTCCTTATACCGATCGGAAAACCTCCCGCGCGTGGCTCTCGAAAAGTCAAATCTACTGCGCATTTCAATTTCGTTCCTGCTCATCGCCTGTTTCATATTCAGTCCTTTCCCATCGTTCCGCCAGCCGCGCGCTTATGATTCGAATCTTCCTGGCTCGAAACGTGTAGTAAATGCTCAGAATGCGTCCTTGCACGGACCGTCCAATACCAAGATAGCGCTGTTCGGCGTCGCTATGCCACTGGTCCGGAACCTCGATACGCCGCCTATCCCTGAATATCGTGCTGGCCTCCTCGAAGGAAACCTTGTGCTTCTTCAAATTTGAAGCGGCTTTGAAAGGGTGCCACTCGAAACCCGACATCCCTTCATCGTCCTCGGGATTTCGCCGGCCTTCATTGTGTAGATTGACCATTCTGGTACACCGGAAAACTTTGGAAAAGCTGCCGGAAGTCTACCAGAATCAAAGCTTATCAAACAGCGCCGCGCGCGGGTCGTTGCCATTCAGCTTGGCCAGCTCGCGCATGATCTCCCGGCTGCGCTCGTCCGCCAGCGTTGGCACCTGCACTTCAACGGTCACAATCTGGTCGCCGCGCTGGCCGGGATTCTGCGCGCTCTCCACGCCCCGCTCCCTCATGCGCAGCTTCTGCCCGCTCTGCGTGCCGGGCGGAATCTTCAACTGCGCGCGGCCGTCGATCGTCGGCACGTCCACCTTGGCGCCCAGCGACGCCTCGGGCACGGTCACCGGCACCGTCAGATGAATGTCGTCGCCCACGCGCGCAAAAACCGGATGCGCGCCCGTGCGAACGATCAGGAAAAGGTCGCCAGCCGCGCCGCCATTCACCCCGGAGTTGCCCTTGCCCTGCAGGCGGATCCGCTGCCCGTCGCGCGTGCCGGCCTTGATGCGGAACTCGACCGGCTCGACGCGGCTGACCACGCCCTCGCCGTGACAGGTGGAGCAGAGATTGGTTGTGCGCCCCGTTCCATTGCAGCGCGGGCAGGGTATGTTGAACTTCATGCGCCCGCCCATTTGCGTCACCTGGCCGGTGCCATTACATTCGCCGCACTGTGTGGGCCCACCGGTCGAGGCTTGGCCGTGGCAGGTTGGGCATGTCTCCTGACGATGCACTTCAAGCCGCGCCTGCCCGCCCCGGATGGCCGTCCAGAAGTCTACCGTTGCCTGGTATTCCAGGTCGCTGCCCGCCTGCGGCCCGCGCGCTCTCTGCGGTTGCTGCGCCCCTGAAAACATGCCGGAGAAGATGTCCTTGAAGCTGCCCCATGAAGCAGCATCCGACGCCCCTGCGCCCTGCTGACCAGGATGCCGGCCCGGCCCGCTCTGGAAACCGGAAAAATCGAAGCCGCCAAAGTCCACCGGCATCCCTCCGCCGCCACCTTGCTGCCGCGCATAGGCCTCGGCCTGCGCCGGATCGATCTGGTCGGAATAGAAGCCCACCTGGTCGTAGACCTTGCGCTTCTTCTCGTCGCTCAGCACGTCGTTGGCTTCCGATATCTCTTTGAACTTCTCTTCGGCTCGCTTGTCGCCGGGGTTGACGTCGGGGTGATAACGCCGCGCCGCCTTGCGAAAGGCCTTGCGAATCTCCTCGGCGGTAGCCGTCTTCTTTACCCCGAGTGTGCCGTAATAATCCTTGTTCGTTGTCGTGGGCATGGTCTCTCTTGACTCGTTTCCTGATTCACGTTTCCTGGTTTAGATTCCCGCTGCCGCATCGGCGATGCGTCACGCACGGCGTTTCGCCTTCAAATCTCCAGATGAGGTGCGTGGCGCGGGAAAAATTTCAATCTCGATCCTTTCAGTAACCTCGCGGCTCGCCAAAGCCAGATCATAGGTCATTTGCATCTTCATCCAGAAATCCGGTGTCGTGCCAAAATACCGTGCCAACCGCAACGCTGTATCGGCTGTAATTCCGCGCCGTTCCCGCGTAATCTCAGAGATTCGCGTGACTGGTACTCGCAATGCAAGGGCCAAAGCGTTGGCTGAAAGTCCCAGAGGAACAAGAAAATCCTCACGGAGAAGCTCTCCGGGGTGAACCGGCGCGCCCTTCTTTTCGTGTTTACGCGAAATCCCCATCGCACATCTCCTTAATGAAGATCAACAATCTCCACGTCTCCGCTGTCCTTGCCATGCCATCTGAAACAGACGCGGTTTTGATGACTGCCCTGGATGCTCCAGCCCGTCACCCGCGGATTGGCAAATCCTAATTCGCCGACGTGAACTTCATTGACTGCAAACGCCGCGCTGAAATCCGCCCAATCTCGGACCATCCCAAATCCATTGCCGCCAGCAAGACCACTCCCGTCTCGTCTTCGGCGAAGAACTGAATCCCGCTTAACGTTTATCGTAACACGGGAAACGGTCAACCATAAACACAATTCGACAGCCGCTTCATCGCAATCGCATTTGAATTTCCGTTGAAC
>JBEKDN010000071.1:0-17686 GCA_050014335.1 Occallatibacter sp. | reverse complement strand
AAGCTGGCCGTCATGGGCTGCGTCGTCAACGGCCCCGGAGAATCCAAGCACGCCAATCTGGGAATTAGTTTGCCAGGAACCTTCGAGGAGCCCAAAGCTCCGGTCTATGTGGATGGAAAGCTCTATAAAACCTTGCACGGCGACACCATCGTGGCTGACTTCAAGCAGATACTCGATAACTATGTGACGAGCCACTACGGGCAAGTGGCATAGCTGCTGCGCTGGCAAGGGATTCTCAACTCCCAAATAATAGGTCCGCAGATGTGAAAACGACCGTTTTGGTTGCCTTTGACTACTACCTCGATTACCATTACGATTAACTCAATCGCCGATTCCAGTGTATTCGCAGCCCAAGCAACCCATCCGCGGCCTTTGCAAAATGCAATAAGTCGCCAAGCCCGCTTCTTGCATCTAAGAGGGCAAGATGACCCCAATAGTCTCCACACGCCGCCGTTCCAAGACACCGCCACCTGGTGAAACCGGCCAGGAGGCAGCCTATCTGCGCTCGCTCAGCGATCGTCAGGTGAATGTCCAGGTTAAACTGCGCGACGGAGAAACCGTGCGCGGATGGATCGAGTACTTTGACGACGGAATGCTGCGCCTGACCCGCGAAGGCAAACCGAATCTCTTTATCTACAAGCACCAGATTCGGACCATTACCGAGGTAGGCAAGCGGCCCATGCGCCTGGCCAAGACGGCTGGTGCGGCATTGAACGGCGCCCGGTTGAATGGCGCTGGCTCGAATGGGGAAACTGAATGAGCGTTCCGACTCCGACGCCGGAGTGGGTTTGGATTGACAAGGCCGCATTGATTGCCCGCGAGGCCGGCGCTCGGCTCCGCGAGTTCTTCGCCCAAGGCGTAGAGATGGAATACAAGGGCGATGTGGACCTGGTGACGGTAGCCGACCGCGCGTCGGAGAAACTGATCCGTGAGCGCCTTGCCGAGGCCTTTCCAGACCATGGCGTCTATGGGGAAGAAGGCACGCGAGAGCGGCTCAGCGGTGAGTTTCGCTGGTATGTTGACCCGCTGGACGGAACCACCAACTTCGCCCATGGTTTTCCTCAGTTCTGCGTCTCAATGGGGCTGGAAAAACGAGGCGAAAACCTTGTGCCCGGCGACGACGGCACGATGGTGGCCGCAGTCATCTACGATCCCTTGCGCGACGAACTCTTCTGCGCCGAGATAGGCCGTGGTGCCTGGTTGAATGGGCGGCCGATGCAGGTTTCGCGGACTGCGTATCTGGCTGAGGCGCTAATCGCTACTGGCTTTCCCAGTCACAAGCGCCATGACAACCCGAACATTCACTTCTATCAGGAGTTCACTCTGCGCTCGCACGGGGTTCGGCGGGCAGGCTCCGCGGCATTGGATCTAGCCTACGTTGCCGCCGGACGCCTGGATGCCTTCTGGGAATTTAAGCTGAATCCCTGGGACACGGCGGCTGGGATTCTGCTGGTCGAGGAGGCGGGCGGCCGGGTGAGCGGCTTCTCCGGCAAGGCGTTCCAACTTGATAGTCGCGAAGTCCTGGCCACAAACGGGTTGCTCCACGCTGAGTCAATGGCGCTATTCGCGGATATGTTTGCCGGACGGAATCTGGCTCCCATTCTGACTCCGCGCGAGTTTGCGGAGCGGCGGGCAGAGCGAGCAAAAGCCTGAAGGATTATCCCGAGTCAGTGCTCGGGGTATATTTGCATTCGGGAATGGAAACTCGCGGATTGCGCTGTGGATTCCCGCATCGCAACACGCGGCGAAAATGGGTTGAGGAAGCCGTGGGGTCCTGTGCTACTATCACCCTCGAAGGATCAATTCCCCTGGAGATATCAGAATGGCCTATGTCATAGCAGAACCCTGTATCGGCACCAAGGACACCGCCTGTGTGGACGCTTGTCCTGTCGATTGCATCCACCCCAAGAAGGACGAAGATGGCTTCGGTGCGAGCGAGCAGCTTTTCATCGACCCGGTCGAGTGCATTGACTGCGGCGCTTGCGTGCCGGCCTGTCCGGTTTCGGCCATCTTTGCCGCCGATGACCTGCCGGAAAAGTGGGCCAGCTTCACAGCGAAGAATGCCGCCCATTTCGGCCGTTAAACGGCGCTGAATCTGTTTCTAGAACGCGCATCCCGCTCCGCCGGGATGCGCGTTCGCGTGTGCACACGGTGAACCTGGGGCACAATTCCGCTTTCGTCGCGAACGTGCGTCTCAACAGCCCAAAATGTCTATCTCTATTCCGATACGGCTGCAACGCCGAGCCTGGGATTGCGCAGGTCGGTATCTGAGGCAAGCTTGTTGCGGCATGAGATTGCGAAGCGGCCTTTCTCGACTTCGACGAATTCAACATCGTCGCCTGTCTTGATTCCAAGGTTTTTACGCACTTGAGGAGGAAGGGTTATGCGGCCGTTGAAGGTGACCATTGCGGTGGGCATTAGGAACCTCTGAGGCTATTGTAGCCTGTGGTCCGGCCTTCAGCCAACTGCAAAAAGCTGTGGAAAGCGGTTTGGGCCGGTCATTGGCGCAGTTTCGTCCCCGCATCTCCTGTAGCAATTCGGGCAAAGTGACTGGGCGAATGCATTTCGCTGAGTTGGCCGAAGCCGTGAGCGGTGGTCCTAAGCCACGGATCTAGAACAGGCAACAATGCGAAAATAATACTCGAATGGGCGTTCTCAACTCTGAAGCCGTAATCTTGCGAAGCTGGCCGGTCCATGAGGCCGACCTGATCGTGAGCTTCTTTACGCGCGACTACGGCCGGTTGCGCGGCGTTGCCAAGTCCGCGCTCAATAGCCGCAAGCGCTTTGGCGGTGCGCTGGAGCCGATGACTCATGCCCGCGCTTTTTTTGCCGAACGCCCGCGGCAGGAACTGGTGCGCCTGGACCAGTTGGAGATCCTTCGCTCGCCGCTTTCCTGGCCTGTCGATCCGCTCAGGATGACGGTGCTCAGCTTCTATGCCGAGCTGCTGGATGAGGCATTGCCTGACCACGATCCGCAGGAGACCGTCTTTCGCCTGCTGGTGGCTGTGCTGGAACTGACTACCATTGAGCAGCCCTGGATGCCGTTGACCTACTTCCAGCTCTGGATGACGCGCCTCATGGGCCTCTTGCCGGACATTGCGCACTGCACCGCCTGCGGCGACTTGCTCGCGGCCGGTGAAGCCAGCTTCAATACCCTCGGCGATGGCCTTTTCTGCCCGGTGCATCGCGGCGGCGGCGCCAGCAGCCTTTCAGCCGACTCCTGGCGCCTGGCGCAGCGTATGTTGCGCGCGCCTGCCTCCAACTTTATCGGGGAAGACTGGCCGCGGCGTCGCGCGCAAGATCTGCGCCGCTTCACGCTGCAGGCGCTGGAAAGGCATTTGGAGCGCAAACTCCGCTCGGCGGAAGCGCTGGCTCGAATAGGCGACGCGGCCTGACGACTCCGACCGGAGTAGTGGCACGGACGTATAATGCCTAGTACGGCAAGCCGCACAGTCCAATTAGATTTGTGGAGTCTTAGTTGGCCACATTAGGTAGTCCTTCGCAGAAAACCGTGACGGTTATAGGAGCGGGCGTGGCCGGCATGAGCGCGGCTTGCGCGCTGGCTGAGGCTGGCTTGCGCGTGCGGCTGGTGGAACAGCGCGGCTACCTGGGCGGGCGTGCCTCGTCATATCTGCATCCCGGCGTCGGCGAGGTTATCGACAACTGCCAGCACGTGCTTTTTGGCTGCTGCACCAATCTGATGGGCTTTTATCGCCGCATGGGCGCCACCGACCGGATTCACTGGACCAGTGAGATGACGATGATCGAGCCCGGCGGCCGGCGCTCGCGGCTGGGTCCGTGGCAGCGCGGCCGATTGCGACTGCCTGCGCCATTGCACGGCGCGCCCAGCTTCATCGCCGCCAAGGCATTCTCGCTTGCCGACAAACTCTCGTTGGGCCGCGCCATGCGCGCAATGATGAAACTCGATGCCTTAAAAGATACGGGCGAGTCTCTGGGCGCGTGGCTACGGCGGCACCGCCAAACTGAAGGCGCGATCAATCGCTTTTGGCGGCTCGTCATTGCCAGCGCGCTCAATGCCGAGATTGACTCGATCTCCGTGCCTTACGCGGCCAAAGTGATTCGCGAACTTTTTCTCAACTCCGCCCAGGCCGGCAGCATGGGGATGAGCACCGTTCCGCTGAGTGAGTTGTATGCCGGTGTCGCCCCTTTCCTCATCGAACGCGGCGGCAGTGTGCTGCTTCATGCGCGGGTCGAGGGCGCGGCATGGAATGAAGCTTCCGCACAGTGGCTGGTTTGCACCAACACTGGAGAACTAATCTCCGACTGCGTGGTTCTGGCACTGCCCTTTGAAGCCACGCAAAAATTGTTGCCGCATCTGCCCGCAGAGGAAGGCGCGGAGAAGCTGGCCCGCCAGATCGAGCGCCACCAGCCTTGGCCCATCTGCAGCGTGCATCTGTGGTTTGACCGTGAGATTACCGAGCTGGAACATGCCGTGCTGCTGGACCGCGAAATTCACTGGATGTACAACCAGTCGAAGCTGCAAACCGGTCGCGGCGGCCATTACCTCGAACTGGTCGTCAGCGCCACGCGCTCTTTTGCCGCCCTGCCGCGCGAGCACGCCATCAACCTTGCGCTTTCAGAACTCGCCGAGTTCTTCCCGGTTGTGAACCAGGCTAAGCTCATCAAGGTGGCGCTGATCAAAGAGATGCACGCCACATTCGGCGTTGCGCCAGGAATCGATTCGGCGCGCCCCACGGCGGTTTCATCCTGGCCGAATTTCTTTCTCGCTGGCGACTGGGCGCGGACCGGCTGGCCCTCGACGATGGAGAGCGCTGCCCGCTCAGGACATTTGGCCGCCGAAGCTCTATGTTTGGCCATCGGCGAGCCGCAGGCTTTCCTTGAAGCCGACTTGCAGCCGAGTGGGCTGATGCGATGGTTGTGATTGTTCAATTGGAGGGATATTCCTCAATTGCTGTGCTAACATACATACGATCAGGAGTGCTATTCGATGAGCGTTGTTCCAGACAAAAACAAGGTCGCACTTTCTCTGGCGGAGGCGCATCGATTGGATTTTCCAGCGATCAGGCGCATTGTGAGGGTGGTCGGCGTCAATGAATCCTCAGTCCACGAGCCGGTAAAATTGCTAGAGGTCAATAGGGAAACCTCGCCTTCCGGTATCGTGCCCATCACTTTAGGGCCGTATCCTCCCAAGTATCCCTATCCGTCGATCATCATCGAAGTGACAGAGGAAGAGTATCAGCGAATCTGTTCGGGAGATCTTGAATTACCCGACGGCTGGACACGCGCGGAAACCTTGTATCAAGCGGTGGCATGATGCCGGGAATGAGTGAGGCATTCGCGCGGCAAGCCGCCTCGGATATGGCGGCATACGAGACCTTGGCAAACACTGCCCTGCCGTGCTGCCACCGCTTGCACTACTTGCAGATGTGGTTGGAAAAGCTCTGTAAATCTCACATTCGCAGTTCTAATTTATCCATCGACGTTTTCTCGCATAGTGTCATTGCCAAGATACTTCCTCGCCTCCTTGCCCAATACTGGCGAAGTCTCGATTTCATGGGCAGCCCAAATCTCAGTGAGATATCCGCACTTTGCCGCGAGATCGATTTGTTGCATCCACAGATTAACGATGGCGGCCGCAGGGAAGATAACGTCGAGTATCCGTGGTGCTCGGCGGCAGGGGTAGTGCGCTATCCGGCATAATATGATTTTGCCGTGGCCGGGCGCATTCAATCGCAGCCAGGCAAATTACTCCTCAAGGGTGCAACTCGATTGACGCGGAATCCATCGATCTTCCTTGCATCTTGACTGGACAGAGTGGCTCTGCCTCATCAATGCGCCAAAAAATAAACCCCCACGCAAATCAGCACGGCTGCTGTCCAGCGGCGCCGATCGACTTTCTCTTTCAGAAAAACCTGGGCGGCGATAGCGTTGGTGACTACAGTGAGCGAAGCCGTGGCAGGTCCTGCCAGTCCCAGGCTCAGATGGTTCAGCGTGAAGAGCAGCGCAAAAAATGCCACCGCCATGAAGAAGACGCCGATAAAAAACAACGGGCAAGTGAGTACAGCAAAAATCGCGCCCTTCATGCCTGACTTGGCGCGAATCTCGTCCAGATCGCCAATCGACTTCATCGCCGCGGCGGTGAAGACCTCGCCGGCCGTCGAGCTGACGATGACCGAAGCGATCATTGCTGTTGCCGCCCAGAAACCAGCAGAGAAGACAGGAAGAGTCATTGCGCCTCTCCTTTAGCAGCCAATGCGGTCTCTGCAACTTCCAGCCGTTCTGTGCGCGACGGGCCGGGAACCACAAAGCCCACTCCCAGCGTAATCAGCAAAACGCCCAGCCATCGCTGCCATGAAACCGCCTCATGCAATACGAAGTGCGAGAGCAGTTCCACCACCACATTGCCCCACGCCGTGGCCAGCATCACATAGCTCAGGTCGGCCCAGGAGAGCGCGGTCAGGTAGCTGGCAAAGAAGCCAATCAAGAGCACTATTCCCAATGCAACCCAGGGCGTGAAGACCGCGGCCGGCAGTGCGAGCGGATGCGCCAGCGTAAGCGCCGGAAGCCCCGTCATACCTTTAGCCAGGCAAGTGTTGCCGAGCGGCGCGCAGACGGAAACCAGCCCTAGAATCAGATACTGGTACCCGGAAAGTTTTGCATGAGCCATCGGCATTTCGGTCCTGACGAATGGACGCTGGTCGAGGTTCCTTGTATCCCGCTCGTGTCCCTTTAAATGGGTCTGGAAGGTACGCTGGGCTTGTGCAAAAGCTACGCGCCGGCGCTTACCGGTTCAGCCTGTTTGCTGCGCACATCCTTCACCATCTTCTTGCGCTGTGCGCGCAGTTTCATAAAGGCCTTGGCCTCCACATATAGCCTGCCCAGATCGCGATTCACAAAGGCCTTCCACACCACGCGGAACGCTGCCTTGGGGCGGAAGTAGTAGGCATCGTAGAATTCATGCACCATCTGCAACACATAATCGGTTGGCAGGCCCGGATACTCGATATGAGCCATCTGGTGACCGCCCTCATCCATCATGGCCGCCGTATTCACGATGAAGCCGTTGGCCTTGGCGTAATCGTAGAATTCAGTCCCCGGATAGGCGTGCGCGATCGAGACTTGAATCGTCTCGCAATCCAGCGTCTTGGCAAAGTTGATTGTGTTCCGTATCGATTCCTTGGTCTCGCCCGGCAGTCCCAGAATAAAGTCCCCGTGGATCGTCAGGCCCAGATCGTGGCAGTCCTTGGCAAAGGCGCGCGCGCGTTCCACGGTCGCGCCCTTCTTGATGTTCTTCAGAATCTGCGGATCGCCGGATTCAAAGCCCACAATCAGCAGCCGGCAGCCGGCATCCTTCATCGCCTTCAGCGTCTCGCGGTCGGTAGTGACGCGCGAAGTGCAACTCCATGTCAGCCCCAGCGGCTTGAGCTTTTCGCAAAGCTCCACAGTCCGCGGCTTCTGGATGTTGAATGTGTCATCGTCGAAGAAGAACTCCTTCACCTCAGGAAAGTTCTTCTTGGCCCAGGCCAACTCGGCGGCCACATCGTCGGTAGACCGCTTGCGCCAGGCGTGACCGCTCAGCGTCTGCGGCCAAAGGCAGAAGGTGCACTGCGCAGGGCAGCCTCGTGTGGAGTAGAGCGCGATAAAGGGATGCAGAAGAAAGGGCACGTTGTAGCGCGTCACGTCCATGTCGCGCTTGTAAATCTTGGTAGCCCAGGGCATCGCGTCCAGATCCTCGACCTGCGGCCGATCGGGGTTATGGAGGATCTTGCCGTCCTGCTTGTAACTGATGCCAAGAATGTCGCTGAGCGGCTTGCCCTCGGCAAACTCAACAACGGAATAATCGAACTCGCGGCGGCAGATGAAGTCCAGCGCGGGACATTCGTCCAGCGCCTTCTCCGGCGAGGTGGTCACGGGCGGCCCCACAAAAGCAATGCGGATCGCGGGATTCGCCTTCTTGATTGCCTCAGCCAGCCGCTGATCGCCCTCCCAGCCCACCGTCGAAGTGAACAGCACCAGGAACTGATACTCCTTGCAGATATTAATAGTCTCGGCTGCTGAGACGTGGTGCGGCGGGGCATCCAGCACACGCGAGCCTTCCAGCAATCCCGCCGGGTAGGTAAGCCACACCGGGTACCAGTACGACTCAATCTCGCGCGTGGCAGGCCAACGCGAACCCGCGCCACCATCAAAACCCTCGAATGAGGGCGGATTCAGAAACAGCGTCTTCAAAGGCATAGGCATCCCCTTTAGTCTAACATTCCGGCAGATTCAACTGGTTTCTATCTCTTGCGGTTTACTTTCCGTGCAATTCGTTGAGCCAGTCTTCCATATGGCCTAGGGCGCGCAGCAGGCTCAGCCGCGCTTTGCTCAGTTCGAATCCGGCATCCAGCGAGTCCTGGTACTTCTGCCGCTCATCGATGCGCGCCAACTGCTCTGCCTTGGGCGTCAATTGCGACTGCGCACCTGCGCCAGCCGTCGCGCCGTTACCCAGTTCTAGTTGCGCCAGCACCGATTGAAGCTGCTCATGAGCGATCTGTTCCTTTAGACTCGCAATCTCCGCCAAAGTATTCAATTCCCGCAGACTGCCGCTCAATTCGGCTATCTGCACTTCATTTTGCCGCTCGGCCTGCTCGGCTTCGACCTTCGCGCGCAAAGCGTCGGCCGCCGACGCCTTGGCTTTGGCATGGCGGCTTAGGTCAAAGAGCGGAAACTGAATTTGGAATCCGGAATTGAAGTTGACCGGCGGAATATTCTTTTTATAGTACTGATCGACAGTATTGATTACCCCAAGAACATCCGTGGTGGCGCTGTACTGGGCGCTGAAGCTGATCTCTGGAAGATACTGGCTCAACCGATCTCCCCGTGCAATCTTTTGCTTGGAATTCGCGAACATCTGTGCCGCTTGAATGGCGGCTGCGGGGGGGTGGGCTTCGTCGGCCTTCACCGCCGGTATCTCGGGAATACTCGAGGGTTCCGGTGCGATGGTGCTTGCCGGAAGGCCGGTCAGTTCAGCCAGTTGTTTGGCGAGTGTCCCGGCGCGCGTCTCCATGTGCAGTCGTTTGAGCTTCAGTTGGGCCGCCGTCAACTGCGTCTGTAACAGATCGCTGAGCGGATCCACGCCGGCCTCCGTGCGCTGCTGCTCAATCTCGACCAGCCGCGCAGCCAACGTCTCTTGCTGTCCGGCAGATTCCAGTTCACTCTTTACTGTGCCCAGTTCGATATAGGCCGTCGAGGCATCCAGCGCCACCTGCTCGCGGGCGTCTTTGAGATTGAGGATTGCAGCTTTGCTTCCGGAGCGTGCGGCCCGTATGTACTCTTCCTGAGAGATGCTGAATGTCATCGCCTGTATGGAGCCGGTAAATGTCGACGGTATGCTCGGTGTGAAGCCAATCTGGTGAAAAGCCGGAAGCCCTGAGCCAAATGTCAGGCTTGGATAGAAGACGTCTTCTGTCTGCGCCAGCACCGCCTTTGCCTTTTCCAGATCCGCCTCGGCCAGCCGCACCGCAGTCGAATTGCGCTGCGCCAGATCCACCACCGTGCTCAGCGACACCTGCGCGTGCGCCGGTGCTGAGATCGCCGTCGCCGCCAGCAGTACTGCCGCCCAGCCCTTCAGTGGATTGCACGGATAAGTCACGATAACCTTTACCCTCAATCTTTCCAGTCCATACCCACAGCGATGCGCCGTGTCAGTGTTTCAATTCCTGCGCTGGCTTGTACTCCTGCGCCAGCGCCAGCGCCGCATCGCGCTCCCGGCCTGCTGCCGCCATGTCACCCGACTGCAATTTCAGCCGCGCCAGCAAAGTATGCGCCACAAAGGCCGGCGCTTCCTCGCTCTTCGCCCCGCCCGCCAGATAACCCTCCAGCATCTTGGCCGCCCGCGCGGAATCCCGGTTGGTTCGAATCAGCAGCGTGGCTCCGTTGTAGAGCGCCACTCCAGAATGCTTCTCTCGCGCGGCGGCGCTTTCTCCGCTGCGCACCGCCGACTCCATCTCCGCCCAGCGCTCGCGGCCGCGATAAAAGCCTGCCAGCGCCATCCATTGTTCAGCTGGATGCGCCGCAGCCGCGACCGCCTGCTTGAACTCCCGCTCCGCCGTGCCGTAGTCCTTGCGCTCTACCGCGATATGACCTCGCAACTCATGGGCCTGTGCCGGGTCAATCTTCTCCAACTGAGCGGCTACGCCTTCCGCCTTGTCGATTCCGCCCCCCACTGCGCCCGGCGCCGAGTAGTAAAACTCGCCCAGATCGGCTAGCGCATCGGTGTTGCCGGGGTTGAACTTCACCGCTTCTTCAAATTCAGCGCGCACATGCTTGGCCAGCGAATATGCGCTCAGAAACGAAGCCCTGCTGGCTTTCTCTCCCAACGCTCGCCCCAGCCAAAGATGAAACTCCGAGTTCTGCCCTTCCAGCTTGACCGCCTGCTCGCAGTCGCCCGCGGCGCGGTCCCACTGCTCCAGCATGTACTCCGCGCGGCACTTCAAATTGAATGCGTCGGCTGGGCCTCCCGCCTGTGCCAGCGGATTCAGCAATGCCAGCGCTTTGTCGGCCTCGCCAGCCTGCAACGCCGCACGCGCCTGAGCCAGTGGCGTTGCTGCCGGATACGCGCCGGCCGCCATAGCCGCCGACAATGCCAACGCCGTCAGAGTCACTCGCGCCAGCCCCCTCACGGTACAACCTTTACCGGTACGCCCTCGCGCAGGGGCTGTCCGTTGACGGCGCCTGTGGCCACCGTGTCGCCCTCGTTCAAGCCGGAAAGAATTGGCGCCAGGGTCAGATTCGGTGTCCCTATGGTGACCGGCGTCCTTTGCAGTTCACCCTTCACCACTTTGTATACGTAAGTCTTGCCGTTCTCGGCATGAAGTGCATCGCGCGGAATGCTTAGCGCATTGGGATCGCTGGAGATTGTTACCGTCACCGTCACGTTGGTATCCGGCAGCAACTCGGCGTCGGAATCGTCGATCCTCACCAACACCTCGCCCACGCTGCGCGTTCCCAGATTGATGACCGTCACAGGAATCCGCTCGATGTGCCCGTTCCACACTCGCCCCGGCTTCGCCGGCCACTCAATCTGGATGGCCTGGCCAACCACCAGCCTTCCAATTTCCGGCTCGTCAAAGTAGGCACGCACCCGCTCATGGCGCAGATCGGCCAATTGCAAAAGAAGCTTGCCATCTTCCACATACTCGGTGGCAGCGGCATCCAGACTGTAGACCGTTCCGGTTACTGGCGCATGGGCTGAGGTCTGCTCTTCCACTTGACGCGCCGCCGCAAGGCCCGCTTCGGCGTCGGCCAGCGAAGCCCGCGCCTGATCCACTTCCGCCGCTGAAAATCGGCTCTCGGAGTTCTGCGCGGCGGCATTGAGATTGGCCTCGGCCGCATCCAGTCGCTGCCGCGCAGCCGTTACTTCACTGGCTGAAGCCGCTCCGGCCGCATTGAGCTTGGTCAGCGCCTCTAGACTCTTGCGCGCATCCTCTCTATCTATCCGCGCGCGCGCCTGGCTGGCCGCCGCGGTCTGGCGTTCCTGCTGCGTGCCGTTATGGGTTGCCGCATCAAGCACTGCCTGCGCGGCCTTTACCGCGCTCTCGGCCGTAGCCACGCGCGCCCGTGCCTGCACATCGTCCAAAACCAGCAGCAGCTTGCCCGCCGCTACCTGGTCGCCCGGCTGAACATACACGGCCTTCACAATGCCGGAAACCGGGCTGTGAATCTCATAATTCTGCTCCGGCTCAACCCGTCCATTGGTGCTGATAGTGCTCACCAGAGGCTTGTGCGCCGCCGTGGCTGCATGGATCTGCAACTGGTCCCTGGTCAGGGCGCGCACCGTAAAAAATACCACGATTACCAGGAGGGCCAGACTTCTGTAAATCCAAAGCCGGATGGTTTGCGTTCTTTCTCGAGTCATTCGGTCAACCTTTGCCAGTATATAGGAGTCGGAATCCGGCGAAGAGAAGCAGAAGAAATTGGAAGATGATTCGTTTGAAAGGAAACGGTTTGGACGTCCGCGAGTAACCAGATTAAGAGAGGCCAAAAGGTGCGCGGCACACTCCTTTCCAGAAGGGCATCGCGCTCCCTCACTTTGGGATATCCATGGCGATATTCCCAAATCTCGATTCTAGGAACAGGGATCGGCTGTGCTACTTCAGCGGATCGGCAGGCAGTGTCCAGCCTTCTTTCTCTCCTTTGTTCTGTTCCTTGAGCCAATCCATCAGAGGTTGGAAGTATTCGACAATCGCCGATGCGTCGGCTTTGTCGGAGCCGGTCATTACTTTCAAGGCTTCGGGCCACGGTCTGGATTGACCCATCGAGAGCATCGCATTCAGGCGCGCGCCGGCCTCCTTCGATCCGTAGACCGAGCAGCGATTGAGCGGCCCTTTGTAGCCTGCTGCCTGGCACATGGCTCGGTAGAACTGGAACTGATAGACGCGGGCCAGGAAGTAGCGCATATAAGGCACGTTGCCGGGAATATGATATTTTGCGCCGGGGTCGAAGTCGGCCTCAGAGCGCGCGACCGGCGGGGCGATCCCTTGATACTTTTCGCGGAGAGCCCACCAAGCGCTGTTGTAATGCTCAGGCGTGACCTGGCCTGAAAAAACCTCCCAGCGCCACTTGTCGATGAGCAAGCCGAAGGGCAGAAAGGCGATCTTGTCGAGCGCGGTGTGAAGCAGCAGCGGAATGTCGGCGCTGGTGGGAGGAACCTGAGCGATGAGTCCGAGTTTCTTGAGGTAATCTGGCGTGACGTTAAGGGCGATGGAGTCGCCGATGGCCTCATGGAAGCCGTCGTTGGCGCCGTTCTGGAAGAAAAAGGGCTGATTGCGATAGGCCATTTGATAGTAGTTGTGGCCCAGTTCGTGATGGACGGTTACAAAGTCGTCCGCAGTGGGCTGGAAGCAGGCCTTGATGCGCACGTCGAGCTGGTTGTCGATGTCCCAGGCGCTGGGATGACAGACGACATCCCGGTCGCGGGGATGAGTGAGCATGGACCGCTTCCAGAAGGTCTCAGGCAGAGCATCGAAGCCGAGAGACTTGTAGAAGTTCTCGCCGTAATGGACGAGCTGCGGGCCATCGGTGTTGCGCGCTTTGAGAATTGCGCCCAGATCGTACGGCATGGGGCCGGAAGGCGGCGCAACGACGTCGTAGATGTTGCCCCACTCCTGCGCCCACATGTTGCCTAGGAGATCGCCGGGAATCATGCCGTCGGGACGGCGCGCGGCGTCGCCATACTTCTCGATGAGCTTGCGGCGGACGTAAGTGTGCAGCTCGCGGTAGAGGGGTTCGACCTGGGTCCACAGGCGCTCGATCTCAGCCTGAAACTCATCTGGCGTCATGTCGTATTGCGAGCGCCAGAGAGCGCCGGTATCGGCAAAACCCAGTTCGCGCGCGCCCTGGTTGCTGAGTTCGGCAAGGCGGGCATAGTCGTCGCGCATCGGCGGGCCGACTTTGTGCCAGCCGGCCCAGAGGTCCGCAAGCTCTTTGGGATCGCGGCTGTTTGCCATTTTGATGTTGATGTCGTCGATGCCGAGGCAGTGATCGGGAATTGCATCCGGGCAGTATTGGCCGCGGCCATAAGCGGCGTCGAGACCTGCGGCCTTCTGGGTGGTTTCAGCGCGCAGGACGGGATCGGCGGGTGCGGGAAGGCCGATGCTGAGCTTGAGAATCAGCAGCTTGCGAGCGGCGTCGGGCGGCAGCGGGAGGCCGTCAAAGCGGCGGGCTTGGCCGATGAGTTCAGTCTGGCGCGCGATGAGGCGGTCATTGGCCTCAGCGACGAGAGCGACAGTGTCGTCCGTGATGTAGGTTTCTTCAACCCACGAGGCTCGCGCCGCGTCGATGCTCATTGCGCTGAGTTCTTTCTCGGCGCTGGCAATAAAGGCGAGGGCTTCGGCGACCGTGGGCTTGGCGGCGACCGTCGTTTGCGCGGCGATTGATGCGACGGAAAGCAGGCTGGCTAGCGCCAGCAGGCAGAGAGCGGTAAAGCGAATTCGGAAATTCATGGCAAGGGAACTATAGAACAAATTGCCGGCTTCTGAAAGGGGCTTCTGAAAGGGATCCGGCTCTGCTTACTTGACGGGCAGCGGCGCGCGATCGCGGGAGTTCATGAATGCGCGGCCTCCGCCCTGAGCGCGCAGGTTGGGATCGTTGATGGGAGGGCGGCTCTCACTGGCTTCAAAGCCGCGGGCGAGTTTCGGGTTGGGCTTGAACTTGGGCGGTCCGCCATTGAACTGCCGGATGTGACTCAAGACCATCCCCGTGCGCCCGTGCATGGGCCGGACGACTCCGCGAATGTGAACATCCATGTCGCGATACTTGGCAAGTTCGCCCACCTCGTCGCGATCCTCGGGCAGGCTGACGATGGTGAAGCGGCAGTTTTCATCGCTGGTTTGGGGCGTGCAGATATCAAGGAAGCGCATCCCGTCGGGCAGCTCGACGACGTCGTAGACATGCGCCGAAACGCAGACATCTTTGTTGACGAGCTTGGCGGCTTCGTCGGCCGGCAGGCAGGGCTTAGGAGACGCGGCGAGAGCCAGCGCGGGCCAGAACGCGGCGAGAAGTGCGAATTGTTTGAGGTGGCGCTGGAAGATGGCATGTCCCCCATGGAAGACTCGCGCAATGTTAGCGCAAATGGGAGCGTAAGGAAAGGGAAAAACGGATTGCGATTCAGGGCAATCGCATTTAAAAATACAAGTGCCAGAAAAAATCTGCCACAACCTGCCAAGGCGAAAGGTAGCCTCCGCTGACTCGCTAACTGGATGCCCCGCAAAAGCTGACGTGTTCAACCCGCTCGCCCGCGCAGCGAAGCCAAGCGCCGCATCTCTTTTTAACGCTCCCCATTTTTCTGCCGGATTTTTTGCGGATAATTAGCGTCTCTTGGTAGATCCTGTAAATAGGGAAGGGATATCCAGCCATGACCCAAAAACTCGCTTTCAACCCGCGGGCTCACTCATCCCAACACTCAAACATACCCATTTCCCCTACCCGGTTTCGTAGTTTCTTCGCCAAAAAATCCGCTACCCCCCACCCCCCCTACCCTGTGGAGCCCATTTTTTGCACCAAGATTTTCCTTAACATTATTGATATCAATGGTTCGCATTTTCAGCATATTTACCAATTAGTAACTGCAAACCACTCATTTTGCCCACTTTTTGGCCCGAAACAGCGCCGTTTTCATCCAATAATCTCGCCTTTTCACCACTTTTCGCAGCCGCATCTAGCGATCTCGCCCTCGCTCAAATCCTCTTCCAGAACCTTGAAAGCCCTCCATCGAATCCCGCCCTCAAACCTCAAATGCGATTGGCATGGATTACGATTTTGTAGCACGTTAGATAATCTAACGGGTGGCAACTGGTTGGGAGGCGGAGAATCCTGAAACGGGCGCAGCAGGTTGGCGAGTCAGCGAGCAGCATTGGACGACATAAGTTCGAGCTTTTTGGGGTCGGCGGAGACGACGGAAGGGTGAAATAACCATGGAATAACGAGAAAGGAAAGACAAAGAATAACGAGATAGGAAAGACAATGCGAACATGTTTCTCCAGTTTTCGCGCTGGCGGATAACCCACAACAGAAATATTCTAATCAACTTTTTCAAACACGCCTTTTCGCGTTTGAGGCGAAGCTTGAGAAAATATATTGTTTCTTTTTCAACTGGCGCCTCTTGCAACAAAAGCACTACTCGCAGGGGGTTCGAGCTTTCCCACCCATTCGCGATTAAGCTGCGAATGGATGAGAAACAAAGCACACAGTATTGATGGGCCGAATCAATAATTTGTTATTGGGCAGAGACGCCATCCAGCTTGGCCTGGAACTGGACGATCTTCTTGATGGTGTCATAGGGAATATTGGCGGGAACGAGGCGTCCGTTGACCGCGAGCGTGGGTGTTCCGTTGATCTCCAGATCGATGGCAAGCTTCTTGGAAGCCGCGATGACGGCAAGAGTCTCAGGCGTAGTGGAGCAGGCGGCGATCTTGGTGGGGTCGAGGCCAACTTTCGTGACGGCGCTGTTGAGGGTTAGAGCTGCGCCATCGGCGGTCGCCAGACCATCCTGACCGTCAAAAACGGCGGAGGCGAAGGTGAAGAAGGCGTCGCTGCCGCCCTGCTTGGCTACGCAGACCGCGTAAGCCGCAGACTGAGCCGCCGCCGAATGCATGGGCAGCGGCAGGTTCTCAAAAATGATGCGCGCCTTGGGAAAATCGACAGCGAGCTTGTCCATGTTGGCTTGCGCTTCTTTGCAATGCGGGCATTGGAAGTCGGCGAATTCGACAATTTCAAGATCCTTGGCTGCCGATCCGCGATAGGGGCCGTCAGCCCGCTTCTGCAACAGGGCGCGGCTTTCATCGTAAGGATGATCGTCGGAGCGGAGAATTTCTTCGCCGGAGATGATGTGCTTACCGTCAACCGCGATGAGAAAGCTGATGGGCTGCGGGTCCGCCTTGGTGCCCTTTTCGGCTACAAGCAGCGTGGCCTTGCTGATGCCGTCGATGGAGGTTTTCTTGATGGATTGGACCTGCCATACGCGATTCTCATCGAAGCCCCAGTTGATGCGAAAGAAGTTGTCGATAGCCTCTTTGGAGGGACCGGACGCGGTGAAGTCGGCGGGGTCTGGTTTAGGAAAGACGGGTGCGGCCACGACGGGCGCGGCAGCTACGGCGGAATCCGGCGCAGGTGCGTCAGGAACCGGTTGCTGGGCCGATACTGCAAGCGCGGACAGGGACAAAGCGGCCAGCGCGGCGAGGCTGGCAAAAGGTGCGGACAGACGAGTCAAGTTGATTCTCCTTGAAAGGCTAAAATGCCGAATTGCTAAAAATCGAGTTACAAAAAGCTAAACTGTGGGAAGGCTCCTGACTATTAGCTTATACCTGAACCTTGACGGCAATGGGAAATCTGCGGCCAGTGCCGAAGGACTTGGAAGTGACCTTGAGGACGGGCGCGGCCTGCTGGCGTTTGTACTCTGAGCGCTCGACAAGGCGTACTACCTGTTGGACGAGTTGGAGGGGGAAATCGTTTGCGTGCGCGATCCGCTCGGGAGTTTCGTAGTCTTCGACGTAGGCTTCAACGATTGGGTCGAGGATCTCATAGGGTGGAAGCGAGTCGGTGTCTTTCTGATCGGGCCGCAGTTCGGCTGAGGGCGGCTTATCGAGAATCGCGGAGGGGATGATTTCTTGCTCACGATTGATCCAGCGGCAGACGGCGTAGACGCGGGTTTTGACTAGGTCGCCAATGACGGCCAGCGCGCCGACCATGTCGCCATAGAGGGTGCAGTAGCCGACGGCCATCTCCGATTTGTTGCCCGTGGTGAGCACGAGCGCGGAGAACTTGTTGGAGAGCGCCATGAGCAGGTTGCCGCGGATGCGGGACTGGATGTTCTCTTCGGTGGTGTCGGGCCTGGTCCCGGCAAAGAGTGGCTGGAGAGTTTGAGTGAATTCGGAGAAAAGGCCGCTGATGGGTATGATTTCAAAACGGATTCCGAGGTTTGCGGCGAGATGGCGGCTGTCGTCGATGGAGCCGGATGAGGAGTAGGGGCTTGGCATTCCGACGGCGATGACATTTTCTGGGCCGAGAGCTTCGGCGGCAATGACGGCCACAAGCGCGGAATCGATGCCACCGCTGAGGCCGACGAGTGCTTTCTTGAAGCCGCACTTGCCGAGGTAGTCGCGAGTTCCGAGGACGAGCGCGCGGTAGGCGGCTTCGGTATCGTCGTCTTGTGGTAGGAAAACCG
>JBEKDN010000070.1:0-17801 GCA_050014335.1 Occallatibacter sp. | reverse complement strand
CATCAAATCCTGTACTGTTGGGAACACTGCTGATATCCGTGTGTGAATGCGCTATGCTGGTCTCCTGTGCGAGGTTTTCTTTGGCGGATAGCTCCCAACCCGATCAGGTGCAAAGGCGAGAAGTGCTCGTCCGCGGCGTCGTGCAGGGCGTCGGCTTTCGTCCCTTCGTCTACCGCCTGGCCCTGGAAGAAGGCCTCTCAGGTTCAGTCGGCAATGACACCGGCGGAGTCACCATTCAGGTCGAGGGTCCAGCGCAGCGCGTCGAATCCTTTCTCACCCGCCTTCGTTCCCAGCCGCCATCCATGGCCCGAATCGACTCAATCACTGTCCATAAAATCGCCCCGTCCAGCCAGACCCCCGAAGCCCAGAGACCCGCAAATGAGCCGCAATTTCAAATCGACCCTAGTCAGGCGACGGGCCAGGTCGCCACTGGCATCCCCGCCGATGCGGCCACCTGCCCCGATTGCCTGCGCGAGCTTCTCGACCCCGCGGATCGCCGCTATCGCTATCCCTTCTTGAACTGCACCAACTGCGGCCCGCGCTTCACCATTACCCGCCAGATTCCCTATGACCGCCCGCAGACCTCGATGGCAAACTTCCCCATGTGCCCCGCTTGCCAGCAAGAATATGACCACCCCGCCAACCGCCGCTTCCACGCTCAGCCCAATGCTTGCTGGGTTTGCGGCCCCCGCGTTTGGCTGGAGTTCCCGAACTCCGCAAACGCCGCAAACACCGCGAACTCCGCTATCCAAAACCCAATCAACCAAACCATTGATCTTTTGTTCAACGGCCAAATCGTCGCCATCAAAGGCATCGGCGGCTTTCACCTCAGCGTGGATGCTACTAACGACGCGGCGGTGATGCGCCTCCGCGAGCGCAAGCACCGCAACGGAAAGCCGCTGGCCGTCATGGTGCGCGACCTCGAAGCCGCACGCACACTCTGCGCGCTGACGATAGAAGAAGAGGCGTTGCTGACCACGCCCGCGAGACCAATCGTGCTGGCGCGCCAGCGTGAGGACAGCAGGATTGCCGAAGCCGTCGCGCCGGGCATTCCCTGGCTCGGAATCTTTCTTCCCTACGCGCCGCTGCAGCATCTGCTCTTTGCCGACGCTCGCATTCATGCTCTGGTCATGACCTCCGCCAACCTCAGCGAAGAACCCATCGCCATCGACAACGAAGAAGCCCAGCGGCGCCTGGGCCAAATCGCCGATGCCTTCCTCATGCACGACCGCGAAATCCTTCAGCGCTGCGATGACCCGGTTGCCGCTATAGTCGATGGCGCGCCGCAATTGATTCGCCGTGCGCGCGGCTTTGTTCCCCTGGGTGTTGCGTTGCCGTTTGAAGCTCCGCCGCTTCTTGCCGTCGGCGGCCATCTGAAAAACGTTTTTGCCCTTGCGCACGGCCGCTTTGCCTATCAGAGCCAGCACCTCGGCGACCTGGAGAACCTCAACGCGCTCGACTTCTTTCGCGAGTCGCTCGAGCACATCATGCACACCTTTGAAATCGAGCCTCAAGCCGTCGTGCACGATCTCCATCCCGGCTATCTATCGACCACATGGGCCAAAGAATGGGCTGCGGAGCGCAAGCTTCCACTCATCGCCGTGCAGCATCACCATGCGCATGTGGCCGCCTGCATGGCGGAGCACAGTTTGCAAGGGCCAGTCATCGGCCTCGCCCTCGACGGCACCGGTTACGGCAGCGATGGAAAGATCTGGGGCGGCGAAGTTTTGATCGCCAATTTCAAAAGCTTCAAGCGCTTCGCTCATCTCAATTACGTCCCCATGCCCGGCGGCGAGAAGGCAATCAAAGAGCCCTGGCGCATGGCCTTTGCACATCTGCGCGCTGCCGGCTTCGATCTGGAGACAGCCGCATCGATTGCCGGCGCAACCATTGACGAGGCGCGAGTCATCGATCGCATGATCGAACGCAAGGTGAACGCGCCGCTCACCTCGAGCCTCGGCCGCCTCTTTGATGCGGTAGCCGCGGTAGTCTTAAATCGTCGTGTTGTGGACTATGAAGCGCAAGCAGCCATTGAGTTGGAAGGCATTGCCATTGCCGAGCCAGATGATAGCAGCGCATACGCGGTGCCCATCACAGGCGCCGACCTGAAACGGCACATCCCCGAACGCATCAATCTCAACCTGCTTTGGCAGAGTGTTGTGGAGGATCTGCGCGACGGAGTCAGCAAGCCGCAAATCGCCGCTCGCTTCCACAGCGCCATCGCAAGCGCATTCGCGCAAGCCGCCTCATCCGCTCGCACAGCCACCGGCGCAAAGCAAGTTGCCCTCAGCGGCGGCTGTATGCACAATCGCCGACTCGCGCGATTGCTTCGCGCCAGGCTTGAGGCCAATGGCTTCCAGGTCTATCAACACCGTCAAGTCAGCCCCGGCGACGGCGGCCTTAGTTATGGGCAAATTGCCGTCGCTGCGGCAATGTTGAGCGATCGGGAGTAAATCGTCACACATTACTGGCCTGCGAGGAGATAAGAATCTCTCTGGTCGCTACAGTCCGCCAACTCGCTAACTTGCCAACTCCGCGAAGCGGAGCTAACTCGCCGCTTTGCGATATAAATTTTCTATGCGGAAATGCAATACTCTCTACCCCGCCAAATGCACTAACTGCTGCGCTTCCTCGCGTGGACCAAGCAGCGAAATGCGAGGTAGCCGTCCGCGCACCATAGCCACTTCATCGCAGCGATGCAGACGAGGGCAGTTCTGGCAATCCTTGAATATCTTGTCCGGCAGGTCGGCCTTGTCTTCCACCGTGCGGAAGCCGTACTTGAAAAAGAAATCCGAGATACGCGTAAACAAGCAGATCGATTGAATCCCGTGCTCCTCGGCCTCTTCGATCAGCGCGTTCAGAATGCGTCCGCCAGCGCCCTGTCCCTTGGCCGCAGGCTTCACCACAATCGACCGTACCTCACACAGATGCGGCCCGTAAAAGTGCAGCGCGCCGCAGCCCAGAAAGACGCCGCCATCCGACTCGGCAACCGTGAAATCGCGAATGTTCTCGCAGATCTCCGCGAAGGCTCGCCTCAACAGCGTGCCGTCCGTCGAGAGCGAATTCACCAAGTCGTAGACATTGGAAGCGTCTTTGAGCAGCGCCTTACGCACCAGCATAAACGGCCTCCAGTTGAATGCGATCGGACGCGGCAGCCAGCGCCTGGCGTACGCGTGCCTGCGCCGTTCCGCCAATCACATCGTGGCAATCGAGCGTAGCTTGCAGTGCTACAGCAGCAAAGAAATCCTCTTCGAACTCTTCGCCGAACTGCCGCAGTTCCGCAAGCGAAAGCGCGCCTAGTTCAACGCCTTTGACAATCGCAAAGCGCACAGCATTCCCAATCTTTTCATGCGCCTTGCGGAATGGAACGCCCTTGTGCACCAGATAAGTCGCCGCCGCCATCGCATTCAAATAACCCGACTGCGCCGCCTCATCCATCCGCTCGCGATTGAATTCGAGTGCGGCGGTAAAGCGCGCCACCAGCCCAAGCATCTGCGGCACAAACTCCACGGCAAAGGCTGGCTCCTGCGTCTCCTGCATGTCTTTATTGTAGGCCAAAGGCAGCCCTTTGAGTTGCAGCGTCACCGCCTCGGCCGCGCCGTGAATGCGCCCAACCTTGGCGCGGATTAGTTCCGTGAGGTCGGGGTTCTTTTTCTGCGGCATCGCGCTCGATCCAGTTGAAAACGCCTCAGGCAGTGTCACAAAGTTGAATTCCGCCGTCGCAAAAAGCGTAATCTCTTCGGCAAAACGGCTCAGATGCAATCCAACAAACGTAAGCGCCTGCAGGTACTCCAGAATAAAATCGCGGTCGCTGGTTGCATCGATTGAATTGCTGGTGGGCGCGGTGAAACCCAGCTCGGCGGCAACTAATTCGCGGTCCAGCTGAAGCGTTGCGCCGGCCACTGCTCCTGAACCTAATGGACAATAATTCAGCCGCTCCATGCAATGACGTAGGCGGGCCGCATCGCGCAGAATCATCTCCACATAAGCCAGCAGCCAATGCGCCACAAGTACCGGCTCGGCCCGCTGCATGTGTGTGTAACTCGGCATCACCGCGTCCCCGGCGGCACGGGCCTTCTCAACCAGCGCGCTGGCCCACGCCGTCAAAGATTGAAGAGCCAGGCCGATTTGCCCGCGAACATATAGTCTCAGGTCGGTGGCGATCTGCTCGTTGCGGCTGCGCCCGGTATGCAGCTTGAGCCCGAGTGACCCTATCCGTTCCGCCAGCTTCAACTCCACAAAATGATGAATGTCTTCCGCTGTCGCGTGATCGCGCACCAGCGCTTTACCCGCTGGCGATGCATGTTCGGCGGCAATCGCGTCCAGCGCCGCGCGCACTTCCGCGCCCTCACTCTTTGTGAAAATCTTTGCGGCAATAAGCGCGGACGCATGAGCCTTGCTGGCCGCTACTTCTTGGTCCAGAAGTCGCCAGTCAAAGACAATCGACCGCTGCCAAGCTTCAAACTCCGCGTCCAGCGGCTCGCGGAAACGCCCCGACCACATCTTCCCGGATTGTTGTTCGTTCGACATTCTTCAGTGTCCTGAGTCTTTATTCCATTCAATGATAAAACTGTCATCCTGAGCCAAGTTTGGCGCTTTCTTTGTGACCAACGTAGCCGGATTGTAGCGCCGACCTCCCGGTCGGCTGTCGCGTGGACGTCCTCGTCCACGCTTGTCCATAATGAATTACAAAATCATGGAATCTAAATACTGGTTGCTCCTCGCGTTATTCCTTCTCCTTGCCGCTGTTGAGCTGAGGCATTTCACTGCCTTTACTTAGCGTGATGAGGCCTGTTTGCGCATAGGTAAGAAGCTTCGCCCGCGTGTCTGTGATATCAAGGTTGCGCATCGTAAGTTGTCCAATGCGGTCGCGCGGAGAGAAGCTCGATTCAGTCTTCTCCATACTCAGCCGCTCGGGTTGGAAGGTGAGATTGGGCGACTCAGTATTGAGAATCGAGTAGTCGTTGCCTCGGCGCAACTCCAGCGTGACCTCGCCGGTGATAGGTTTGGCCACCCAGCGCTGCGCGGATTCGCGCAGCATGATCGCCTGCGAATCGAACCAGCGGCCCTGATAAAGCAGACGGCCAAGCTTGCGCCCATTGTCGCGGTACTGCTCGATCGTGTCCTCATTGTGAATGCCGGTCACCAGGCGCTCGTAAGCAATAAAGAGCAGCGCCAGGCCCGGAGCTTCGTAGATGCCGCGGCTCTTGGCCTCGATAATGCGGTTCTCAATCTGGTCGGACATACCCAGCCCGTGGCGGCCGCCAATGCGATTCGCTTCCAGCAACAACGCAACCGGGTCGTCGAATCGCTGCCCATTGAGTGCGACCGGAAAACCCTCTTCAAAGCGAATGGCGACTTCTTCGCGCTGGATCTCGACATCGTCTCGCCAGAATGCCGTGCCCATGAGCGGAACGACAATCTTCATCGACGAAGAAAGCTGCTCCAGATCTTTGGCCTCATGGGTTGCGCCAAGAATGTTGGAGTCGGTAGAGTACGCCTTTTCAGCCGACATCTTATACGCAAAGCCCGCCCGCTGCATGTATGCGGACATCTCGGCGCGGCCGCCTAACTCGTCGATAAAAGCGGCGTCAAGCCAGGGCTTGTAGACCTGTAGGCTGGGATTCGCGAGCAGGCCGTAGCGATAGAAGCGCTCGATGTCATTGCCCTTATAAGTTGATCCGTCGCCCCAGATGTTGACATCGTCCTCCTTCATCGCGGCCACCAGCATGGTGCCCGTGACCGCGCGGCCGATGGGGGTGGTGTTGAAGTAGGCGATGCCGGCCGTCGTAATGTGGAATGCGCCCGACTGTAGCGCAGCGATACCTTCGCGAATCAGTGGCCCGCGGCAGTCGATGAGGCGAGCCTTTTCGGCGCCATACTCCAGCGCCGCGCGCGGAATAGCCTCGTAGTCGGTTTCGTCCGGCTGGCCAAGATTGGCCGTGTATGCATAAGGGATTGCGCCCTTCTGCTTCATCCAATGCAGTGCGGCGGAAGTGTCAAGCCCGCCAGAGAAGGCGATGCCAACCCTCTCACCGACGGGCAGGGTTTCGAGAATTACGGACATTTATTAAAACCTCTGATCAAGTCGTCGTTTTGAAAGGGCACGACTTTAGTCGTGCCGCTGAAATGCCCCAACATTGTGGGCTTTAATCCCTAAGGAAAGCATTCCCTTACTCATATATTCCATCAGGGCTAAAGCCTGTTTTCTTATTGCAGCTTTGCGGCACGGCTAAAGCTGTGCCCTTTCAAAGCATCGACTCTCTTAAAGTCTCCGCAAATCAAGACTGAGAACTGACAACTGAAAACTGACAACTGTTACGCCAATCCGCCCAGCAGCAGCAACAGCAACGCCTTCTGCGCGTGCAGCCGATTCCCCGCCTGATCGAATGCAATCGACTGCGGGCCATCCAGCACAGCATCGGTCACTTCGGCGTTGCGGCGCGCCGGTAGGCAGTGCATGAAGACCGCGTGTGGCGTGGCTTTCGCCATCAGCGCCTCGTTCACCTGGAAGGGCCTGAAGATGGGCTCGCGCTTGGTGGACTCGTGCTCGAAGCCCATGCTGACGCAAACATCCGTGTAGACCGCGTCAGCGCCCTCGACAGCCGCTTGCGGATCTTGCAGCAGGCGAATCTCGCAGCCGTTGACCTGCGCAATATCCCGCGCCAGCGTGACAATTTCAATATCCGGCGAGTAGCCGCGCGGCGTAGCGACAGTTACATTCGCGCCTAGTTGCGCGCCTGTCAGCATCAGCGAGTGGCATACATTATTGCCGTCACCCACATATGTAAAGTTAAGTCCAGCGACGGTGCCGAAGTGTTCGTCGAGCGTCATAAAATCGGCCAGCGCCTGGCAAGGATGCTCGAAATCCGAGAGCGCGTTGACCACCGGTACGCGCGAGTTTGCGGCCATCTCCGTGATCGTGTCGTGCGCATAAGTGCGCAGCACAATCACATCCACCCAGCGCTCCACATTGCGCGCCACGTCAGCGATGGATTCGCGCTCACCTAAAGGTGAATTTGTTTGATCGACAAAGATTGCATTGCCGCCCATGGTATTGATGCCGGCCTCAAAGCTGAGCCGCGTGCGCAGGCTGGCCTTCTCAAACATCAGCACCATTTGCTTGCCATCGAGCGCGCGGCGGTACTCGCGCGGGTTGCGCTTGACCTCGTGGCCCAGCTTGAGAATCGCGCGCACTTCGCCGCTCGTTAGATCGGAGATCGAACACATATCTTCGCCACTCAAACGCGCCGCGGCGGCAACAATATCGACGTCCGATCCAACGGAAATCTCAGGCCTTTCAAGAAGAGTTTTGCTAGCCATTGCTTTTTCCTCCTGAGGATGATGTCGCGGCGTATGCCGTGAAAACCTTGTCCAGTGCTGCGATTGTCGTGTCCACATGCTTGCGCTCAAAAATGTAAGGCGGCAGAAAACGCAGCGTCGTATCGCTGGTGCAATTAATCACCACATGATGCTTGAGCATTTCCGTAACTGTGTGTTTGCCTAAATCGGCGGAGTTTAGTTCCGCTGCAATCATGACGCCCTTGCCGCGCACGTCGATGATGCACGAATGGCGCTCCGCAAGCTTGTGCAACTCGGCCTGAAAGTAATCCCCGATTTCGACAACATGATCGAGCAGATTTTCTTTTTCAATGTAGTCGATCACTGCAATGGCGACAGTGCAGGCCAGCGGTCCGCCGCCAAACGTAGTGCCATGCATGCCCGCGTGGAAGGCGCGCGCCACCTCGTTGGTACAGACCGTCGCGCTCATCGGAATGCCGCCGGCCAGCGGCTTGGCCAGTGTTGTAATGTCGGGCTTGATGTCAAAGTGCTGATAGGCGCACCACTTTCCCGTGCGGCCCAGGCCGGCCTGAATCTCATCCACAATCAGCAACGCGCCAGTCGAGTCGGCCAGCGCCCGCGCCTCGGCAAAAAACTCCGGCGTCAAAGGCCGCACGCCGCCTTCACCCTGAATTGCTTCAAGCAGAATGCCGCAGACTTCATTGGAGAATTTCGCGCGCAGATCTTCAATGTCGTTGAACTTTACAAATTCAAAGCCGGGAACCACTGGCTCAAACGGCGCGCGATATTTTTCTTTGTAAGTGGCCGAGATGGCGCCAAAGGTGCGTCCATGAAAGCTCTGTTCAAGCGCCAGAAACTTCGTTCCGATCTGCTTGCCTTCCTCGCGCAAAACCCCTGCGTGGGCGCGAGCCAGCTTCAACGCGCACTCGACTGCCTCGCAGCCTGAGTTGCCAAAGTAGACACGGTTCAGGCCGGTAATTCTGGTGACTCGCTCGGCCAACTCCGCCATCTTGTCGTTGAAATAATAATTCGACGCATTAATCAGCGTGCAGCTTTGCTTGGCAATGGCCTCTTGAATCACTTTGCTGCTATATCCCAGCGCGTTCACGCCAATGCCGCTAAGCAAATCCAGGTAGCGATTGCCCTGATCGTCGATCAGATAAACCTCTTCGCCGGCCACAAACAAAACAGGAAAGCGATCGTAAGTATGGATGAGCAACCGCGCTTCGGCGGCCTTGATTTCTTCAAGCTTCGTCATTTCTGCAATCTTGGTCATTTCTTCTCCTTCAAACTCTAGGCCACCATCACTTCGGTGCCGTATGCTACGCGGGAACTGCACAGGTCGGGCAACGAACTGGCAGCCTCGGCTGGTAAAATGCGAACGCGTTTGACGCCGTTCAACAGTGCCTCGCGGCAAGCGCTGAGCTTAGGCAACATGCCGCCCGAGATGACTGCGCTCTTGGCCATCTCGGCAATCTGATCGATGGAAAGCCATCGCATGACCGCGCCCGTCGCGCCCTTGACGCCCGGTACATCGGTAAGAAAAACCAGCGCGTCCGCTTTGCATGCCACGGCGCAGGCGGCGGCCATCTCATCGGCGTTGATGTTGTAATATTCGCCGTCGAAGCCCAGGGCCATTGAGCAGAAGACTGGAACATTGTTCGTCTGCCAGATCGCCTCAATCAGCCGCGAATCGCTCGACGCAATCTCACCAACAAATCCAAGGTCGGGAGCAGTACGCTTTTTGCGCGCGCGAAAACTCAATCCATCCCCGCCAGAAAGTCCCACGGCCGGCTGACCGATAGCACCCAGCGCGGCAACAAGAGTTTTGTTCACCTTGCCCGCAAATACCATCAGCGCCGCGTCGCGTGTTTCGGCGTCGGTGATTCTGAGCCCGTTAACAAACTCGCTCTTCTTGCCCAGAGCCTTCAGTGTGCGCGTCAATTGCACGCCGCCGCCGTGAACTACCGCAACCTGGTGTCCGTCACGCACCAAATCGGCAATCGCGCGCGTACAGCTCTCCAGCAGCGATGGATTCTCCAGCCCGGCTCCGCCCAATTTGACCACGTACTTCATTCCAAGCCCTCCGCGGCTATTTTCATTCCAGCTCTTCGGCAGCGATTTTCATTCCAGTCCTTCGGCCTCAGGCCAGCCCATCATCACATTCAAATTCTGCACAGCCTGACCCGATGCGCCCTTCAATAAATTATCCAGGCAACTTACAATCACAGCGCGCTTTCCATCGGCCGCTAGTTGAAAACCAATGTCCGCATAGCAACTCCGCACCGAGTATTGAATCTGCGGCAGTGTCTTGTCGTAAAGCCGGACCATCGGGCTGCCATTGAAAAACTCATGATAGGTCCGCGCCACGCCGGCCCTGCTCTGCGGCTCGCGGAAATGCACGTAAATCGTCGACAAAATACCGCGCGGGATCGGCAGCAAATGCGGCGCAAAAACAATCTCGCTTGCCTCCAGGCCAATCTGTTCCAGCAATTCGCCGGTATGCCTGTGCGTGAACGCGCCATAGACTGAGAGATTGTCGGTCGCCGACATGAAATGCGTTTTGGCCGTTGGTGCCTTGCCCGCGCCGCTCACGCCGCTCTTCGCATCGGCAACAATGCCGCGTGTCAGGTCAATCAATCCCGCGGCCACCAGCGGCCGCAGCGCCAGAATAATCGATGTCGCGTAGCAGCCCGGATTGGCAATCAGCCGCGCGCCTGCAATCTTATTTCGGTATAACTCCGGCATTCCGTAAACAGCCTGATCCTGAGTTGAGGCGGCTAGACTCGCGTTGGCATCGTCAAATGCATAAATGGCCCGATTGGAGATTTCCGTCAACCGCCATGCGCCGCTCAAGTCAATCACGCGAATGCCGCGCTTCAGCGCCTCTGGAACCCACTCCCGCGATTGCTCGTGCGGGGTTGCCAGAAAAAGAAGGTCAACATCCAGATCGCCCAGCAGTTCCCAGGAAAACGGCTGCTGGCGAAGAGCTCCGTGACCATGGCTATCGGCCAGTTCGGGATGAATCTCAGCCAGAGGAATGCCGCCCCGCGCCGCATCTTGCGCATCCACGCGCCCCGCAAAAATTGGAGGCTTGCCCTTGAGCCGGGGGTGCCGCAGAAGCAGCCGCGCCAGCTCCGCGCCAGCATATCCCGTTACTCCCACTACCGCTGTCTGTATCGTCTCTTTCATGATTCCAGCATCTTTCTTAATCTCGATTCCACTTCGCTCGCGCGGCGATTGTCCGCGCAAATAATCAAAACCGTATCGTCTCCCGCGATGGTGCCCACAACCTCTGCCCAGCCTTCGTGATCCAACGCCGCGGCCAGAGGCTGCGCGCCGCCCATCACCGTGGCCACAACCACCTGATTCATGGCTTGAGTGGCGCGCATCGCAAAGCTTTCAATCATCTCCGCAAGCAAGGGCGGGCTATTATCCTCGACCGCCGAATTAGCCCTGGATAAAGTGTAGCCGCCGGGGCCCTTCGAGAGTCTCAACTCATGAATATCGCGCGAGAGCGTAGCCTGCGTCACCGCAAAGCCTCGCCGGCGCAGCTTCCGGCGCAGCTCGTCCTGGTTGGTCACCAGGGCGCTCGCCACCAACTCCCGAATCGCATTGTGCCGCAAAGTTTTCATTGAGTCCGCGGTAAGCCGGCGCACGGAGCGCAAGTTGATTACCGTATACGTATAAATATACATCGTTATGCATAAGTATGCAATTGCGGTTTTCCTGCGGGCGCTGAATTTCAACTTTTCTTGTGGAAATCCTTCAGCCGGAGCCCTCAATCGGCTGGCTCTCGATCACAGCATGTCGCTTCTTCAGTCTGAGAAAGGGCGTCTCGAAATATCGGTAAGAGATCGCCGCCAGCAGAATGGTCAATCCCAGAGCAAGACCCAAATTCAAAAGATAAATAGGCCCTTTCAATCGGTTGACAATCGCATTGTCGAGGCTCGCCGCCGGCTGAATAATCAGGCGATTTGTCAGAAAGATCGCGAAGACATGAAAGACATACAGACCGTATGAAATCCGTCCAAGATAAATCGCCCATCCCGGCAGCTTTGTCGCTTTCACGCCAAGAAAAGCCACCATAAGCAGGATGCAACCCAGCACAGCCAAGGCCCATCCGCCCATCAACGGCCAACTGCCGGGGTTGGTTGATCCGGCCCTGAGAAAGAACGCGTGCAGTCCGTAACATGCGAAGAACCAACAGGCAAAACCCAGCGCAAGCAGCGAGATCCGCTGCCAGGTAGAGATTCTTGGCGCCCGCCCGCGCAGCATAAGGCATAACAAGATGCCTCCGGCAAAGCACTCAAATTGCGCAAAGGAATTACACCAGACCGCAAGATGCGGTGCCCTCGCTTTGCCCAGATAGAAGAGCCATGAATTGGCGAACAGAATAAGAGCCGCGCAGAAAATGTAAAGCGCGCGCCGGCTCAAGTACTTAATGATCCATGGCGCGAACAAATAGAATTGCTCCTCAACCGAGACGCTCCACAATATGATCGCGGGATTCTGCAATCCTCCATGAACAGCTAAATACCAAGCTCCCATGAATATTGCAAACCAACCCATCTTCGCAACATCTCCGGGGTCGCTGCCCGGCAGCAATGCGTACCCGATACCTAGAGCCACGCCAAGGTAGTACAGTGGCCAAATCCGCAGAATGCGGCGAATATAAAACTGCTTGACCGAGACTGCGCCGGCCGCCTCGCGCTCGCGAAGCAGCAGTTCGCAAATCAGAAAGGCGCTCAGCACAAAGAAGAGGCTCAGGCCAAATCCACAGGCATCGGCAAAGGCGTCAAAGGCCGGTGCTAAACCTCTCAGCAGATGTGCGACGCGAGGGTCGCCGCTCGAAGGCAGCGTGTGCAGCAGAAACACAAAAAAGAACGCCAAGAAGCGGACAACATCCAGTTCCGGACGATAGAATCGGCCCGCTGTGGATATCGTGTTTGCCATCGCGCCAAAGTCCTCTCAATCGCTTCACAGCCGGTCATTTCATAGGGCCGAGCGTAACTGACACGCGCTGTGCCGGTCAATCGCGCATGAATGCTCTACCGGAATCTCGTCCGCCTGAATCCACTCCAAACGGCCAGTTTCACTCTTCTGCCTCCGCGCTGTTACACTCTCGTAATAATCGCGGCAATATCCCCCTGCGCGACGGCTCACTCAAAATGACTCAGACCACTCCACTCACCACCATCAATGACCTCTTCTGCCGCGTCTCCGCCGCGGGCAACCCGCGCGCCATTCTCTGGCAAGATGAGTTCGGCCACTGGCAGCCCATTTCCTCCAACCAGATCTACCAGCGCGTTCGCGCCTTTGCTCAAGCTCTGCTCGCCTGGGGCGCGCACAAGGGCGACCGCATCGCCCTCATCGCCGAGAACCGCTGGGAATGGGCCGTCACCGACTTCGCAACCCTCGCCATCGGCGCCGTCGATGTGCCCATCTATCCCACCCTCACAGGTGAGCAGATTGCGGAACTGGTTGCCGACGCCGGCTGCCGCATCGCCGTCGTCTCCTCCCGTCAGCAATTCGACAAGCTCAACGCGGTCCGCGCCCATACTCAACTCGAGCGCATCGTCATGATGGACCCCGCCGCGCCCGACGGAGCCATCGCATTCAGTGAGTTGCTCACCGGCGCCGACGCTCGCGGCTCTGAACGCGATCCCGTCTTCGACGCCCTCGCCCGATCCGTCGAGCCCAAGGATCTGGCAACCCTCATCTACACCTCTGGAACCACCGGCGAGCCCAAAGGCGTTATGCTCGCGCACGGCAACATCGCCCCCAACCAGAACTGCGCAGCCGCCGATTTCGCCTTCACCCCAGCCGACGCCTGCATCTCCTTCCTCCCTCTTTCGCACATCACCGCCCGCGCGCTTGACTACGTTATGTACACCGCCGGCGCGCAAGTGGCCTACTGCTCCAAATTCGATAAATTGCCTGAGGCCATGCGTGAGATTCGTCCTACTGTCTTCGTCGGCGTGCCGCGCGTCTTTGAAAAAATTCGTCAGGAAGTCGAGCGCCGTGCCGCGCTCTCGCCCATCAAGAAGCTTTTGCTGGCCTCGGCCCTCGACTTGGGCGCGCGCCATGCCGCCACAGTTTATGACGGCCACAAACCTGCTTCGCTCCTCTGGAAGCTTGCCGACAAGCTCGTCTTCTCCAAGGTCCAGGAGGCCTTCGGCGGGCGCGTCCGCATCTTCGTCGCCGGCGGCGCGCCGCTGGGCATTGACACCGCCCTCTGGTTTGCCTCCGCTGGCATCGCTCTGTGGGAGGGCTATGGGCTCACCGAGACCTCGCCCGTCATCTCCCTCAACACGCCGCGCACCCACCGCATGGGCTCAGCCGGAATGCCTCTCTCCAACATCGAGCTGAAGCTGGCCCAGGACGGCGAGCTGCTCGTTCGCGGCTCCTCCGTCTTCTCCGGCTACTGGCACAAGCCGGAGGCCAACGCGGAGTGCTTCGATCCCGACGGCTGGTTCCTCACCGGCGACATCGCGCGCCTCGACGCCGATGGCTTTCTCTTCATCACCGATCGCAAAAAGGAGTTGCTCAAGACCTCGGGCGGCAAAATGGTCGCGCCGCAGCCCATTGAAAACAAGCTTAAAAACAATGCTTTGATAGCCCAAGCCGCGCTCGTCGGCGACCGCCATAAGTTCATCTCGGCTCTCATCTCGCCCAATTTCATTGCTTTGGAAGATTGGGCCCGCAACCACGGCATCGAGGCCAAAACACGCGCCGAACTGGTAGCCGATAGCCGCGTCATCGCGCTCTACGCTGAGATCGTGCGTGAAGTAAACGGCAGCCTTGCCAACTTTGAAAGCCTCAAGCGCTTCCGCGTCGTGGCGGACGAGTGGACCCAGGAGACAGGCGAAATGACGCCCTCCATGAAGCTAAAGCGCCGCGTCATTACAACCCAATACCAGGCCCAGATCGCTTCACTTTACGCGGACGAAGCAACCTCGCGCGGCGAATAGGATAGCTCAGCCCTCGCCCCAGTCCTCGTCGAAAGAGAGCGCGATTCTCCCACATGCGGTGCAATCCGCGGAAGAATGGCGCGCCCCCCGCGCCCACCGCCAGCAGCGCGCCAAACAGGATGATCGCGTCAATGTTGAGGCGTCCCGCATCCGACCAGTACGCGTCCGGCTCCAAGTCCAGCCAGATGGAAAACTCATCCAAAGTCAGCGCCGCGCCCACTCCAAATCCCACCGACATCATGCGGCTGAAAAAAATCGACATCGGCGAGTGCGACCGCCCCAGATCCAGCAGCCAACCATAGCCCACCAGCAGCAGAATCAGAATCCCCCACACCAAATGATGGATGTGCCGCCCGTGAATCACCACCCACTGAAAATGCCCCTCGTGATTCACAATCCGGTGAACCAGTATGCGCACTCCAACAAATGTAAACAGAAATGAGACCGACGCCAGAAACATCCGCCGCCGCGGCCTGTCTGGTATCGTTGCGCGTACCAGGTAGCCCAGCCGCGTCAATTGCAGCAGAACCAGCAACAAGGCAACCACCAGGCCGGCAAATGCCAGCAATATCAGCGCTCCACTTCCGGGCATAATCCCTATTGAAGCACCTCGCGCTACCTTCGTGCCAATGCCCGCGGGCAAGTGGCCCGCGCATCTACCCCGAACAACGACTACCTTGGGGAAGTTCTGGTTCCACATACCCCGGCGGACGGCGCAGGGGTATGTGGATCTGAGTGCCACTCCTAGTTGCAGGTTTTGCCGTTGAGCGTGAAAGACGCCGGGGCGTTGTTTGTCCCGCTATAGGTTGCCGTGAATCCAACGCCGCTGTAGCTGCCTCCAGCGGGGATGCTGCCGTTGTAGGAAACGTTCTTCACGGATACTTTCTTGCCAGACAGTGTGGCAGTGCCATTCCAGACGTTGGTGATGGTTTGGTTGCCGGAAAACGACCATTGCAATTGCCAACTGGTGATTGGCGCCGTCCCGGTGTTGTAGATGGTGATGGCCGCGTTGAAGCTTCCTGACCACGATGAGGTTACGGAGTAGGCAACGTGGCAACTGCCGCTCGTGCCCTGCGTTGTGGTCAGCGCATTGATTAGGTTCTGCCCATTCGGGCTTCCCCATCCCGTCACCAGATCGTATCCGGCAACCGCATTGAATGTCCCATTGCTGCCGCTCGCGATGTCATGAAAATCGCTGCCGTAGCTGGGACTTTTGCCAATTGCGTAGATCGCCGGGTCGAGAAATCCAACGGTCGTATTGCCCTCCGCCACCGCCTGCTCATTCACCAGCGCTGTGTACGCCGCCCACAGAGGAGTCGCAATGCTGGTGCCCACCCAGGTTCCACACGAACTGTCGGAGCAGACGTAGAATCCGTCTCCAGCCTCCATGGACACATCGGGAATGTTGCGTAGCGTTGTTGAGCCGCCATTGGCCGCGCTGGCCACACCAGCCTGCCAGGTTGGAATTGGAATGCTGTCCGGGCTGATTCCGCCTCCGCTGCCGCAAACTCCCGTGCAGGGGCTGGAGAATCCCCATGCCACTTCGGAGGACCACGGCCCGCCTGAGGCAGTTGTCTCAAGCAGAGTGCCGCCAACGGCCGTCACGTTCGCGTCTTCAGCCGGGAAGAACGGGCCTGCGTCCGGGGTTACGTACGATCCCCAATCCCCCGAGGCGGCAAAGATGCTCTGCCCCTGCGCGGCCATCTCGTGGAATATAGGATCGTCCGTCGCCGAGTTGTTCGTCCACATCCATGAGATGCTGATCTGCTTGGCTATATTCTCGCTCGCCATCTTGTTGAACATGTCCACATCCGATGACCCGATGTAGACGCGGATCTGGCTCAATCCAGGCGCCATGCCGGCCACTGCCACAATATCGAGCACCTGTTCGTCGTCATTGCCTGCGCTGCCGGCTCCCTCGCTGTCCAATAGAACGTTGTTGATGGGCACGGTATTGGTTTGTCCCAGGTTGGTAAAGGTCTCGGTTACGTCGCTCGGATCGTAACCGCCGTACTCCATAAGACCCACAACTTGACCAGCGCCGGTTAGCGCTGTGCCGCCGTAATAAGCTGCCCGCATATCGCTTCCGATGTATGAGCCCCAAGGACCGGAACCATACCCAAGAGTAGAAATCGCATGTTCCGCCGAAACCAACCTCGAGGCTGGATGCGGGATGGTGAAGTTATCCAGGCCCGCAATGTGTGACACGGGCACGCTTAAACTGAGCGAAGGCTCTCGATCCGGGGAAAAGAAAGTACGATTTTCGTATGGATGCCGGTAATTGTTCATCTTCACATTGAATGCTTTTTCCACCTGGGTCACGCTGCCTCTGAGCGGCAACGCCATGCGATTGGCGGGAGTATCGGTCACGGTAAATCCATTGGCTTTGGCGAATTCAACCGCGGAGTCATAGTCCTCCGCGGTCGGGCCGAACTGCTCGGTGAACTCCGCCACGCTGAGAAACTTGTGGAAATTGGGGCTGGACGGGTCGTACAGTTCTTCCAGCAAGTTGGCCAATCCTTCTTGATTGCGCAAAGAAAGCACAAGGGTAACGTTCAGGATTTGCGTTGCCGGCAAGGAACCAGCTAGCTCCGCTTGCCCACTGGAAACTGCGGCGTTGACATGGTTGTGCAATACCTGGATAGGCTGCTGCGCCAGGCTTGGGATAGTGAACTTCACGAACACTGCTACCAAGGCAAAAGTAGCGGGTCCAGAAAATGAGCGAGGATTTCTCACGAGGTTCATTTCCCCTCCTTTTTGGGCTCTGAAATGACAGAAACTCCACCAGCCAGATTTGGCCCTTGGAGCTGATTTGATAGGTGCACGAACGATGCGCGGACTCGGTGGGTTGCCGTGTCTATGCTAGTTGCGGCGCAGCAGCGTTCACGAGATTCAGGAGCAAAACAATTCGGTGGCAATAAACAAAAGAAGTGGGACTTTCTTTCGTTTATCTCTCTGTTTGCAGCCCTCCAAGGAATCCAGGAGAGCCAACTTGTTTTACTACGGATATAGTGCCTCAGTTTTCATAAGAAGTCCATTATGTTCCCGTGAAATTTCGCAACAGTTAATCGATTTTTTCACGACGAATACATTGCGATAGTTCCAGGTCAGATGCGGCACTCCGAGACGTGAGCATGGCGGCAAACCCCATCCATAATTTTGGTGCCCCATCTTCCTCGCATTTTGCCAAGTGCCGGGACTTCGTCTGGCGGCATGAAAAAATCACGAACCTCAACCCGCGTCTTTACTAACCTCTGTTCCCCGGCAATCTTTTCGGCCCAAATTTTGCCGATAATTTCCCATCCCCGGCGCATGATAAAAGCAGTACCAAACCAGGCCGACAAATGACCGCCAACCAATCTCCAACCCGCGCAATCCCACTCCCCAGTCCCTCAGTTCCTCAGTCCCTGGTCCCTGTTTTTTCGCCCCATCTTCCCCATATCTTCGCCCATAAATCCGCTACCCCCCACCCCCCCTGCCCCTGTGGACCCCATTTCCGACCCCTCTATATCACTTAAACACCAA
>JBEKDN010000069.1:0-17862 GCA_050014335.1 Occallatibacter sp. | reverse complement strand
CTCTGGGTCCGGCACCTGCTGGTCTTTTCTTTTGCGATTGGGAAATCTCGGATCGTCCTCGAACATCGCAATCCCCTTACTGAATTAGCTCACATCGCCGATCTTTGGAATCAACAACATTGAATCACAGAAATTCCCTGCTGCCAACCTTATACTATTTTCCCTGTGCCGAAGTCTGTATTTGGAAGCGGAGGTCGTTTGGTAACTTGCTTCCGCTGCTTCGTTCAGTCTTTTATGGATTTGTGCGAAGCCTGCGCTTTGCGACTCGCATCGAATTCGCGTGAGGCACAACTTGTGAGATAGGGAGGAACAGCCATGATCGTCGGCGTTCCCAAAGAGATTAAAGACAATGAAGCCCGCGTGGGCGTGACGCCAGCCGGCGTAAAAGCACTGACCGAGACAGGCCACAAAGTTCTGGTGGAAACGGAGGCGGGCTCGCAATCCGGCTTCCCCGACGAGCAGTACCAGAATGTTGGCGCGGAGATTGTGGGCCACGCGGGTCACGTCTGGGGCAACTCCGAGATTATTGTCAAAGTGAAAGAGCCGATCGAACCGGAGTTTGTCTTCTTCCGCGAAGGACTGCTTCTGTTCACTTTTCTCCATCTGGCTCCATTGCCGAAGCTTACAGCCAGGCTGCTTGAATCGAAGGTGATCGGCATTGCCTATGAGACGGTGCGCGATTGCCAGGGCTCACTGCCGCTGCTAACGCCGATGAGCGAGGTGGCAGGGCGAATGAGCGTGCAGGTGGGGGCGACCTATCTTGAGACGGAGCGCGGTGGGCGCGGCGTTCTGCTGGGTGGCGTGCCGGGCGTTGCCGCTGCCAACGTAACGATCATCGGCGGCGGCGTGGTAGGAACCAATGCCGCCAAGATCGCGTTGGGCTTTGGCGCGAGAGTCACAATAATCGATCAGAACTTGCAGCGCCTGCGCGAGCTGGACGATATTTTTGGTGGGCGTCTCTGCACATTGGCCTCAAACAGTTACAACATTGCCGAGGCTACGCGCGAGGCTGACCTGGTGATCGGCGGAGTGCTGATTCCCGGATCAACTGCGCCACGGCTGGTGACCCACGCGATGGTGGCGCGGATGAAGAAAGGCGCGGTGATCGTGGACGTGGCGATCGACCAGGGCGGCTGCGTGGAGACGGCGCGCCCCACTTCGCACTCGAACCCGAGTTATGTGGTGGATGGAGTGGTGCATTACTGCGTCACCAATATGCCTGGCGCTGTGCCGCACACCTCGACGCTGGGGCTGACGAATGCGACTTTTCCGTATCTGGCGCGTATAGCCAATCTTGGCGTGCGTGAGGCTCTGCGCCAGGATGCCGGACTTGCCGAGGGATTGAATACATGGCTAGGTCAGCTCACTTGTTGCGGTGTGGCGCAGAGCCAGCAGCGACCGTGGACGGCGGCGGCTGAGGCGATTGGATAAAACGACGACTACAGGAACTATTTATAGAAAGGAAATAATCTTGTTGACACTTACCTTTGATCAGCGTGCTGGGAGTTCTCTTTGGAGCATTAGCCGCGCGGCGCAGGAATCTGCGCGCGAATATCATTGTCCATGCATGGGCGGACATTTGGGAAGGTTGGTTGAAAACTGTGGTTTGGAGGTAACATGTCGCGCCAAACGCTCATGAATCCGAGCTAGAAATTCTGTGGGAATGCTTTATCCTGATTGCGGTGGCTGGTTTGAAAAAGTAGTGCGTGCGAGACTGAAATGTCTGAAGCGAATCGTACTTCCGAAATGAATCGCCTGCTTGCTGAGATGCGGCTGCAAGCCTCCGCTGCACCCTCGCTAAAGGTGTTGCAGGAGCGCATCGTTCAAGCCCTCGCCGAGAAGTTCCGTAACTATAATTGGACTGGATTCTACATGCTCGATCCGGAAGAGAGTGAGATGTTGATTCTTGGTCCCTTCTTTGGCGATCCGACGCCTCACGTGCGCATTCCAATGACAGAAGGCATTTGCGGAGCTGCGGCGGCATCGGGAAAGACGGTCATCGTCGATGACGTAAACTCTGATCCGCGCTATCTCTCCTGCTCGATCAAGACAAAATCCGAGATTGTTGTACCGATCTATGCGCACGGTAAAGTTGTTGGCGAGATCGATATCGATAGCCATAGCGGGTCCGCCTTTACACGAGCGGACGGTGCATTTCTTGAAAGCGTTGCTCAGATTGTTGGGAATTATATTGAACGAAATGCATGTAACTTTCCGCTGTCTTCTTAGTCTCATAGTGTAAGGTATTCCGATTTTGTATTTCGACGGAAGAGAATGGCACTGCGCCGAAGGAGATTTTGGCTTGATATTCCTACTGTTGCTTGCGTATCTCGGCGGCATTCTCACCATTCTCAGCCCATGCATTCTTCCCGTGCTTCCATTCGTCTTTGCGCGCGCGGACCAGCCATTTCGCAAGAGCGGATTACCGCTGCTAATAGGCATGGCGGCCACGTTTGCGCTGGTTGCCAGCTTGGTGACCATTGGTGGCTCGTGGGCGGTGCGAGCCAATCAGTTTGGCCGGATTGCCGCGCTGATTCTCTTCGCGGTCTTTGGCCTCACAGTGCTTTTTTCTTCGCTCGCCGAGCGGCTTTCACGCCCGCTGGTGCAACTGGGCTCCAGACTATCGGGTGGAGTGGATTCCGGCCCACGCTGGCTGAATTCGTTTCTTCTCGGCATAGCGACTGGGCTGCTGTGGACGCCATGCGCGGGGCCGATTCTAGGACTCATTCTTACAGGCGCGGCTGTGAGCGGAGCCAGCGCGCACACGGCAATTCTTCTACTTGCCTACGCCGCGGGGGCCGCAACTTCATTGGCTCTTGCATTGTTAGCGGGAGGCCGCGTCTTTAACGGTATGAAGCATTCTCTAGCCGCTGAAATTTGGATTCGCCGCGTGCTCGGAGCAGCCGTTCTCATTGGCGTAGCAGCCGTCGCCCTGGGGTTGGACAGCGGAGTATTGACGCGACTCTCCTTGGCCAGTACATCGGGTTTGGAGCAGAGGCTCATTAGTCTAGTAAATCCGACGAACAAACGGACCCAGACAATAAACGTTGACGCCAACCCAGAAATGATGTCGGCGGGGGCTGAGTCGGCGGACGTACCGAAAACGCTGCCCGATCTTTCCGGCGCAACGGCCTGGATCAACTCGCCGCCGCTCTCCGCGGAATCGCTGCGCGGCAAAGTTGTCGTGATCGATTTTTGGACATATTCGTGCATTAACTGCTTGCGTTCCCTGCCCTACATACAGGCCTGGAACAACAAATACAAAGCGTATGGCCTGGTAGTTATTGGCGTCCATGCTCCAGAGTTCCCATTTGAAAAGGACGAAGACAATGTCCGCAAAGCAATACGCGATCTCGGAATAAACTACCCGGTAGCGATGGATAATAATTACAGCATCTGGCGTGGCTTCAATAATAAGTACTGGCCCGCGCATTACTTTATAGATGCTACTGGGCGGGTGCGCTTCCACCACTTTGGCGAGGGCAATTACGACGAATCCGAGGCGTGGATTCGCAGCTTGCTAGAAGAGAGGGATCATCAGCCGGTCGCAAATACAACAGTCAAGACCGCCGGCACAGGTGCGGAGGCCGAGTCTGATCCTCAGGCCGTGCAGTCGCCGGAGACTTATATCGGATACATTCGCGCCGAGAAATTTGCTTCTCCTGGCGGCTTCGATCAAGACGTTGCGCGGACCTATCGCGCTCCCGTCCAGCTTGCGCTGAATGATTGGGCATTGACGGGGCGCTGGAAGGATGGAGGCCAGATAGCAACCGCGCTCACCGCCTCGGCAGGCATTGTCTATCGCTTTCATGCGCGCGATCTGCATCTTGTCCTTGGGCCAGATAGCAAGGGGCGACCGGTTCATTTTCGAGTAACTCTTGATGGCAAGCCGCCCGGCGCTGATCACGGCGCCGACATAGGCGCGGACGGGTACGGCACTGTTACAGAAAGTCGCCTCTACCAACTAATTCGGCAACAAGACAGCACGCGAGATCGCGTCTTCAGGATTGAGTTTTTAACCCCTGGAGTACAGGCGTTCGCATTCACTTTCGGATGAAAAATTCCCCTTCAGAAAGGAAGCATTATGAAGAATCCTCCGCAAGACAAGTTATCTTCTCCTAGCGAAGCAGGTGTTACTCGACTAAGCAGGCGCGTATTTATTGTCACGGCCGCAGGCGCAATCAGCGGCACGGCATTCTGGGGTTTGCGCCGCAGCACACTATTGCAGCCGCAGCCGGTCTCCGCCGCGGAGACACCGGCAAATGTGACCATTGTAGAGTTTACGGCGAGTGGAAAAAAAACGGGTAAAGTAACTGTCAGTCACGTCGTTAAGTCCGATGCTGAATGGAAACATCAGTTGTCACCAATCTCTTATGATGTTACCCGCCGCGCGGGCACGGAGCGGGCTTACAGCGGCGACAGTTGGAACCTGCACGACAAGGGAATCTTTCGCTGTATCTGCTGCGATACGGCGCTTTTCAGTTGGGAGACCAAGTTCGATTCCGGCACTGGCTGGCCAAGCTTTTGGGCGCCGATTGCGCACGAAAACGTTGTGGAGTCGAATGACTCCAGCCTTGGAATGGATCGCATTGCGGTCTCATGCCGGCGCTGCGATGCGCATCTGGGTCATGTTTTCAATGATGGACCGCCGCCGACCGGCAAGCGCTATTGCATGAATTCGGCGGCGATGCACTTTGTAAAGCTGGCTTAGCAATGCTGGACAACTGCCCTGCACAAATTACTTGCCTTTGTAATCCTGAAATAACTCAGGAAACTCTTTTTTGAGAGCTTCAATCTTGGGGCGGTCGCAGACCTGAATGTAAGGATTGTCGGGATTGTGAAGCGCGTAGTCCTGATGGTAATGCTCGGCGTCGTAAAAGGCTTGCAACGGCACGACCTGAGTCACGATCGGCTTTGGGAAGACGTGAGCTGCATCAAGCTGCGCGATGTAGGCGAGGCCGATCTTGTGCTGTTCTTCATTGGTATAGAAGATCACGGAGCGATAAGATGGGCCAACGTCCGGCCCCTGCCGATTGAGCTGCGTGGGATCATGAGCAACCGAGAAGAAGACCCGAAGCAACTGACCGTAAGTTATCTGTGAGGGATCGAAGATGACACGCACGGACTCCGCGTGGCCGGTTGTCTCGGTAGTAACCTGGGCATAGGTAGCAGTTTCAGCAGTGCCGCCGGCATAACCGACCGTGGTGTCGAGCACGCCTTTGACGCGCTCAAAGACAGATTGCGTGCCCCAGAAACAGCCGCCGGCAAAGACGGCTGTTTGTTTGCCAGGCTTATGCGCAAGCGAGGAATCATTTGTGAAAGCCGGCACCGGAGTCTTTGTGGCAGCATCGCATCCGGTGCTGGTAGCCAGGATGACCGCGATGGAAGAGAGGGTTTTGCGCGCTGTGGTTGCAAGGGAATTGAGCATCGATACCTCCAGGAGTCTCGACGGCGAACTCACTTCTTTGATGAAAAATCTGCAATTTGGTTACAGTTAAAACAACGCCGTTGAGAGAATTGAAATCTCTCACCCACGTGCTGGATTGCAGCCTGGAATCGTCGCCAACTAAGCAGGCGGAAGCTGAACGGTTAGACGCCGGCCGTCGTAGGAAATCACTTTGTCCGGATTGGTTGTAATTTCCACGCCAGTGCCATGACTCCTGGATACGACCACTACCTGAAAACTTCTGGTCTTCAACATACCGGGAAATTCGCCTGCCCTCTCGTCGATGGTGAGTTGCCGCTCGGTGTCATCCCAATGAAATGCGATTGTGGAGTAGACACCTTTTTCGTAGTCGTAGTTATCGTTCTCATCCTCATACAGTGTGAAGCTGCCGCTGGCACCGGGATAGATGCGCAACTCGATGGGGTCGGCGGGCTTTTCCGTGGAGTATTGAATGAACGGCCCCATGGGCAGAATCGATCCGGATCTCACCATGAGCGGCATCTTGTCGATGGGAGCATCGGCCGCGATACTAGCGCCGCCCGCGAGCTTCTCTCCGGTCCAGAAGTCGATCCAAGAAGCTCCGGCGGGAAGATAGACGTTTCTTGTTTTCGGTCGGTGCTCGACGATAATTTCCCTGGCGTGAATGGTGGGAGTCTTCCAATAGAGCTTGGAGCGGAAGGCGCCAAGGGAACTGTTCGCGGTTTCAAATTTAAAATCGTATACCTTGCCAGCAACTAACTCGACGGGCACAGTCCATGACTCCATCGACTCGTAATTATGCTTGATCTCCTTGCCGTCGAGATAGACTCGGCGCGAGCCGAAACTCTTGAGGTTGAAGCGATAATTTCCGGATTCTGAGGGAGTCAACTTCCCTTCCCAGCGGACGGAGAATTTAGGCCCGGTGATAAAACTCTGCCAGCCCGTGTACCAATCCAGGTTCACGTCTGGCTCAATATCTTCATGACATGCGGTAGTGAATTGGTCATCACAAAAGTAGGTGGCGTTCAGGCCTGGCTTGCCGTCCCTGGTGGTGAAGTTTTCTGGCCCGACGAGCACGCCGTCCTCTGGCGGGCGGTGAACCATATAACTGGTTACGGGCGAAACCATGATCGCCGGACCGAACATATACTGGTCGTCGATGGAATAGGTTTTGCGGTCGGCGGCAAAATCCATCGGGAGGCCGCGCATGATCGTGTATCCGTCGTGCGTAACCTGCCAGCCCAGTGAATATATATAAGGCAGCAGGCGATAGCGCAAGTTATCGAATTTCTCAAGCACAGGTATGTATTCGCCAAACTCCCATATTTCGCGCGGAGTTTCAGAACCGTGCGAGCGGAAGATAGGAGCAAAGGCGCCGAACTGGAACATGCGCGTGTAGAACTCCTGATATGCGGAATCCTTGCCGCCATTCATAAAGACGCCGCCCTGACAACCCAGCGAGTAGGCGCCGATGTCGAAGGTCCAGTAGGGAATGCCGGACATGCTGTGATTGACTCCGGCGGCAATCTGCCTTTTGAATACCGGCCAGTCCGCGCCAATGTCACCGGACCAAGTGGTTGCGGCGGCCCGCTGCTGGCCGGCGAAGGTGGAGCGGGTGAGAATGTAAACCCGTTTCCGGTCAGTCTCTTTGCGCTGATTGTTGTAAACCGCCTCCGTGTCTAGCAGCGAATAACTATTTAGATATCGGGCAAAGGTTCCGAGATGATTGTCCTGAACGCGCTTCATCTCATATTCCTCAGCGCCTTGAGTAAGTGCATTCACCATGTCCGGCTCGGTGGAGTCCATCCACCAGCCATCGACGCCCTTGGAGAAAAGTCCTTCGCTGGCGTACTTCCAATATAGGTTTGTTGCGGCTGAATTGTAGACATCGAAGTACTTGAATCCCGCCCAGCCGACGGTGGGAAAGAGAAACCCATGCTTATCCATGTCTTTGTAAATAGCCGAATCCGGGCCGAGGCCAGCCCAGATGGAAATCATCAGATGGAAGTTCTCGTTATGCAGCTCGTCGATCATTTCCTTGGGGCGCGGATATTTTGTTTCATCGAAGATCATTCCGCCCCAGTTATTATTATTGCCCCAGTAATTCCAGTCTTGCACGATGTTATCGATGGGAATGCGGCGCTCACGATATTGGCGCGCGATGCCCAGCAATTCGTCGCGCGTGGCATAGTGCTCTTTGCTCTGCCAGTAGCCGAAAGCCCATTTTCCGTAGAGCGGCGCTTGGCCGGTGAGTTGCCTGTAACCAGCGATCTCGCGATCGATGCTGGGGCCATAGAAAAAGTAATAGTCGATGTTATCGCCGACTTCAGACCAAAAGGAAGTTTGGCCGGAAGTATCGTCGAATATGGTTTTGGAGTAGTTATCCCAAAAGATGCCGTAACCAGCGGTAGAAACCAGAACAGGCGTAACTGCCCAGGTGTTAGCTTGCACAATCTTGACTGTGTGACCGCGATAATTCATCAAGCCCAACTGCTGTTGCCCGAGGCCATAGACGCCTTCGCCGGCGCTGAGTTTGAAATTCTGCCGCAGACTGAAGGCCGATTTTTCTTTCTCTATCCCGGTGGGCGTAAAGATGGCCCGTCCCTGCTCATCGAGAACTGTGCGGCCGTCGCGGTCAAGGAACTGAATGGAGCCATCGGCCTTGCTTACGAGCAGCCTGACCTGCGCGGAGGTCAAGGTGACATTCGCGGAGTTTTCATCCAATTTCAGGTCGAGCTGAGGCAGATCTTTCTGGATGACTGAGAGGCTGAGCTTTTGCGATGTGCCGCCGGTGGGCCATTTGAGGATGCGGACTGTGCCCTCGGCATAGAACTGCACCTTGATATTCAGATCCCCAGCGGTCAGTTGGACGCCGTTCTGGATGCGCTGAACGGCATGTGCATCTGTTGAGGGCTGCGCGCTACTCTGGCAAAGAGCCGGTGAAAGAGTGAGACAAAGCGCCAAAGAAGGCGCAACAAACCGCAAAGCTGAGGCAAAGAATTTCATCTTTCACACGTCCTTTTTGTTTTTTCCCAGCGTGGCCGGCAAACGCCTTTTCACGCGCGGCGAACTCCAAAAGATTATGTTACACGGCCTAGTTCGTCTGGGGGGAGTAGCGGCGTTTTTGCTTAGGATTAGGCGCTAGATGCTTGCGCAGTGCCTGAAAAGACGCAGATTGAGATCCGTAGTACCCCACCCTTGCGCAAAGAACGCGCAAGGATGGAGCACAGAGCTTTGTTGGCGATTGAAGGGTGAGCCATCCTCCGCGCCCAGTGCCTCTGCCTAGGACGAATGTGCTGCGGCAGACTGTCTGATGTCGTCAACTAAAGGACGAAGATCTTCAAACGAGTAAACCGTGACGCTATGCGCAATCAAAGTTCTCTTTACAAACTCGCGGGTTGAATCTACGATCTGTTCCTCAAAATTCGCGACTACGACCAAGCGCATTTCACCAAAGTTGGGGTCCAAATGTGAATAAAGAAGTTGGCCTTCAATCGCACTTTTGCCAATCTTAGAAGAGATTGTCTCAGGATCATCGAATTGAACCGGGGAAATCAAATTGAAGCGCCCGTTTTGATAAGCATAGGGCACACGGATAGATTTCTTGAGATCGGGAACCTCGACATTTACCGATTTCTGAACTAGGTCCACTACGCCAGCCTCAAAGAATCTCTTTCTTAGATCTCCTTCTATTCGATGCTTCCGTTCCAAAAGATCCGGCCCGACTAAGCGATTTTGAAGCTCCTTTGAAACGGTCTCAAGATCAGTGATGCGCACCGACCGGGGTGCGGTTAATTGAATGATATTTGCCCTCTTAGCGATGTATGCTTCGAGATCACCGATGGTGACAAAATGCTCAGACTGCAACTGACTTTCAATTGAGGCTTTAGCACGATTCAGCAGACGCCAATCTTGATTTCCGAAGACCTTTTTGATCCGGCGATTGTCTTTGGTGATTCGAACCCTAACTCTCTTCTCGCTGGAGGAGTATACGACTATACCAATGTTGACGCCCTCAAGGCGAGAGGGATCTGGACAGAATTGGATCAAAGAGTAATAACCTTTGTCTTGATTCATTCAGTTCCTCCTTCCAGTTCCAATTGAGGCCACAAAGCCAATTCAAGAGTTTCGGAGACAAAATGCGCGCGCTCTGTAATCAACTTTGCCCATGCAGATCGTCCCTCTTGATTGACGTCCCAAGCACGCGGTACCAAGTTTATCGTTTCCTCGGCTACCGCACCGCGAAACTGCGCTAGGCGGGCGGCGAATTGTCGTACATGTTCCCGATCAAGGAACTTGATGAATTCGGGAAAGAGACCATAGACTTTCGCGTCACGAATTTTTTCACTGAAGCTTAGTCTCTTGTCGATCTTCCCTTCATGCCTGAATGCGTGGGTGAAATCCATCGCCAACAGCCGCTCTTTCTTACCGCATTGGATGAGCAAAACGTTATCACGATTCACCCTTCGCCCGTCAGGAGCGTGTCTATCATAGTTTAATGTCCAGGTGTCGATGACAACCAAGCCGCTGATTTCATGTGGGTTGATGACCGACCTGAGCTGTTTTGCCGTACCGCCCCAAGGGAATCCACTCGGTTCTAGCCTGGAAATGAATGCCGGACCCGGTAGTGCTTTACCACCCTTTAGGAAAGGAATCTCATCGTCTCCACTCACCTCTACGAGAGAAAAATCTAACGTGGTCAGCCCCAGCCAATCTGCGAGGATGCTGCCAACAAACTCACATGCAAGTGCGTGGGGGCCCTCTGGGTTCCCCAACGCTTTGATATATCCCTCACCGAGATCAGTATCCACCCGCGCAGGGCCTGTGGCGTTCCCGAACGCTTGCACAAATCGTGTGACCCGAGTTGGTCTCCAACCGTTTCCGTGAAGCGGCATAGTTTCCTTTGCAGCGAATCAATTCTGTGAAGTTGTTGAAAGCATATGATCACTGGCGAGAATGAGAGATTCAACAAAATTCTGAGTAGCCCACTTCGGCAAGCTTGACGAACGAGAGCGTAATTGAATGGATTGTCCATCCTTATGAAACAACTACCCCTTGGCAAACATCTGCTTGATGCCGCGCAGTGCTTGTCTTGTGCGCTCTTCGTTTTCTATGAGGCTGAATCTTACGTGGCCATCGCCGTAGTCACCGAAGCCTATGCCGGGCGAGACGGCGGTCTTGGCTTCGGTCAACATGAGCTTGGCAAACTCTAAAGACTTCAGAGCCTGGAAGGCCTCTGGAATCTGCGCCCAGACGAACATGGTCGCCTTGGGCAGGGCTACCGGCCAGCCGAGCGAGTTGAGGCCCTCAACGAGGACATCGCGGCGCTTGCGGTACTTCTCGCAGATCTCATGGACGCACTCCTGTGGGCCTTCAAGAGCGAGGATGGAGGCCACCTGAATGGGCGTAAAGGTGCCATAGTCGAAGTAGCTCTTGAGGCGCGCGAGAGCGGCGACGAGCTTGGGATTGCCGACCATGAATCCTACACGCCAGCCAGGCATGTTGTAGCTCTTGGACATGGTGAAGAACTCGACGGCGACATCCTTGGCGCCTGGAACCTGGAGGACGCTGGGCGGCTTGTAGCCGTCGAAGGCGATGTCGGCGTAGGCCAGGTCTTGAATGAGGTAGAAGCCGTATTCGCGGGCCAACTCGACAAGGCGGGCAAGGAAAGGCAACTCAACACACTCTGTGGTTGGATTGGACGGGAAATTGACGATCAGCGCCTTGGGGCGCGGGACCATGCGCGGGATCAACTCCTCAAGCTGGGCAAGAAACTGCTCGCGGTCGTGGACGGGGACACTGACAACGTGCGCGCCGGCGATGACTGGGCCATAAATGTGGATGGGGTAGCTGGGGTTGGGCACCAGCACCGTGTCACGGGAGTCGAGGATGGCCAGGCAGAGATGGGCGATGCCCTCTTTGGAGCCAATGGTGACAATGGCCTCGGTCTCCGGATCGAGATCGACGTCATAACGGCTTTTGTACCAGTTGCAGATGGCCTTGCGCAGGCGTGGAATGCCGCGAGAGACCGAGTAGCGATGGGTGACGGGCTTGAGGACCGACTCGACGAGCTTGTCGACAATGTGCTTGGGGGTGGCTCCGTCAGGGTTGCCCATGCCGAAATCAATGATGTCTTCTCCGTTGTGGCGGGCGGAGCGCTTCATGGCGTCGGTGATGTTGAAGACGTAAGGGGGTAGGCGCTGGATACGGCTGAACTCTTCCATTCAACAATTTTAGAGCAAGGGGGGCGGGGATGGCGACGCAGGGACCAGAGTGCTCAACGAAAGAAGTGAACGGCTCTGCCGGTGACGCCGACCGCGGTCCATCCGGGCGGCAGGGTTTGGGGTGCGGCATCGGAGACTACGGCAACTGCGCCAGTGCTCTTGAGGGGATCATGGGTTGGGAGCGAGAGAAGGCTTCCGACAACGAATATGAACTATTGATCCGGCCCGATAATAGAGCGGAGATTTCCAACTTTTCCGCAAAGAACGCAGAAAGGATGGGGCACTCAGATCACAGTCTTTATGGGCCGGATCAATAGTTCACATTCGTGATTTTCTAGAAATTGCTTCAAGGCTTGGCGATCAAATGCTTTTCTTCCATGAGATCCGGAAAATGCCGACGCAACTCTCTTCCGACGAAATCCGAGCCTTGAAGAGTGAGATGAGCCATATCGAACTGAAGAGGCACGCCGGAAGCGGCATATTCGACGCATGGACCTCCGGGGCAGAGCACATCTAGCAGGGAGATGTAGGAAACGTGCCAAGTCTCCCTGGCCATTCTGCTCATCGTAGCATCGATCGCCAGTGTGGCGTGCAGGAACTGTCTCTGCGCGTAGCCTGGATCGCCATTTTGAATGGACGTGGCCAATAATCTAGGCAAGGCGCTTCTGTAAACCGGCAGCGGCCCAAGAACAATCACTTCGATGCCTCGTTGCTGAAGCAGAGCTATGGTGCCGGTCAGGTATTGCAGGTCGGAGGAAGTCCAACTGGCATTCATCAGGACCGTTTTTACCGAGTACCGCGGGATAAATTCATTCAAAACCTTATCGACAAACTGCTTGCATTCAGCGGTCTTTGTGTTGCCCTGCTGCAAAGTCGGCGGGCAGGACGAAGATGTGGCTTGGTAAAAATGAAATTCCGGAAATGAATTCTCCAGTCCGTATCTCAAATTGGCGGCGTGGCTGTCGCCAAAGAGCAGCACCTGCTGCTTCCCCGGAATGAAAGAGAAGCAGCGGCTTTCGTCAAAGTCGGATACGGCTTCCCGTCGATCGAGAAAGCAAGATCCATTTTGAAAGGCCGTCTTTAGTTCGGCGGAATGCGATGTTTTGTAATTCAAATAATTTGCGACAGAAATTACGGACGGGGAAAATCTATTCATAAATCCCGGCGAAGACGCAATGATCAGACCGAAAGCGCTAGAGGCAAAAACGCATGATGCGCCAAAGACAAAGACGGCAGGCTTGCCCGGCCTGCGCGGACCCTTGCGAAAGGGAGTTTCAACAAACCGGTAAGAAAAAGTGGAAATTAGAATCGACAAGACAAACAAAAGCGGAATCATTATTTTTGATGAATATGAACCCGCCATCGGCAAGATTGCAATTTTGCTGAAAACAAGTAAAGGCCAGTGCCACAAATAGAGAGAGTAGGAGATTAGTCCAACAAAAACAAGCGGTTTCAATGAGAGCGCGCGGCCCACAAATGTTTGACGTTCTTGGCCAGCCAGAATAATCGCTCCAGCGCCTGCACATGGGAGCAACGACCACTCGCCCGGAAAAGGAACACTGGAAGGAAGTACGGCAATGAGAAGCAGAATGCCAATAAGTCCAATGGCTGCCAGAGATTCTCTCAGAAATCTGGAGTGCGGAACGGGGAAGACCCGCAAAGTCAGTAATGCGCCAGCCATGAGTTCCCAGGCCCGAGTAAATGGCAGATAGAAAGCCGCTCCGGGATTGATGCGCACATCAATCACTCCCCAGGCAAAGGAAGCGATAGCTACCACGAAAACGGCGAAGCGCAAATACTTTCGCGCATAGAGCCATAACAGCACGATAAAAATCGGAAAGAGTAAATAAAACTGCTCTTCAACGGCAAGAGACCATGTGTGCAGCAAAGGTAAGTCCGCTGAAGGCGCATCGAAGTAATTGGAAGTTAAATAGAAATAAAAATTGGAGGATGAAAGAGCGGAAGCGAGCATCGAACGGCTATATAAAAGATTGTCCTGTGGCAATAGAAAGAAGCAAGCGAAGACAGTGCAAAAAGCCAGCAATACAAACAGTGCGGGAAAGATGCGCCTTATGCGCCGTTCGTAGAATCTGCTGAATGAAAAAGTACCGGCTTGCACCTCCGATAGGATAATGCCACTTAACAAATAACCGGAGATGACAAAGAAGATGTCAACCCCAATGAATCCGCCTCGAAAATATTGTGCGATATAATGGTATCCGACGACAGCCAAAACTGCGATGGCGCGCAGCCCATCTATATCGGCCCGGTAATTGGATGCAGTTTCTATGCCTATATGTGGTTTCATAGTAAAGACAAGGACATTATAATGAGTATTTGACAGCGTTTCAAGATGCTGCACCCAATAATCTTTCTGAGTTTCATAAATTCACCCAACCCGCTTCCGAGCTTGAATCAGTCGAATCTCTTCCATCCGTTGCGCCAGCAATTTCTTCCGCTCTTCCTGCGTTGGCTTATAATAACTGCGCCCCTTGAGTGAGTCTGGCAGGCAATCCATCTCAGCCACTTGCCCTCTTCATAGTGCGCATAGAGGTAGCCCTTGCCGTAGTCCAGTTCCTTCATAAGCTTCGTCGGCGCATTGCGCAGATGCAGCGGAACCCGGCGTGGCAGCTAAATCACTGCCTGAATTCAACAACTCGCGCCACAAAAATTCAAAACAGAAGAGCGCGGCCATTAAGATGGCGAGATTCAGCAGATGGACTTCAGGAAACTCCCAGCGCATTGAAGGGTGAGTTGCATGGAATATCAACGTAGTCATCCATGAATAGAGAGGCGACCAATAGGTGCTGAGCGCATTGTGCCAATCGCCCTTCCAGTAATAGTCGCCTAGATCCATGTAGGAGACGCCGTCGGGGCCCATATAGTATCGGCAAAACCAGGTATCAATGGCCGCGAAGACCAGGACTGCCAAACGAAAGAACCATTGAACGCACAAAACCGTGCCCAACCGGCAATTTTGCGCTGCTGCGGTCTTCGACTGGATTCTTGGAACCATGCCTGTCTCCGATTGCGGCAAGTGAGTCTCTGGATTCGATTGCGTATTGTAATGACGCAGTTCAAGCCTGCGGCAGATGCAGCCTAACAAGCTAAAGCGTTTCGGGAGCAGATCCAATAAAGGTCTAATTCTATCATGCTTTTTCTCCAATAACATGAACAGAATCACGCTCTTGTCATTGCCTTGCGGGCAGCATTCCGGAGTCATCGACAGTGAAGACAAAGAGACTTGCCGGAGCACGCGCAACAATTTACCAGTTTCTACTATTTCATGGTTGCCGTTCAAAGATGTGAGCTAAATTGATCTAACTTTTTCGCTCGATAATGCGATACTGTGGTGATTGTCTGTTCAAGAGTGCTCAGCAAGGATGCTACGGTTTTTATATTGAAGCCGGTTCTACTTTCCATAACGGAGCACATATCACAATCAGTGCTGGACGAACTGGCCAATCGCAGATTGCCGCAACTTTTCATCTGGCTGGGTCACCGAAAAAAAACCTCCAACGAGCTCCAATTTACGAGATTTAATCCATGGTTCTTCGGAAAGGGTAACTGCTTACTTGGAATATTTGAGATTCAAATCGTTGCTTCGCCGGGTGATCGTAGTTCCAATAGCAGTCACTGCCGCTCTTGCGGGATTGCTTTTGTGGGAGACCTTTGACTTGAATAAGTCGCTGAAGTCGGTTGACCACACCGATCAGGTTTTGGATCAGTCGGGACATCTCCTTAAGCTATTGGTTGATATGGAGTCGGCAAAGCGCGGATATATTGTGACCGGCGACGAGAGCTTCCTTCCAACTTACCTTGAGGGAACGAAGTTATTCGATCCTGAGTTCCAGACCTTGTATGGGTTAGTAGATGACAGTCCTTCACAACAGCAACGGCTGAAGCAGGTTTATGACGGCTACAAGGATTCAGAGGAGTATGACGGCCGAGTCATCGCCCTGCGCCGCGCGGGAAAGGCCGATCCTACCCTTATCGAAAACCGGCAGAGAAAACATGACCTGGACAGCCTGCGCGAGCAGATTGCGACGTTTCAAAATGTGGAAGAAGCGCTGCGCGTGGAGCGAGTGGAAGCCGCGCACCATAGATGGATCTTGATAGTCACAAGCTGCCTTGTTCTGGGTTTGGGGTGCGGGATCTTCCTGGCACTATTCACTCGATATCACGTGGAGAAACTGGGCAGCAAACTGTTGCAGAACGAAGAGCGATGGACGGCTACACTGGGTAGCATTGGCGAAGCCGTGATCGCGACCGACAGCGAGGCTCGCATCACCTTTCTCAATTCAGTCGCAGCGGCATTAACAGGATGGCAAGCGGAGGAAGCATTAGGCAAGCCGATTGAAAATGTGCTTAGGCTTATCAATGAAAAATCTGGCATGACCGCGGACAATGAAGTACTCCGGGTGCTCAAAGATAAACAGGTTTTGGCCGTGGCCAACCATGTGGACCTGGTTACAAGAGATGGCCGCGAAATAGCAGTCGAGCATAGTGCCGCTCCAATTCTTGCTTCCAAAGGAGAGGTTATTGGGGTTGTGCTGGTATTCCGCGATGTTTCTGAACGGCGTCAAGAACAGGTAGCAACCGCGGAGCAGGCTGCATTGCTCGAACTTACTCAAGACTCGGTCTTCGTAATCGACATGGACGGGAGGGTTAAGTTTTGGAGCCGTGGGGCAGAGGCGATGATGGGATATACAAAAGAGCAGGCTGCCGGCAAGATAGCGCACGATCTGCTCCGCACCGAATTTCCGCAGCCATTCGCTGAGATAAAAGCTGAACTAATGCGAGTGGGCCACTGGGAGGGTGATCTTGTCAAGACCGCCAAGGACGGCAGACGCGTAGTGGTAGCTGGCCGCTGGGCCTTGCAATGGAGCAAACGCGGTCAGCCGCCCCGCGTGTTAGTGGTCAATAGCGACATCACAGAACGCAAGCGTGGTGAAGAATCTCTCGTATTGCAGAGAGAACAACTTCGCGCGCTTGCTGAGCGCTTGCAATTGGTGCGGGAAGAGGATCGCAAACAGGTTGCTCGCGATCTGCACGATCAAATTGGGCAGATACTTACAGCGATCAAAATGGACATGACCTGGATGATTCGCCATCTGCCGGAGACGGAAGTTGATGTTGTCGCGCGGCTGAAAGAATCGATAGTCTTGATCAACGATGGAGTCAAGGCGGTGCGCACGATATGCAGCGGACTGCGGCCTGGTGTGCTGGATGACCTTGGCCTGGCAGCTGCGATTGAATGGCAGGCCAACGAGTTTGCTTCCCGCAATGGCATCCGCTGCCACGTAACGGTTCCAGTTGTCGATTTGCACATGGATGGCGACCGGGCAACCGCTACCTTTCGGATTTTTCAAGAGTGTCTAACTAATGTGATCCGCCATGCGCAGGCAAATTCCGTGCGCGTGGAGTTGAGACAGGAAGAGAAGAACATTGTGCTGGTTGTAATAGACGACGGAATCGGCTTTCATGAGTCCGGCGTTTCTAACTCTCATGGATCCTTGGGTCTGCTCGGCATGAAAGAACGTGCGCAGTTCTGCGGAGGCGACGTAGTGATCTTCAGTTCTCCCGGCAATGGAACGACAGTCACTGTCCGCGTTCCCGTAGACATTCCAGACGTCGAAAGGAATGAAATATGCACATCCTGATTGCGGATGACCACGCAGTGGTGCGTCGTGGCCTGATAGAGATTTTGACCAATGAACTTCCCGCCGTTACCTTTTCTGAAGCCGGCAATGGAGACGAGGCGCTGATTCATTTGAGCAAATCGCCCGCCGCGTTGCTGGTGTTGGATATCAATATGCCCGGCCGCAATGGTATGGACGTGCTGCGGGACGTCAAGCGCGCGTATCCGCGTTTGCCGGTGATTATACTGAGTTGCCACCCAGAGGACCAATATGCTGTGCGGTGCTTGCGGGCAGGCGCAGCCGCTTACATCAATAAGGATAGCGCTCCTGAAGAGTTGGCGATCGCAACGAAGAAAATTATGAGTGGTGGCCGTTACATCAGCACAAGCCTTGCTGAGAAACTAATTGCCAATCTGGATGAATCTACCGATAAGCCGCTGCATGAGTTGCTTTCGGATCGGGAACACGAAGTGATGAGAATGATTGCCGACGGTGTCCCATTGAAGGAAATTGGCAACAGGCTTCATGTGAGCGTAAAAACTATCAGTACCTACAGAGCACGTATTATGGA
>JBEKDN010000068.1:0-17876 GCA_050014335.1 Occallatibacter sp. | reverse complement strand
TGTTTGCGGATGGGAGACACGTGGGTTCACCTGCGGCTCTGTGAAAACTGCGGCCATGTCGGCTGCTGTGATTCCTCGAAAAACAAGCACGCCACCAAGCACTTCAGAAAGACAAAGCACCCCATCATGCGATCGCTTGAACCGGGCGAGGATTGGGGATGGTGTTACGTTGACGAGGTTATGATTGAACCGTTTTCGTAAAGGCCGGAGCAAGTTGGAATCAAAGGATGCGCGAAATGAATGCGACGGAAAGCCAACCAGATACTCGGGAACAGCTTTTGCTTCGTCTGGCTGAATCGCGGACGGCAACGGACGACTTGTTTCGAATTGTGCGTGCGGACGCGCTCTATGACAGGCCTATTTCCGAAAGGCACCGCATTGTTTTTTACATAGGCCATCTCGAGGCCTTCGACTGGAATTCGATCGCTGGTCATGCGCTCGGCATGGATTCCACTCACAAGGAATTCGATCGCCTTTTCGCGTTTGGCATCGATCCAGTCGATGGCGGCCTGCCGCGGGACAGACCTTCCGATTGGCCTAACCTGGAAGAGATCAGCTCCTATTGCCTTCGCGTCCGAGAAGAGATCGATGACATTCTCAAGAGCCATCTGCGGGCGTCGCCGAGCATTTGGAAATACCCCCAGGAAGTCATCTTGAATGTATCGATCGAACATCGATTGATGCACGCCGAAACCCTGGCATATATGCTGCACCAACTGAGTCCGGATCAAAAGATTGCGCCGCGCGGTTATCGCACTGCGGATCATCGTCCACCCAAGCCGCCCATCGCTCCCCGGATGATCGACATTCCGGCAGGATTTGCCACGCTAGGAATGTCGCGCGAGAGAGATGTGTTTGGCTGGGATAACGAGTTTGAAGAGCATTCCGTCCAAGTGCCGGCCTTCGCGATTGGCGCATCCAAGGTCACGAATGGAGAGTTCCTGCAATTTGCGCGCGAAGGCGGATATGAGGATCGCCAATTCTGGAGCGCATCGGACTGGCGCTGGATCAATGAACAGCGCATAGAGTATCCGCATTATTGGTCCAGGCGCGAGGGCAAGTGGTTCTATCGCGCGATGTTTGAAGACTTACCGTTGCCGCTCGATTGGCCGGTCTACGTGAGCTGCGCGGAGGCATCGGCCTATGCGCGTTTTCGCGGCATGTCGCTTCCCACAGAAGCTCAGTATCATCGTGCGGCTTATGGGACGCAGCAAGGCGCGGAAGGTAAGTATCCATGGGGCGATGCGCCTCCCGATGCCAGCCGCGGCAACTTCGATTTCAAGCGTTGGGATCCGGTCGCGGTTGGCAGCTATCCCAATGGGCGGAGCGGCTTCGGATTGGAGGAACCTCTTGGCAATGGTTGGGAATGGACCTCTTCTCTTTTCGCGGCCTACAGAGGCTTTGAGCCATTTCCTTTTTATCGCGGTTACTCGGCGAACTTTTTTGACGGGAAACATTTTGTGGTCAAAGGGGCTTCGCCGCGGACCGCCGCGTCGATGTTGCGGCGTTCGTTCCGCAATTGGTTTCAACCGCATTACCCGTTTGTCTACGCCTCTTTCCGCTGCGTGGAGAACTGATTGGAGCCTGAATGCTAATTCGCGGCGCGGCGACACAGATCGTTAACTCATTCGCGGAGGACGTGCGGAATGGGTTGGGACAATCCGGGCAAAAAGAGTTGCCCTCAAAGTATCTTTACGACGACGTTGGCTCCGCATTATTCGATGCGATCACGAGACTACCAGAGTATGGGCTGACGATGGCGGAGGAGCGTATTCTGCTCCACCACTCAGGCGATATTGCCGAGCATCTTACGGCACATGGCATGGTCGTTGAACTTGGAAGCGGCAGCGGGCGAAAGACGCGCCAGATACTGGAAACACTTGCCCACCATAAGTCGATGACTTACTGCCCTATTGAAATATCGGCTTCAGCTCTTGTGAGTTGCGAGCGCGAACTCGATGATCTGGCACACGTCAGCATTCTGGGGTTTGAGAGTGAATACCTTGACGGACTTTGCAAAGCTGTAGCTCGCCGCAAACCCGGCGATGCCGTTGTGGTGCTGTTTTTGGGCAGTTCGATCGGCAACTTCGATCGATGCCCAGGTGAAGAGTTTCTGCGAAAGATTCGTCAAGCGATTGAACCTGGCGACATGCTGTTGCTAGGCACGGATCTTGAGAAACCTTTGACGCAACTCATTCCCGCCTACGATGATTCTCTCGGTGTGACCGCGGTCTTCAATCGCAACCTTCTTGCCCGCATTAACCGCGAGCTTGGAGGCGACTTCGACTTATCTCAGTTTCAGCATGTTGCTCACTACAACGCGCGCGAACGCCGAATCGAAATGCATCTCCGCTCCATTGAAACCCAGACAGTCACGATTGACGGAACCAGTTTCACGCTTCGATGCGATGAGACAATCTGGACTGAAAGTTGTCACAAATACGGAAGGAACGAACCGGCGGAAATGGGCAGGCGAACAGGCTTCGAGTGCGTTGAGCAATGGGTTGACAGTGAATGGCCATTCGCCGAGAGCCTGCTCGTCGCGGTGTGACTCGGAGGGTTTTTTGGGCGAAGATCAACCATCTTCCCGAGCTGAACAGTGCGGCGCAGCGGGTCTGCAAAAAATGATAAGAAAACGACGTTTTTCGGGCTTAATTGGGCGCTTTTCGGGCTAAAAATGGGGTAAAAAGAGGGGTTCGCAGTTACTACTTAATTAACAGGGTGAAATTGTAAGTTGCTGATATTGTGGTTGTTATGGAAAATATCCAGGTAAAAAACGGGCTCTACAGGGTAGGGGGGGTGGGGGTCGGCGGATTTTTAGGCGAAGAAACGGAGAAAAGAAGAGGCCAGGAACTCGGGACTGGGGAGTGAGATTGCGCGGGTTGAAGGTTGGACAGCAGTCATTTTGGACTCGTTTCTTCGACTGCTTTTATTATGCTCCGGGGATCGGGAATTATCGGCAAAGTGAGCGGAGAAAAGATAGAGGGGCAGGGAAGAGGGAAGCGGGACCGGGACAGAGGCGGGCAAGGTTTGGCGTGGATTTGCGCAGTGAGTTTTCGGCGAGTTTGCGCGACAGGTGTGTTCGAGAGCGAACTGGCTGCCATTTCGCATTAAGAGCTTCCAATGACAATCAGCGCTACCGGGACGATAGTCAACAGCTATTGATTGCCCCCTCCTGCGCCGATAACGCATATCGGAGCGGTTTTGGCCCGCCGCCTTCGAGAATCCCATTGAGAGTTTCTTGCTCCAAGGGTTCTTGGCGAGGCGCAGTTCCGGAAATTCGAGGTGGCAAGGGATGACAAGTGGCCGTCCAAATGGGCACAGCGGAAGCGGCAAAGCGAAGCAGAAGCGAGCTTGCGCCCACATCGATATCGAACGTTCTGGAGACTGGATGGCGGCGGAGGAGTTGCGAGATGCGGCATTGGGTGCTTTGGAGGCAGGCGCGGATGTGGCCGTCAATCTCGCCAAGGTCGATCATCTGGATGGAAGCGCGTTGCAGATCCTGCTTGCGCTTGACGCCGCGCAGAAGAAACAGGGGAGGAATCTTGAGCTGGCGAATGCCTCTGCGAATTTACTGCGGTGGTTTGAATATGCCGGAGCGGCGGGTCATTTTTCGATGACCGACGGGAAGAGAAATGTTTAAAGCAGTCCAAGGCCAATCCAGCGGCGCGGCATCCAGCTTTTCTCCGAGTTTGGGGGATGGCGTGACCGGACCGGGCCTGAACGTGGAAGCGGAACTTGCTCAGTATTTGCCGCACTTCAATCGGATGAGCGAACAACTGAAGCAGACCTCGTCGCAAATCGAGAGCTCGGTCGTGGATGTCTGCAATAGCTTCCAGGGAATCGCCCAGCGGGCTCAGGATACGATGGTTCGCACGAAAGGATTTCTCAGCCGAGAGGGCGATGGGAATTCCGATATGCAATCCTTCGAGGCCCTGATCGAGAATTGCAGCGGAACGCTGGTGAAGATTCTGAATGTGACAGAAGAAGCCGGCGAGATATCTCGGCGGGCCGTCGAGCGCATCCGGCAGATGGACAAGGCCTCCCAATCCATCAGCGCAGCGATGCTGCAGTTGGAGCGAATCGCCGTCGGGAACAAAGTACTGGCCCTGAACGCGCGCATCGAGGCGGCGCGCGCCGGCCACTATGGCGCGGGATTTGCGGTGGTCGCGATGGAAGTGATCTCGCAGACCGAAAAATCGCAGAAAGTGAATGCGCAGGTGGGCGAACTGATCGCAAACCTGCAAAATCTGGCGGGATCCACGCTGGACGACCTGCAGCGGATGAACGAAAACGACCATCAGCGCGTGGAGGAGTGCAGGCTCGAAGTGGATAAGTCGCTCAGAGACTTGCAAGCGGCTCACGGCGATATGAAAACGATGCTGACCGGGATGACGGAGGAAGGCGCAATGCTGGCGAACGATATTGGAGCGGCGGTGCGCGGCTTGCAGTTTCAGGACCGGACGAGCCAGCGCATTGCCCATGTGGTTGAGGATCTGGATACATTGCGCGCGAGGCTGAAATCTCGATTTGGCGAGGGGAGCGGCGGCGCCGCGGCTCGGGATGAAGGATTCAGTTGTTACACGATGCGCGAGGAGCGCGAAGTTGCGGGGATGGGCGGACCGGAATCCGGCGCGGGCGAAGTTGAACTGTTTTGATCGCACAAGAAAGACCAGAGGACGAGGTCGTTCGGAGGTAGGTCGAATTGCGAAAAGTACTGATTGTCGACGATGCGGTATCCATGCGGCAGATGGTCAGCTTCACGCTGCGGCAGGGGGGCTATGAAGTGGTTGAGGCCGAGCATGGGCAGGATGCGCTGAACAAGCTGCGCAGCACTACGGTTGACCTGGTGCTTACCGACCTCAATATGCCGGTTATGGACGGCATTACTTTGATTCAGAATTTGCGCAAGATTCCGGCCATGAAGAGCAAGCCGATCCTGATGCTGACGACGGAAGGACTTGCCGCGAAGAAGGAACAAGGAAAAGCCGCCGGCGCGACGGGATGGATTGTCAAGCCGTTCGATCCCGAAAAGCTTTTGCAAACGCTAGCCAAGGTGCTGCCATAACGCCATGAAAATCGACCTGAGTCAATTTCGCCAAACGTTTCTTCAGGAGAGCGCGGATCATATTGCCTCGATGGAGACTGGGCTTTTGCAGCTTCGAACGGCTCCGGACGATGTCGAGTTGCTGAATAGCATCTTCCGCTCGGCGCATTCGATTAAAGGAGGGGCCGGGTCATTTGGAATGACGAACCTGGTCCGCTTCACGCATTCACTGGAGAATCTACTGGACCGGATGCGGTCGCTTGAGATGCGCGGCACCGGCGAGGTGATCGATATTCTTCTTCGATCGGTGGACGCACTGCGCAACTTGCTCGATGCCGATCCCAAGGCCGATCCCGAGACATCGATGCCCGGGGACGCAGTGGAACTGGAAGCGCTCATCGCGGAGTTGATGCCGGCCGAGGCTGTCGGGGCGGAAGCCCAGGTGGATGCCGCCGCGGTTTATTCGCCGCCGCGGGAGTTGGCGGATTCAGCGGGGGATGGGCGGGAGATCAAGCTGTACAAGGTGGAATTTCGCCCCGACCGGGAGATGTACTCAAGCGGAACCAACCCGATCACTCTGCTGCGCAATCTTGCCGCATTGGGAACGGTCAGCTGCTGCCATCTTCATTCGGATGAGCTACCCTCTTTGGCCGATCTCGATCCATCGCAGTGCTACCTGAGCTGGACTGTGGAGTTGGCGAGCGTGCGCGGAGAAGCGGAGCTGCGCGAGGTCTTCGAGTTTGTCGAGCATCTGGCGGAGATACGCATTGAGTGCGTCGCTGCCGCGGAGGCAGCAGACGGCGCGCCGGCTCAGAAATCAACGGGAGAACCGGAAATTGCAGTTTCGCCCGCATCGAATCGTCAGCCCGAGTTTGTGGAGCGCCGCAAAGCGCGAGTTGCGGATCGCCGCCAATCCTCCGTGCCGGACAGGCGCCAGTCGTCCGCCAGACCCGCGGTCAGCGGAGAGTCGAGTTCGATCCGGGTGGCGATTGACAAGGTCGATAAGCTGATCGATCTGGTGGGCGAATTGGTCATTGCGCATGTAATGACCGCGCAGATGGTGGAGGACTTTGAACCCTCATGCCTGCCCAAGCTGCGCGAGGCGGTGGCGGCGATGGAGCGCAATACCCGCGAGTTGCATGAGCGGGTGATGGGGATCCGGATGCTGCCCATCGGCACGCTGTTTCAGCGCTACACGCGCACGGTCTACGACATTGCGCAAGCAACCGGCAAGCGGATCAGGCTGGAGACGGTGGGAGAAGAGACCGAGATCGACAAGAGCATGCTTGAACTTCTTGGCGACCCTTTAACGCATTTGATCCGCAACTCCGCCGACCACGGCATCGAAGCACCTTCAGTGCGTCAGGCAGCGGGCAAGCCCGAAGAGGGAGTGATTACGCTGAGGGCCTTCCACCGTTCGGGCAGGATCGTCATCGAGGGGTCCGACGATGGAGCGGGGATCGACCCCGCGGTGGTGAGGCGCAAGGCCATCGAGCGCGGACTCATTGGCGCGGATGCGCAGATGAGCGAAGAACAACTGATTATGTTGATCTTTGAGCCGGGCTTTTCCACGCAGGAGGAGATCAGCGATCTCTCAGGCCGCGGCGTGGGGATGGACGTGGTGAAGCGGAATGCACAGCAAATGAACGGGACGGTCAGCCTGGCAAGCGAAAGAGGGCGCGGAACGACGGTGACGATAGAGTTGCCGCTGACGCTGGCCATTCTGGAAGGGCTGCTGGCGCGGGTTGGAGACAGGACGCTTGTGCTGCCGCTCTTGTCAGTGATTGAGACGGTACCTTTGCGCGATGGTCAGATTGTGCGGATTGCCGAACGGGGCGAGGTGGTGGTGATCCGCGAGGAATCGATTCCGCTATTGCGCTTGTCGCGGTTTCTGGGGCTGACATTGGAGGCGGGCAGCAGCGAGAGTTCCGCGAAGGAAAACAACAATCGCCGTCTTGCGGTGATTGTGGAGGCCGGCCGCCGCAAGGTGGGCCTGGTGGTTGATGAACTGCTTGGTCAGCAGCAGGTGGTGGTGAAGAGCCTGGAGCGGAATCTGCGCAGAATTGACGGGCTGATGGGCGCAACGATATTGGGCGACGGCTGTGTGGCGCCGATTGTCGATGTGACTGGCATTGGCGCATTGGATCTGTTCTCGCTTCAAGCCGCAGTCAAGAATTCCCAGCAGGTTGTGCCTCCGGCCCAGTCTGTCAGGGTTGCTTCATCCATTGAAAAGAAAAACGGAGGAACGACGCATGAACTGGTTTAAGAATCTCAATGCCATGCCTCGGCTGGTGAGCAGCTTCGGGGTTCTATTGGTACTGACGCTTGGCATCAGCTATATGGCGATCAGCAACCTGAGCAAGGCCAACGATCGTCTAGGCGCCCTCTACCAAGAGGATATGCTTGGCGCGATGAGTGTCAACGACATCGCAGTTGAACGGGCAATGAACGGCCGCTCCGTACGGGACGCCATGCTGCACATCGGCAATCCCGCCGTTGTCGCGGAGAACGAGAAAAACTCGTTTGCGTACATTGCCAAAATGCAGGCTGACATTGAGACGGCAGAGAAGGGCGCTCGCTCAAAGGAGAGTCAGGATGTGCTGGCTATCATGCGCAACGCGCTACCGGAGTATGAAAAGGGCCACCACGATGTTTATCAGCGCATTGAGGCCAAAGATCTTGCCGGCGCAGAAACCAATCTGGCTTCCGTGACCGAGGCTGCAAAGCCGCTCTTCGACGCGGTGTCGCGGGCGATAGTAATCAAGCAGCAACATGCGCAAGATAAGTTCGATCTTAGCAACTCCTCTTATCAAGCCGCGCGAAACATAATGATCGGCGCGTCTCTAGTATCGCTCGTGTTTGGAATCATCCTGAGCATCGTCATTGCGCGTGGATTTTCAGTGCCTCTGGGGCAGACTGTTGGCGTGTTGGAGAAAGTGGCCGACGGCGACTTGACTGTCGCGCTCGATCTGACCACAAAAGACGAAGTGGGACGGATGGGCCAAGCGTTGAACAGGGCGGTGGAAAGGCTGAACAGCACCTTGCAGGAGGTGGCTGACAGCGCCGCGAATGCGAGTTCCTCGTCTCAACAACTGGCGGCGGCGGCCGAAGCCATCGCATCGGGCGCGCAGGAGCAGGCGGCGAGTCTGGAAGAGACATCAGCGAGCCTGGAGGAGATTACCGCGACCGTGCGGCAGACGGCGGACAACGCGAAGCAGGCCAACCAACTTGCAAACAGCTCGAAGGACTCCGCACAGCAGGGTCAGGAAGTTGTCTCGAACGCGATTACGGCGATGGCGGAGATCAATGCCGCCTCGGCCAAGATTTCCGACATTATTTCGACGATCGACGAGATCGCCTTCCAGACGAATCTACTGGCGGTGAATGCCGCGGTGGAAGCGGCGCGCGCCGGCGATGAAGGACGCGGCTTTGCCGTAGTGGCCTCCGAGGTGCGAAGCCTGGCGCAGAGGAGCGCGGTTGCGGCCAAGGAGATCAAGGTTCTGATTCAGGATTCTTTGCGGAAGGTGGATGCCGGATCGGGGCTGGTGAACCGCTCGGGCGAGACGCTGCAAGGGATTGTCGGCTCAGTGAAACGGGTGACTGACATCGTGGGCGAAATCGCCGCGGCCAGTGGGGAACAAAGCACCGGCATTGAGCAGGTGAACACCGCAATGACGCAGATGGACCAGGTGACGCAGTCGAACTCCGCGCAAACCGAGGAGCTATCGGCGACGGCGCAGGCGCTCTCCGAGCAGTCGGCGCACCTGATGGAGTTGGTGAGTACTTTCACACTCAGCCAAGGCGGAAGGAATGCCCGGGAGCGTCAGAGCTTTCAGCCGCAGGAGGCGAATCCCGCTCATTCGGTGGGCGCAAGCCTGGTGCACTCCGCAAGGGCGGGTCTGATGCATTCTGGATCGCACGCGAACACTGCGTCACAAACGAGTCTGGCGGCGCAACGTCCGTCGAAAGCTGCTCGAAGCAATTCTCCGTCGAAGTCCAATTCGCGTCCCAGGAGCAGTAACAAGGCGCTTAACAGCGGGCAGCCCGCGTTGGCAGTTGCAATATCCGCCGCTCCGAATGGATCAGGCGGGAGCGATGCCAGCTTTGAGGAGTTCTAAGACTACCGACGGACAACCGAAGAGGAGTTCACATCGGTCGCGATCAAGAGCCGCGCGACGGCAAAGTGAAGTTGGAAAGGAATGGCAATGAAAGCATCGGTCGAGAAACAAGCTCAAGCATCGCAGCAGTTTCTTACCTTTCTGCTCGACGATCAGGAATACGGGCTGGAAATCTTCAGAATCCGGGAGATTCGGGGTTATGCGCCCATCACCCCGATTCCAAATGTTCCGCAGCATGTGCGCGGCGTGATGAACCTGCGGGGGACGGTTCTGCCGGTCGTCGACCTGCGGATGAAATTCCATCTGCCGCCGGTGGAGTACAACAAGTTCACGGTGATTGTGATTGCAACGGTGGGCGACAAGACGGTCGGGCTGCTGGTGGATGCGGTCTCCGATGTGCTGATGGTGGCGAACGACTCGATGCGGGCGGCGCCCGACTTCGGCTCTTCTGTCGATACGCGATTCATCAACGGCGTGTTCGAGTCGCGGGAACACCTCACTGTCGCGCTGAACCTGGAGGAACTGCTTTCAGAGTGCGAGTTGGCCGTGCCGCAATCCATTGCGGCATAGCGCCCTTTGCGCATGAACGGCAAGGGGCTGGCTCGACTCTACGAAGCGTGCAGGGAATACGCAGTCAAGGTGGGCCGGAGCCGGCAGTTCCGGCCAGTTTGTTTACAGTTCCAATGCGAATGATTGAAAAGGGGGAAATCGATCTTGCCGGCATCCGCGTTGGAAAACTCGCTTTTCCCCATGGGACTGCGTGAATTCAAAATGTTTCGCGCCTTGATTCACCAGCACACGGGCATCTGGCTGCGCGACGGCAAGCAGATTATGCTTGCCTCTCGGCTCTCACGCCGGCTGCGCCATCACGGCATAGCCAACTTTGCCGAGTACTACGAATATGTTCAAAGATCTCAAAACAACAGCGAAGAGATGCGCGAGTTAATCAATTGCGTGACGACCAACAAGACGTCATTCTTTCGCGAACGCCATCACTTCGAGTTTCTGGCCGGCACTGTCGTGCCGCGGATTCAGTTTGGGGCTCAGCAAGGCGCTGCCCGAAGCATTCGCATTTGGAGCGCCGCATGTTCCACCGGCGAGGAACCTTACTCGATCGCCATCACTCTATTCGAGGCATTGCGGACCTCCCAGCGGGTAAAGGTTCCGTCCCCCGCACTCCAAGGAATCAGACGGCCCGGACTGCCTGGAATTACTGTCGCGCCGGGCTCATGGAAGATCGAGATCGTCGCTTCCGACATCGACACAAAAGTTCTGGGAACGGCCGCGCGCGGAGTTTATAGCATGGATTCCCTTGCGAGCGTGGAGACGACCTTGCAGAAGAAGTATTTTCTGCGCGGAAAAGACGAGATGCGGGGACAGGTGAAAGTGAAGCCGGAGATCGCGGGGATTGTAGATTTCAAGCGGATCAATCTTCAAGACGCCCGGTGGCCGCTTGAAGGTCTCTTCGATGTAATCTTCTTCCGAAACGCGCTGATTTACTTTAACCAAGAGACGCAAGATGTATTTCTCCGCAAGATGGCGTGCTATCTGAAACCGAAAGGTTATCTGTTTCTGGGTAACTCCGAACATATTCCGTGGCTACAGGACATTCTGGCGCCGCTGAATCAAACCATGTATCAATTGCGGGACGCAGAGCAATGAACATACTTATGGACCCACGTCCTCGTTCGGCAGGACACTGCGGCGCTATCCATAACTTGCGCGTGAGGGGCGATCTATCTCAAGCGGCAATGGTAAAAGCGGCGGCTTCGGGCAAGGCGCGCCCATCTGGCGGCAAACGGATAAGCCTCCATATCGGGGAAATCGCGGCCAGCCAAATGCCTGTTGTTCTGGACACGCTGCTTGGTTCCTGCGTAGCTGTGTGTATGTACGACCCGGCACTTCGCGCAGGCGGCATGAATCATATCCTGCTTTCAAAGTGCAGAGCGGGCGAAAGAAATCCGCGCTGCGGAATTCATGCGATGGAGCTGCTTATCAACGAACTGATGAATGTTGGAGGAGATAGGAGAAGGTTCATCGCCAAGGCCTTTGGAGGAGCCAATGTGCTCCAGGGGATCAAGATGCTTCCGGTTGGAGACTCGAATGCAAAGTTCGTGCGCGAGTTCCTTGCGACGGAGCGGATTCCTCTTGTGGCTGAGCGGCTGGGAGGAAACCATGCCGTGCATTTGTACTTTCACACGGATACCGGCAAGGCGACGGTGCATACAGTCGATGGTTCGAGCCTGCCCAAGATCATCGACGCCGAGGGCTCCTTTTCGATATCGCCCTGTCCCAGCAAGCCCTATTACGGCGAGATTACGTTGTTTTGACGGGTGTATCAAGGAATTGAGCGGATCGGCTTTCAAGTTTGTTCCGGCTCAATAATATCGGCTGTTTTGAGGCAGCCCCAAATGGCGACTCGATTGAAGGTGCTCATTGTGGACGACTCGGCGCTGATGCGCCAATTGCTCACTCAGATTATCGGTTCCGATCCGGAAGTTGAGGTGATAGGCACGGCGGGCGACCCCTATGTGGCGCGAGAGAAGATCAAGGCGCTGAATCCGGACGTGTTGACCCTGGACATCGAAATGCCGCGCATGGATGGGTTGACCTTCCTGGAGAAGCTGATGCGCGGCCATCCAATGCCGGTGGTTATGATTTCGTCTCTTACCGGCAAGGGAGCCGATACCACGCTCCGCGCGCTCAGCTTAGGTGCAATCGACTATGTTTCCAAGCCCAGGCTGGACGTTTCCAACGGCACCATCGAGCAGGCCGAAGAGATTGTGGCAAAGGTAAAGGCAGCGGCCAGGGCAAGAGTGCGCCGAGCGAGTATACTGGACGCGCCATCGGCCACGCCGAGCGAGAGAAAGTATCAGTTTTCAGCCACGCATAAAGTTGTCGCCATCGGAGCTTCAACGGGCGGGACGGAAGCACTCAAAGAGCTTCTGGTACCGCTCCCCGCGGACTTTCCGGGAATCGTGATCGTGCAGCACATGCCGGAAACCTTCACCCGGCAGTTTGCCCAACGCCTCGATTCGCTCTGCAAGATAAGCGTGAAGGAGGCGCAGGATGGGGACCGGATTCTTCCCGGACATGCGTTATTGGCCCCTGGCGGACATCATATGGCCGTGGTTCGAAGAGGCATGGAATATGACGTTCACGTATATAGAGGGGAGAGGGTAAATCGCCACATACCGTCGGTCGATGTGCTATTTTCCTCTTGCGCGCGCAGCCTGGGAAAGAACTCACTTGGTGTGTTGCTGACAGGAATGGGCGCGGACGGGGCGAAAGGAATGCTGGAGATGAAGCAAGCGGCGGCCTTTACCATTGCGCAGGATGAGTCCACGTCCGTCGTATTTGGGATGCCGCGCGAGGCTATCCTGCTGAATGCCGTGGATCAGGTGCTGCCGTTGGGCCAGATACCGGACGCGCTTCTGCAAAGGCTTGCCGGCGATTAGCCAGCGGTAATCGGCAATCATCCAGATTTCCATTACCGTCCAGCTAGCCGATGGCGGGCCTCTTCATCCAATGAAACGGACGAGAGCCATGGCGCTGCCAGAGGTTTTTTAACGCATCGGATCAACCGCAAAATATTCGGAGGCAACCATCAATCTACTTGGAAAGTTCGTGGTTCTTGATCATCCCCAAGGCAAGCAATGATCGCTTCGATGACGCGCTTGGTTTCAGCGGGATCTTTAACGGGAATCGAAATCACGCCCGCTTGTTCGGCAGGGTAGTCATTTCCTCCTGGGAACAAGGCGTCTCCAACGTAGATCATTTCTTGCGTTGGAATGTGGAGAATATCGCGCAGTTTCCTGATCCCGTAGGCCTTGTCAATGCCAGGTTTGGTGTCGTCGATGGATGTCGCGCCGCCGAGGCGGACGGAAAACTCGGGAATGAGAGTGTCGAAGACCGTCTTGGTGCCAGACGGCCCGGGGGACCGAACCTGGAGTCAAACAACCATCGAATGATGTTGACACGCATGCGACCCACTCCGGTTGGATCATCATAGCCGCTTCCTGGCCTATAGGGATCACAGAATGTCAGTCACATTTAGAGCCCTCACCCTCCGCGTCCTCGACGAGCGGAAAGACCCTTTGTGCGCCAATCAATCGATGACGTGTTGGAGAAGCGAGCATTTCCCGCCCGTGAGTTAGTCGGGGCCGGGGCCGTGCTCAAGGAAAAGATCCAGGCCCTTGGTTTCATGCCAGTCACATTTGTGCGAGCAGCGACGCCTGCTACTCGGAGCCACCGCGATCAACGCCATATGCATTGAGCACATCCGGCAGCGTGACAACGCCCTCGAGTTTGTGAAGGTCGGCGCGGTGGACGACCGGCAAGACATCGAGATGGTAAGTGCTCATGCGTTCGAGAGCCAGATGCAGCGGATGATCCGTATGGAGGTGCGGAAGCGTGAGAGTTTCCACAAGATCATTGAGCGGCTGGTCCTTTCTTCCATCGATAAATGCAGATTCCAGAGCCTCTCTCGTCAACATTCCCAGAAAGTAATTCTTCTCGGTCACAGGCCAGGCACGGAGCTTGCCGGCACGAGTTTGTTCGATAACATCCCGGACACGAGACTCTGAGGAGAGAATCTCGGGAGTCTTCCGCATGATCTGAAGCACGGTGCGCTGGTTGGACTGGTTGCGCGTGCTGTGGCTGGGCAAGTGAATGCCATCCTGGTCAGCCAATGCCTCGTAGATTGGCTCCTCTTGAAATCGGGAGGAGATGAAAAAGCTGGTCAGATTCGCGATCATCAACGGCACAATGACAGCGTAATCCCGTGTCATTTCAAAGATCATCAACACCGATGTCATGGGAGCGCGCACGATACCAGCGAAGAGCGCGCCCATGCCAACCAGCGCGTAAGCGCCGGGGGTTGCGGTGTATCCCGGCAACAAGCCATGGGCCACGGTGCCGATCGCGCCTCCCAGCATGGCGCCGAGAAATAGACTCGGGCCGAAGATTCCGCCAGCGTTTCCGGAGGCGTAGCTGACAGTAACGCCAAAGAGCTTGAGCACCACCAGTAGCAGCATCAGCTTGAGCGCCATGGTTCCATTCAGCGCGCTGCCGACGTAGGTGTAACCGACACCCAGGACCTGGGGAACAACCCAGCCCATCAGGCCGACCGTCACGCCGCCGACAACTGGATGCCACCAGCGTGTCCTCATGGGAAGACGCAGAAAGAACCTGCGCATCCCCAGCAAAAGCCGGGTAAAGGCTACAGACAGAAAACCGCCGGCGATGCCCAGCAGGGCGTAAATGGCGAGTTCGATGGGATGCACAAGAGTGTATTGCGGCACTTGAAACAGCGGGTTATTGCCCAGCAAGAGGCGTAAGACCGCCCAGGAGGTGGCCGAGGCGAGAACGACTGAACCCAGAATCGGCGCGTGCATATCGCCCATAACCTCTTCGAGGGAAAACAACACAGCCGCCATCGGCGTATTGAATGCCGCGGCGATAGCGGCGGCGGCTCCCACTGGGATCAGAGCTTTCACTTTCTCAGGGCGCAACCCGAGCCATCGGCCGAGGACAGAACCAATTCCAGCTCCGACTTGAACAGATGGTCCTTCACGGCCCAGCGGAATTCCGCTCGCGAGCGTAGTCGCCGTGCAGAAGAACTTGCCCAGGACAGTCCGCAGAGATATAAACCCGTTCCCGGCGAAAAGCGCTGCCTTTGTCTGAGGGACTCCGCTGCCTCTGGCGTTAGGAAAAAATCGGTAGAGCAGGACGCCCATGGCAAGTGAGCCCGCCACGGGTATAAGTACTCGCCTCCACGCGGCGCTGCCCACAGGATAGAGGCGCATTCCCAACCGCTCAGTGAGCACGATAAACGCAACCACGGAGAGTCCGGTGAGCGCTCCAATGAGTAGCGAAAGAAGAAGAAAGACCTGCTCCTCGCGCTGTCGCAGACGAGCCATCAAGCGCGCCCGGAGGATCGTGATCCAACTCATTTTTGTCAGGTTCTCAGCGGCGGAAGAAAAGAACATGAGTACAGTTTACGCGAACACTGTTTTACCTACGATCAAGGAGGGCGAATCGTTGGAACTCAGTCCTGTCAACCGCTCTTCTCGGAATGCCGATCCTTTAAGGTTTTGATATTCCGAGAAAGGCAAATCTATGGCCGATCTCTCGGCATTCGGCGAGAACATCTGGATCGCACTGGTATCACTTGCCCGCGCCATGATCTGCTGGAGGCAGACGATCACTATTCACGGATAAATTCTAAGAACTGCAGCAAAAACCAGAGTCTCAGTGTCCCGGATTATCAACTCTCAAGCCGTTGCAACTAACAGGAAGCGACGACTTACTCGAAGATTACCGGAACACATCGACTCTGGTTTTGCGTTACTTCAACTTCAACAGGTTTACGGAATGTTGATTGTGGTTACGCTGTACGCAGGCAGAGTGAGCGTCAGAGACGAGCCACTAACTGCCATTGTGCCTATGTTCACAGGAGTTACGGGGCTTCCAGCCGCGCTTTGCGTCGCAGCGGAGGTTGCCGTGATTTGATACAAAGTAGCCGTGCCAGACAGGCTGAGCCCGCTGAGCGCCGCCACCTGTGAGGTGTTTGCGCGATTGATGACCACCATCACAACCCGGCCAGGCGTGGTGGAGTCCGTGCTGATGTAGGCCATCACGGCTCCAGGGTTGCTGGAGATGGTTGCCACAGAAGTGTCTCCGAAGTTCGAGCCGGCGCCATCGAAATTACGGAATGCGCGGAAGCCCGCGAGCACATAATCGTAGGTTCCGCTTGGCGGCCAGAACATGCCCGAGAAGACACCATTTGCGGCATAGACGCCCAGCTGATCCGCTTGTGCGACCGTACCGGCAATGTTATTGAATCCGCCCGTTTCGTACTCGCTGATGGAGAGCTTGATCGAGGGGAATTCCGCATTGATCTTGGCTTGCAGGCGTCCCAGCATATAGATAGGCGCGCCTCCGAGGACCGAGTTGGGCCAGGGATTGCTGTTGCCAGGATCAGTGAAGGTGGTATCCCACAGGTTGCGAGGAGCCTGCACGATCAGCTGCATGTCCGCGTCCGACCAAGTTGCAGCCGTCAAGCTGGTCACGCGCGTGCCGCCCGCATCGTAATCCTCTGGATACCAGTGGAAGTCATAAACATCGACCAGCGGCTTGCCGAAGGATGCCGAGGCGGTGGCCAGAGCCTGGAAATACATATCTGGGAACCAGTTCTCGCCGGTTGGGGTAGTGTCGGTAATTGCGACCTGCCAGTTGTAGATGCCAAGGAAGCCGTAATGCGACGGTCCAAAAATCTTGATGTTCGGGAACGTAGTTTTCAGAGCTTCCGCGACCGATATGGTCTTGGCAATGTAAGCGGCCGGCGTAATATTCGTCGGTCCCTGCACTTCCAGATGCGTGGAATTCCAAATATCAGGTTCGTTGTCGAGGTCCACAAACGCCGGTGTGGCCGTGGTGCCGTTGAAAAGCGCCTGCGTGGTGGAAAGCTGATTCATTGCCCAGACGAACTCGTCGTCATAGACATTGCCAGTGTCTTCGCCACTGACCACCGTGATCGGCGGCGTAGTGGTAAAGGGAGTGGAGGTGACTGAGCTCTTCTGGAAGACGACATCCTGGAACCGTGCCAGATCCGGCGCATTGGTTGTCGGGACCGGACCGGCCTCATCCGCGGATACCAGCCCTTGAATCGGTACCGTGAAGAGGGTGGCTTGTCCGGCGGCAATGTTGGCATTGATCGTCGGATACACCGCATATCCTGGGATCGTACTCGAGCTCAGGAAGTTGTCACTGTTGTAAATGTAGTCGGCGCCAGCATTGGAGGCGTTTGTCGTCCAGTTGTATGCCGTCCAGCGATCTCCACCCAAGCGTTGGATGGTGACCTTGGGAATGTTGGGCATCCCGCCGGTGACTTCGTTGACTCCGTAGATATACGGCGAAATCGTTTGGGTTGAAGAGGGGTTGACGATGATTGTGACGTTGGCAGGCGTTGCGCTGGCTTCAGCGAATGCCTGATTGGAAACTGCGCCCGCGCCGGCTGTGTTTACAGCGGCAACCACGTAATAATAGATGGTGCCGTTGGTCAGGCCAGTGTTGGTGTAGCTGGTCGTGGTGGATGTGCCGACCGTTGTATACGGTCCGCCATTGGTGGTCGAGCGCATCACGTTGTAACTGGATGCAGTCAAACTTGCCGTCCATGAAAGCGCGATCTGTGCACTGCCGGACGTAGCTGTTAGGCCGGTAGGCGCCAGAGGTGCATCGCCGCTGAGCGGAGCGCAAAGGCTTCCATTTACCGCAAATGCCGTCGGAGCAGGGTTGCTGGTCGTTATTATGCCGTTGAAGCCTATGTTGGTGATGCTTCCACCAGCGGCTACGGCGGCATTAAAGCTCTCGGGGGTCACTGTCACCAACCCGCCGGTCTGTGTTTCAACGCCATTCCAAAGAGACGAGATGGTCTGTCCGTTGGCGAAGATCCACTGCAGCGTCCAAGTGGTCCAGGCGGTCGTGCCAGTATTGTTGAGGGTTATGGTGGCGCCGAAAGCGGTTGAACTCTGCGGCGTGATCGTATAGACGACACCGCAGGCAAAACCGGAACCGGAGCCAGTTGAAACCGTCACGCTAACAACGCTCGAAGTACTGGTCGCATACGTCGTCGATCCGCCGTAAACAGCGGTCAGCGAATCCGTTCCGGCTGCGGCGAACGAGGTTGCAAGGGTGGCGACACCCGCGCT
>JBEKDN010000067.1:0-20230 GCA_050014335.1 Occallatibacter sp. | reverse complement strand
CAACAGGACTTCAAAGTTCTGGAAGATGGCCGTCCAGTGCCTATCGAATTCTTCACCGCGCACACTCCCCAGCCTCCAGCCTCAGCGCCAAACGCCGAATTTGTGCCGGAAATGTCCAAGACGGAATTCACCAACATCGTTCCAGGCGGAAGCACAAAGCCAATCACCATCGTGCTCTGCGACCTGCTCAATACGCCCAACGACGATCAGCTCACCGGGCGTCAGCAGATGCTCAAGTTCCTTGATGGTCTGCCTTCAGGTGAGCGCATTGTCATATTTTCACTGACCCAAGGCCTTCAGATGACGCAAGGGCTCACCGGCAGCGCGGTGTTGCGCTCTGCAGTCTCATCCATGCTGAGGCCGCGCGATGTCGGGCTTGACGATTCTAAGACCGAATCCATGATGAACAATCAGATTGCGATTAATTCTGCTATCCAATCCGGTGGCAATAGTGCTATGGCAAACGGATTGAGAATCGCCACGGAGCAGAACTACGACGTGCGTGCTCGAACCACAATCTCTTCGCTGGGCGAATTGGCGCGCGCCATGGCAGGCTACCCTGGGCGCAAGAGCCTCTACTGGCTGGCGGAGAGCTTTCCACTTTCTGTTGATGTTGTAGGTCCTCCAAAAAATTCTGGAGACCCAGGCGGCACAATGGCTGGATCGCAAGAGCAGTTCAAGGCGAGCCTCACAACCCTGCAAGGCCACTTCAGCCAGACCTCGCGGCAGGAGATGAGCACAACCCTCAACCTGCTGGCAAGCGCCCGCATTGCTGTTTACCCCACCAGCATCTTTGGGCTGGCTACTCAATCCTCCTCGGCAGCCGTTGCATCGGCTGTTGAGGGTTATTCAAACCCTGGCGACCCGCGCGGCGGCTTCTTCACGCTGAGCAACCTCAAGAGCGAGATGCAAGACCTGGCACTGGAGACCGGCGGCGAGGCCATCTTCGGCACCAACGATATTGCGGGAGCTATGAAACGCACCCGCGACGACGGCGCAAGTTACTACACCCTCGTCTACAAACCAGAAAATAACCAATGGAATGGGCATTTCCGCAATATTCATGTTGAAGCCGCCGGCGCTGGCACGTTGATTTACCGGCGCGGATATTTTGCCACTCCTGACGGCGCAGTCACAAACTCCGTCGACGATCTTAGGCGCGCCATGCAGCCCGGCGTTCCAGAAGAGACCTCTCTGCGCCTTCGTTCAAAGCTTCTTCCAACCGATCCCAAGAACCCTGGTCTGCTCGTCGAGGGCACAGTCAACACAGACGATATCTCGTTCACCACCACATCCGACGGCTATCGCCACGCCAAGATCTTCGTCCAGCTTGTGGCCTACAACGACAGCAAGGAGCAACCAAAAACCCTTCCGCAAGCCGCGGGAACTTTGAACATCGATCTCGATCCAAAACGCTACGAGTTCATCCGATCGGCGGGGATTGCATTTCGTCAGCAACTCGCCCTCAAGCCCGGAAAATACCGCGTCGTTCTGGGCGTAAACGACGAGTCAAGCCGCAAGCTAGGCACCGTGGAGATGCCGATTGAGATACCAGCCAGCTAGAACCTTTTCGGCAGGTAGCCCCGCTCCCGCTGACTTTTCCAAACCACATTGAGGGTGGCCCCTCGCTTTCGGGGACCGGGATGGGAGATTCACGTTTTTCGGATCGATGGGAATCCACGGACCTCAACTCGCGTCCTTCCTGACCCCTACCCCCCAACAAAATTCCCCAAACTTTGCCGATAATTCCCCATCCCCGGAGCACAATAGAAACAGCGTCAAACCAAGCCCAAAAATGACCGCCAACCAATCTCCAACCCGCGCCGTCTCACTCCCCAGTCCCTCAGTCCCTCAGTCCCCTGGTCCCTTGGTCCCCTTTTTCACCCCATCTTCCCCATCTCTTCGCCCAAAAATCCCGCACCCCCCACCCCCCCTACCCCATGAAGCCCCATTTCCAACCCCTCCACATCACCTAACCACTAAGCAATCAACAACATAAGTCTTTACCCTGTTAATTAAGTAGTAACTGCAAACCCCTGTTTTTACCCCATTTTCAGCCCCAAAACCAGCCTTTTTAATCAAAAACCACCCCTTTTTCATCAAATCCGCATGTCTTTGAAATCCAGAGGACAACAACTGGCATTGGCGATTACAATCCAGGATCAACGCTCCAGGATCAACGCTCCAGAATCAACGCTCCGGGATCAACGCTCCAGGATCAACGCTCGCTCAAACTCTGCAACGGATCAGTCGCCCTTGTGTCGAGCGCAGACACCGTTTTCCAGATCGGCGCCGAATGCATCTTCCGCATAAAGACGCCGCGCCTCGACAATCTGCGGGCTGGCAAAATCCCGGTAAATTCGCCAGTCGTGTTTCTCCTCGGCATCGGCCAAATTGCTCCGCGCGATGTGGCCGCGAATATTGCCACACAATACCTTGGCACTATGCATCTGCAAAATGGCCGGACAGCAGTAAAAAAATGCAAGAAATCAATGATTGATTGTGCTATTTTCTATCCTGTTCTTCACTTTGGGGATACCGCGCTCCACGATCTCTCGCCGGCAAAAAGATAATCGAATCTATTGACTTTACCTCCGGCAGTGTTCGCCAAGATTTCGCAGGTCTCCATCGTCGACAATCCCAGACTTCAAATATCGGGCTATACTCAGTGCAGAAATAAGCCGCAGCCACCGTGAAGGGTTGGATCCAGCACCACCAACTACCGCGAAAAATGCCGTTCGAAAGTCGTCGCTGATGGCAGCGAATGGAGAATGTATGAACTCAACCGGTTCGCCTTCCGCAAACAGGTTCGGCTCTCAGTGGCTGAATTCTTTCACGCTCGAACTAGCGGTGCTGACACTCTTTGCAGTTGTTGGACTTGCAGGTTGCGGCTCGATAGCCACCTCGCAGTTCTCGCCGGATGGTAAACGCTCAGTACCGGTGATTACTTCGTTCACGGCCAGTCCCGCAACGATCGCTTCCGGCGCCGGCAGCACGCTGAGCTGGGTGACGACTGGGGCAACGAGTCTCGCCATCACGCCGGGAACATTCACCTCCGCATTGGCGAGCGGTTCAACCAGCGTGAGCCCAACTGCGACAACCACTTACACCCTGACTGCGAGCAACGCTTCGGGTTCGGTAACATCTTTGGCAACAGTCACCGTAAACACGCCGGCCAAGCCAATCATCAGTTCCTTCACGGCGAATCCCGCAACGATCGCTTCCGGTTCCAGCAGCACGTTGAGTTGGGTGACGACAGGGGCAACGAGTCTCGCCATCACACCGGGAACATTCACCTCCGCATCGGCGAGCGGTTCCACAAGTGTGAAGCCAACAGCGACGACCACTTACACCCTGACTGCGAGCAACGCTTCGGGTTCAACCACATCAACGACAAAAGTGACGATAGCATCAGTCGGTGGTCCATTGGCGATCACAACCACTTCTTGCCCCGGCGGAATACAAGGCGCGGCGTATGCGGGCTGCATAATCGCGGCGAGCGGCGGCAATCCGCCTTATACTTATTCAGTCAGCACGAGTGGCGGCTATCCTCCGCTGCCGGAAGGTCTGTCTCTGAATTCAACTACCGGAGTCATTAGCAGCACGTTGATCGGAGGCCAGGGCACTTACATATCCCAACTTATAGTTATGGACTCGACCAATACACAGGCGGCCCAGGCTATTACGTTCGCCATCAACGGCAACAATGCATTTCTCGCAAAGATATTTCCCTCAACATCGATCTTTCATCATCGTGTGGACGCTGCGACGACAGGCTTGCCTGTAGATACTTCTCCCGCGGCGCCTATGTACAGCGGCTACTTGCCAGAGACGGTCAAGGCGTTCTTCGGGGATGAGTATGCTAACTTTCCGAACGGAATACCAGCTATTGAGGTCCCCTATAACCAGGCTGACGTAGCGGTTTCAACCACGCTATATCAGTCCTACTTTACCTCCGCTCCAATCCCCGCGTATGCGCCCATTGAGGGAACAAGTAACTCAACGGGAGACAGGCATGTTCTGGTCTATGTGGAGTCTGGCGGCGGAAATAATCCCGCGCTGTATGAGATGTGGCAGGGAATCTACGAAGGCGGTTCCTGGACCGATTCTTCAAACGCACTCTGGCCCAACGTGTCTTTGAATTCTCTCACAGCGCAAGGGCAAGGCACATCCGATGCCGCGGGGCTTCCCGTGGCGCCGCTGCTCGCTAATGCCGACGAAGTAATCGGAACTGGAACCCCGACTGCGCCCAATGGCGCCATTCAGCATCCCATCCGCTTCACGCTCAATCACATGTTGAATTACTGGGTCTGGCCTGCCACGCAAACAGCGGGTACCGGAAGCTGCACGGCGGCGGGCGGCGGAGGCATTTCCGTCGAATCGCTCATCTCGCAATCTTCACCTCCGGCAAGCTGCACCATGTCTGGACCTGCGGGTGAGATTTATCGGCTGAAGGCTTCCGTGGCCACTCCCGCTTGCGCATCCACAAGTCCACAAACGGCAATTATCATCACGGCGTTTCGTGACTATGGAATCATCCTCGCCGACAATGGAGACAGCGGCGGGCTCATAGGCACGCCTGACGCGCGCTGGAACGATAACGATCTTTCTTGCCTCACAAATCTGATCTTGTCGGACTTCGAGCCAGTGAACGTATCGAGCCTCATGGTCACCAACGACAGCGGCGCCACTAGCCATTGATTCTCGTTCAGCGCCGCTGCCCTATAACCTGCCTAGCCGCGCGCAGGCTTCGTCTAGGTCATGGTCTTTTTTGGCAAAGCAGAAGCGCAACAGATTCTCGCCCTGGCCTGGGCGGAAGAAGGCCGAACCTGCAACCGCTGCCACGCCAGTCGCGGCTAGCAGATTGCGAGCTTTTTCCGCCGCGGTGGTGCCTGTCAGATGGCCCACGTTGGCCAACACATAATAAGCGCCTGCGGGAACGCTGGGTTCCAGGCCGGCATCCTTCAGCGCGCTGAGAATCCGGGCGCGCTTGGATTGGTACTCGGCGGCCAATTGCGTATAAAAGCTGGCCGGAAGCTTTTCAAGACCGGCGGCCGCGCCATGTTGAAAGGCCGACGGCGCGCAGACATAAGTCAAGTCGTGAAAATATGACATCGCGCCCAGCCAACGCGCATCGGCCAACACATATCCCAACCGCCAGCCGGTCACGCTGAATGTCTTGGAGAAGCCGGAGATCGCAACCGTCCGCTCCCTCATGCCGTCGAGCGAGGCTATCGGAATATGCCGCGCACCGTCGTAAATAAAGTATTCGTAAATCTCATCGGTGAAGACAAAGAGATCGTGCAGCTGGGCAAGCGCCGCCAGACTCTCCAACTCAGCGAGAGTAAAGACTTTGCCGCAGGGATTGGCCGGCGTGTTGAGGATCAGTGCCCTGGTGCGCGGAGTGATGGTGGCGCGCAGAGCGTCCAGGTCGAGCGTCCAGTCAGGCTCGGCCAATGGGACCAAGATCGGTGTCACGCGCAGCGATTTGAGCGTGGCCACATGGTAGCCGTAGAAAGGCTCAAAAAGCAGCACCTCGTCGCCGGGATTAAGCAGTGCCATGGCGGCTGCATGCAGTCCGCCCGTAGCGCCGGAGGCCACCAGTATTTCGCTCTCCGGATCATAGTCGAGTCCATAGTCGCGGCTCTGCTTGGCGGCGATTGCGTTGCGCAAGCGAGCGATGCCATCCAGCCGTGTGTAGATATTGTGGCCTTCGTGAATGGCGCGGATTGCGCCCTCTTGCACTGGCGCGGGAACGGGCGTATCGCAGACGCCCTGGGCCAGGTTGATGCCGCCGATCCGATCGCACTCCAATGTCATCGCGCGAATCTCCGACTGTACTGTGGCAGGCGCCAGATGGCTGAGAGCCCGGCGCGCTGAGGACGGGGATGGTGCGGCAACGGACTCGGCAACGGTTGGATTGGGCATGGGAAGTATCCTTCGACTTTCATCTTACTTGACGCGCTCCGGCGTGAAGGCTATCACAATCCAGTAGCTTGCCCAGCGCAGGGCCTTTTATAATCGCCCTTATGAGCGATCAACCGTTGGTAGGTATTGTGATGGGCAGCAAGAGCGATTACGAGGTGCTCGCCGCCGCCATTGAGATTTTACATGCGCTGGAGATCCCCTGCGAGGCGCGAGTGCTGAGCGCCCACCGCACTCCAGACCAACTCTTCGAGTACGTTGCAACGGCGCGCGCGCGCGGGCTGCGCGTCATGATTGCCGGAGCAGGCGGCGCGGCTCACCTGGCCGGCGTAATTGCGGCCAAGACGCTGATGCCGGTATTGGCCGTGCCCATTGCCTCCACGCCGCTCAATGGCCTGGATTCGCTGCTCTCAATGGTGCAGATGCCCAAAGGCATTCCCGTGGCCACGCTGGCCATCGGCAAGCCTGGAGCAGCCAATGCGGCGCTTTTCGCGGCAGAGATTTTGGCCTTGAACGATGCCGCGCTCTATGACCGGCTGGCCGCCTGGCGTGCCGCGAGGGCGCAGGAGGTGCTAGACGCAAAGCTGCCGGAGTGATGACGCTCCGACGCTGATTCAGCCCTCGGCCGGATCCTTCCACTGCTTCCCGCAAGCTTCGCAGAGCCACGCGTTGACCGGATCGGCGCTTTCCAGCACCGGATCTTCAGCGCCGCACGTCGGGCATACCGGCAGATCGAATTCATCGTCTACAATCTTGCATTGTTCGACGATCGCCTGTGGAACCGGCCGTGCGGCGACTTCGCGCGCTTCATCCAGTTGATCGGCGGCCACCTTTACTTGCGCAGTTCCGATATAGCTCCCCTCAAAGTATCGAACGCCTTCAATCCAGCTTTCGATTCCAGCCAGCTTCAGCATCTCGCGAAGCTGCCATGCCTCTTCCACTTCCTCGCATTCGCAGAGCAGCGTCTTCCAGGTGTATTCGCGCGGAAGACTCGCGGATTCCGATTCGCCGTTGACCGTTAAAAAATCGACGCCGGTGCCCGGCTGCGATGCGGCAATGCGCGGTGCATTGTCTGGCGCCTGCCTTGCCGCGGGCGGCCCATCCAGCCCGCGCTTCTTCATTTCATCGCGAAGAACCTGTTGCGCCATTTCAGTCAGACTGTCTTTATCGGCGTCTAATTCACGCAATTCCAATTCGCCCATTTCACTATAAATTCGGGTCAGGTCCTGCCAATCCGCAATCGTATCTCTTCGCATGGAAAACAGTATAGCCGCTCCGAACTGGAATATAGAAAATACCAACGACAGGCGTATGTTATCCCAGAGTTGATGCGGGCCATGCTTACGCCTTACTCTTGGTCGAGGAGCCTATATTTTGACGGACGCAAAAACCTCCGCTCCATCAACTCTCGACCGAGATAAAAGCGCGCCATCGCTGCTGCTGCGCGGGCTGCGGAAGACCTTTGCCGATGTCGTCGCCGTCGATGGCCTTGACCTTGAAGTGGCGCGCGGCGAGTGCTTCGGCCTCTTGGGACCGAATGGCGCGGGCAAGACAACGACCATCGAAATCTGCGAAGGATTGACCGCTGCCGATGCCGGAACCGTCCAGTTGTTGGGACTCGTTTGGACAATCGGAGCCCGCGAGTTGCGCCAGCGCATTGGCACTCAATTGCAGGAGACACAGTTTCCTGAAAAGCTCACCGTCGAAGAGACCTTGCGGCTCTTTCGCAGTTTTTACCGGCGCGGTATTTCCGCAGATGAATCGATTCGCACGGCGCAGTTAGAAGAGAAACGCGGCGCGCGAGTTGGTGCGCTCAGTGGCGGGCAGAAGCAGCGGCTGGCAATGGCGTGCGCGTTGGTCGGCGATCCTGAGCTTTTATTTCTCGATGAGCCGACGACCGGCCTCGATCCCCAGGCGCGGCGTCATTTGTGGGATTTGGTGGACGCGCTGAAGCATGAGGGGCGCACCATCATTCTCACCACCCATTACATGGAAGAAGCCGAGCGGCTCTGCGACCGCGTGGCCATCATGGATCACGGGCGCATTATTGCTCAAGGCACGACACCTGAACTGGTCGCGTTGGTGGGCGCGGAGCACATTGTGGAGTTTGCCGTCGCGGGCTTGGCACAAGTGAACGCCGCGCTGCTCACCGCGATTCCCGGCGTTCAGTCGCATCGCGTGGATGCCGGACTGCATCAGCTTTCCGTGTGTGAACTGCACACGGCGGTGCCGCGCATCTTTGCCGCGCTCGATGAACAAGGACTGCATCTGAGCGAATTCCGCACCCATTCCGCCACGCTTGAAGATGTCTTTGTAAGTCTCACGGGAAGGACGTTGCGCGATGAGTAGACTCGAAACCAGTTCTCTCTTTCAACTCTCCTCCATGCGCTTCCGGCTTTTTCTGCGCGAGCCCGAGGCGATCTTCTGGACCTTCGTCTTTCCGATTTTGATGGCGATTGGGCTTGGCATCGCCTTTCGCAACCGGCCTGCCGATGTGTTGCAGGTGGGCGCGACGACAACCCAACTTGCGCAAGCTCTCACCGCCGATAAAGGCCTGACCGCGGCAACGATGGATGAGGCCGAAGGCACGCGCGAACTGGCGACGGGAAAGATTCTGCTGCTCGCGATTCAGCGGACGGAGGGGGTCGCGTACAAATTCGATGACACAATTCCCGATGCGCGCACGGCGCGCCTCTTGGCGGATCGCGCGATTCAAACAGCGGCCGGGAGGCGCGAGGCGGTGCCGGCGGAAAATCAATTGCTGCATGAAACCGGCGCGCGCTACATCGACTTTGTGGTGCCGGGGCTGCTGGGCATGAACCTGATGGGCTCGGCAATGTGGGGCCTGGGCTTTGCGATTGTTGAGGCGCGACAAAAGAAGCTGCTCAAACGGCTGGTCGCTTCGCCGATGCCCCGCTGGCAATTTCTCGCTTCGTTTCTGCTCTCGCGGCTGGCGCTGCTGGTGATTGAAGTGGCAGTCTTCCTCGGCTTTGCGCGGCTGGTCTTCGGTGTGCCGTTTCGCGGCTCGCTATGGCAATTGGCATTCCTGTGCGTGCTCACTTCGATGGCGTTTTCCGCGCTCGGATTGCTGGTGAGCTCGCGCGCAAAAACCATGGAAGCCGCGTCGGGACTGATGAATCTTTCCATGCTGCCGATGTGGATTCTCTCCGGCGTCTTCTTTTCCGCCTCGCGCTTTCCCGTGAGCATTCAGCCATTGGTGCGGGCGCTTCCGCTCACTGCCGCCATTGACGCGCTGCGCGGCAATATGTTGCAAGGGATGAGCCTCAGCCAGTTGGCAGCGCCGATTGCAATTATGCTTGCGTGGTTGCTGGCGGCGTTTGCCGTGTCGTTGCGAATCTTCCGCTGGAGATAAAACGGAAAGCGGAAATACCTTTGAGAGAGGCGAGAAGTGTCAGGGCATGACTGAACAGGCACGCGGAAAAGTTCAATTGAAGCCATGCTTTGTATCAGTCGTCCACCGGCCATTGCCGGCCCGCGGAGCATGAAACTGTAGCGCCGGCCTCCTGGCCGGCTGTAGCGTGGACCTCCCGGTCCACGCTTGTTTCTTATCAGGGCACGACTTCAGTCGTGCCGCAAAGCCTAACAAAATAATGGCTGGGCTTTAGCCCCTGCGGGACTCTCTCATTGCTACTCGCGCCGAAAACGATTTGCCTGCTCGAACTCATCTCGCAACGTCGGCGTGCGCAAGTTCTCGCGCAGATGAGCCAGCCGCTCTTCAAGCGCCAGCAGCGCCGCCGCAACGGCTTCTGTATTGGTATAGGCAATGTCGCGCCACATGGAGTAAGGGCTGGCGCCCAGGCGCGTCATCTCGCGCAGCGCGCGTCCGCCCACATCCTTCAACTCCGGCGCGTCGCCGACTTCTTCTTCCAGCAGCGCGCTCAGAGCCGTCGCCACAAATTGCGGCAGATGACTGACCCAGGCTACTAACTCGTCGTGCCGAGCCGGATCGAGATCGATGCACTTCGATCCCATCGCAACGACCCACTCCCGCCAGCCCTTGATCAATTCCAAAGACTGCGCCGAGCGCTGCCACGTTGGATCGTCCGTAAAGAGCCACACCGCGCCGCGAAAGAGTTCCGCATCGCCCAGCGAAGCACCGCCGCGCTCCTTGCCTGCCATCGGATGCCCCGGCAGAAACGCCGCGCGCTCCGGCGTATTGAAGAGCCGGTCCGCTGCCTCTGTGATCTGCCCCTTGGTGCTGCCCACGTCGGTGACCAGATGATCGCCGCCAAGTACGCCAGCCAGCTTCTCCATCAGATCGAGAGTTGCATAGATGGGCACAGCCAGCAGCACCACCTGGCTCTCTAGTGCCGCTTGCAACGGGTCGTCGGCAATCGAGTCGACGGCTCCGGCAGCCAGCGCCGTCTGCGCCCCTTCAGCGCCGCGATTCCAGCCGACAATCGAGCCGCGAAAGCCCGCCCCGCGCAACGCCAGTCCAACTGACGTGCCCAGCAGTCCCGTGCCCAGAATAGCGATGCGTTCGATCATGTGGCTTTTCTCGCCCGTCTGTGCGGTCATTCTCTCCTCAAATCGAATGTCCAGCAATTAGCGACCTCTGCCTCGGTCCAGGTTTTGATTTGTTTACCGAACAGTTCCAAATGGCAAGTCAGAAAGTTCGCGGCGTGTCTAAACACGTTTCCGACATCGAACTCGCGTGCTTTTTGCGACCAGACAGGTCCGTCAGGACGGCACTGGAGATAGCGATCAGCGAGACGCACATCTGCGTGAGCGAATGAGGAAAGTTCTGAATAAAAAACATCATAAGCCTCAGTGTGGTCAACTTCAGATGCCATTTGGTGAATTGTCTTTCCTGACCAGTTCTGAAATACAGAATTCTTTCCTTTCTTGTCAGTCCTAGTGAATTGCGGAATAGCTATTTTGTATTTTCGTTCGATTTCACTCTCCCGATTCGCCCAGTAATTCTGCCAGAGGGACTCCATCGGCTCTTGCCATCCGGGCTTTTTACTATTGCGATGTTTGTTACATGCATCCATTTCTTTCTTGTTTAGAATCGCAGTGAAGTCGATGTACTGATGAACGCATTCCGCCGGAGACTTTGTGATGTAGTGAGCTGTCACGTCAACCTCAAACATCGTTCGAGCTACCGTATAACCAACGGTAGCCGGATACCACTCGTCGCCAAATGAACTCGAAATCCGCAATAAGGTTTCAGCGGCCGATAAATTCTGGAGAAGGAAGCACGACATGAGAGAGAAATATCCTAGATCCGCATCACCATAGGGTATCCCGTTAACTCTTGTCTTCCCAAAATCTACTAAGCGCCGCAAGACATCCTTGTGTTGATCGACCGTCAGAAATAACACAAGAACCTCCCTTTGACAGCATCATTTCTTCCTAATAACGCAATTCCTACAGTGTCCGCCCAACCGCCCCGGCAATCACCCTCATCTCGCCCATCAGCTTTTCAAACTGATCGAGAAAGAGCGTCTGCGCCGCGTCGGAAACAGCCTTGTCGGCATTAGGGTGAACCTCGACAAGAATCGCATCCGCGCCCGCGGCCACAGCGGCCTTGGCCATTGCGGGCACCATGTCGCGCCGCCCTGTGCCATGCGATGGGTCGCCCACAATCGGCAAATGAGAAAGCTTGTGAATCACCGGAATCGCCGAAATGTCCATCGTGTTGCGCGTCGCGGTTTCATAAGTGCGAATGCCGCGCTCGCACAAAATCACATCGTAATTGCCGCCTGCCATGATGTATTCGCTTGAGAGCAGCAGCTCTTCAATCGTCGCCGAAATGCCGCGTTTCAGCAGAATCGGCTTGCGAATCGCGCCCAGTTCGCGCAGCAGATTGAAGTTCTGCATATTGCGCGCGCCCACCTGAAAGAGATCGGTGTAAGGCACCATCGGTTCAATCTGCGAGATCTCCATCACCTCGCTCACCGTTAGTAGCCCGTGCTCCCGCGCTGCCTCGTGCATCAGCTTCAATCCCGGAATCCCCAACCCCTGAAAAGCGTAAGGCGAGCTGCGCGGCTTGTAAGCGCCGCCGCGCAAGAAGCCCGCGCCCGCCGCCTTCACATGCTCGGCGATGGTAAAGATCTGATCGCGATTCTCAATTGCGCATGGCCCGGCAATCACTGCCACCTGCTCGCCGCCGATCTTCACGCCATTGGCAAACTCGACGACCGTGCCCTCCGGGCGAAACGCGCGGCCAGCTAGCTTGTACGGTGAACTGATGCGGTGCACATTCAGTACGCCCGGCAGCACTTCGAATTTAGTAAGGTCCAGGTTGGCGGTGGATCCAACAGCGGCCAGAATGGTCTGGGTTGCGCCCGTGGTGCGATGTACATTAAGCCCCAGTTCGCTGATTCGCTCGATGACCGCATCGATCTGCTCCTCGGTGGCTCTCTCCTGCATGGCTACAATCATGACTTCTTCCCTGTCTCAGGCGCGCCGGTTTCCGCTATTGCGCCAGTGCCTTGGCCCAGTTCTTTCGCCTGGGCGTTTCTCTCGGAGGCCAACTCGTCCCGTTGCAAGGCCCGCATCACGTCGATGATGCGCTCGTAGATATGCGTCAATTCAATGTCCGGCAGCGGGCCTTTGTTGGCCGCGTGCACGTTGGCGTAGATCACCTTTTCACGCGCCGGTTCATACACCGGCAGCGATGTGGCCGCTTTCAAGTGACCGATCATCTGCGCCGCGCGCGCTCGTTCGCTCAGCAATTCCACAAGCTGGCGATCCAGAACATCGATTTGGTCTCGCAATTCTTCCAGCGTCATTTCATCCTCGTATTGCGTCCGGCGCGCAAACACAGCACCGTATGCGTAGGAACAGGAGCTGATCTCATACAAGCGGCTTCAAGCGCCGCGGTGGCGGGGGCGTCTTTACCGGGCCAGCGCCGCTTGGGGCAGGCGAAGGCCCTTGATAAATCGGCCAACCGCGCCGGGCGCAGTCTCAGCAGTCGCCCGCTCGATCAACTCCACAATCGCGCTGCCGATCACCGCCGCATCCGCGAACTGGCCCACCTGGGCAACGTGTTCGCTGTTGCTGATGCCAAAACCCACGGCCACCGGCAGCATACTCCATCGCCGGATGCGCGCGACCAATGAGGAAGCGTCGGAGGTCAGGCTCGTCTGCGTGCCGGTTATGCCTACGCGCGAAATGGCGTAGATGAAGCCCTTGGAGTGTGTCGCAATCGCTTCCAGCCGTTCGTCGGGACTGGTCGGCGCGGCCAGAAAAATCGGCGCAAGACCGGCGCGCGTCATCTCGGCCAGATACTCGCCCGCCTCCTCAACAATCAGGTCGGTCACCAACACGCCATCGGCGCCAGAGGCAGCAGCATCGTCGGCAAACTTTGTCATACCGTAGCGCAGAATAGGATTCAGATACGTGAAGATCACCAAGCCGGCAGCGGGGCGCTCGGCGCGAATCTCACCAGCCAGCTTGAGCACATCGCGCAGGCTGACTCCGCGCGCCACCGCCCGCTCCATCGCGCGCTGAATCACCGGTCCATCGGCCAGCGGATCGCTGAAGGGCACGCCTAACTCAATCACATCCGCGCCCGCGTCGATAGCCGCAATCGCCACCTCGCGCGTGGCATCGAGGCTCGGGTCGCCCGCCGTCAAATAAATCACCAGGCCCGGTTTGTGATCGAATCGTATCGCCATTGATATCTGCCGACTAATTAACTCACTGGGTGCCCCACCCTCGCCGCGTTCTAGTTTTTGCGGCTAGGTGGGATGCATCGTATTCCAATTACGCCCCCTGAATTCTCAACTCCCGCGCCAGTATCCCCATATCCTTGTCGCCGCGTCCAGAGAGGTTCACCACCAGTATTTCATGGGCCGCCATCGATGGGGCAATCCGCAGCGCCTCGGCCACCGCATGCGCGCTTTCCAGAGCCGGCAAAATCCCCTCCGTTCGCGCCAGCTTCACCACTGCGTCCAGCGCCGCCGCATCGTCCTGCGATACATATTCGGCGCGCCCTGAATCGTGCAGCATCGCATGTTCCGGCCCAATCGACGCATAGTCCAGCCCTGCGGAAACCGAATGCGTCAGCGCAATCTGTCCGTCTTCATCTTGCAAAACATACGAGTACGTCCCCTGCAAAACTCCCGGCGATCCGCCGCGAAAACGCACCGCATGATCGCCCAGCGCCGTCCCGCGCCCACCGGCCTCCACGCCAATCAGCCGCACTTCGCGGTCGGAGATGAACTCATAAAACGCTCCTATCGCATTCGATCCGCCGCCCACGCATGCAATCACAGCCGTCGGCAGCCGTCCTTCGCGCTCCAGAATCTGCTCTCTCATCTCAATGCTGATGCAGCGATGAAAGTCGCGCACCATCGTCGGATAAGGATGCGCGCCTAACGCACTGCCAAGGAGATAATACGTCGTCCGAACATTCGTGACCCAATCTCGCATCGCTTCGCTGATGGCGTCTTTCAGCGTCTTCGATCCCGAAGAAACTCCCCGTACCTCCGCGCCCAGCAGCCTCATTCGCAGCACGTTTAGTTCCTGCCGCTCCATGTCCACATCGCCCATATAGACCACGCACTCCAGGCCCAGCAACGCGCAGACGGTTGCGGTGGCAACCCCGTGCTGTCCCGCGCCCGTCTCCGCAATCACGCGCTTCTTGCCCATCCGCTTGGCAAGCAATCCTTGGCCCAGGGCGTTGTTGATCTTGTGCGCGCCGGTGTGCAGCAAGTCTTCCCGCTTTAAATAAATCTTCGCCCCGCCCAACTGCTCGCTGAGCCGCTTGCAAAAGTAGAGCGGCGTAGGCCGTCCCGCGTAGTTCTTCAGCAGATCGGCCAACTCCGCTTGAAAAGCCGCGTCCGCCTTGGCCGACGCGTACTCGCGCTCCAACTCCACAAGCGCCGCCATCAGCGTCTCCGGCACATACCGCCCGCCATAAACGCCAAAGCGCCCAGCGCGCCACTCAGACGGAACTGCCGGAAGAACAATCGATGCCATGGGAGCCTCCTGCGAATGTGCTAAGAAAATGGGGAACATTCCAGTGTACAAGGGCTGCGGCGGAGCCATCACCCCGAGTATTTACGGATCAGGGCAACAAATTCAGGAGCAATCTTGTTGTGGATGGTCAACACACGTTCCAGCCCGCCATGCCTTGCAGCCTATTCGTGCAGCTTTAGAGCCGCGACCTCCGGTGCAAGGTGGTACTGATGAACCAGGAACTCATCGGGGCTTTGCGCCACCGCGTCCCAGGGCGATAGCGCCGCTTCGGGGAAATCTTTCAGATTGAGCGTCACAATCGTCTGGGCGCCGCAGCGCACAGCGGCTGCAAGAACGTGGCGGTCCTTCGGGTGATTCGCCATCTCGTTGGGCATTTATGCGGCGGGCAAGGCGCTCTCCTCCGCGCAAACCGGCCATCCTGATTACTGGGCCTTGATTCTCGCCGGCCTCGCATCGGGTCTGGCCAACGGCCATCTCCTTTAAACGCGCCCCATTTTTCTGCTGGATTTTTGCGGATAATTACCGCCTCTTGGTAGATCCTGTAAATAGGGAAGGGAGATCCCCGCCATGACCAAAAACTCGCTTTCAACCCGCGCTCTGGCACATCCTGTCCCTCCAGGCAAATCGATTTCCTTTACCAATTTTCGCCGTTTATTCTCCAAAAAAAACCCCACCCCCCACCCCCCCTACCCTGTGGAGCCCGTTTTTTGCGTCAAGAATTCCAATAACAAGCTTAATATCAATAGCTTGCATTTTAAGCATATTTACCAATTAGTAACTGCAAACCGTCCATTTTACCCGCTTTTTGGCCCGAAAATGCGCCCTTTTCGTCTAAAAAGCTCGCCTTTTCGCCAGTTTTCGCACCCACTTCTACCCAGCTCGCTCGTACTCAAACCCTCGTCCAGAACCTTGAAGGTGCCCCATCGAATTTCGTCCTCAAACCTCAAATGCGATTGCACTGAAGTGTCCGCCGTTCGCAAGTCGCTTTCCGATTTCCATCGCCGTCGATTTGCTAAACTGACATATTCAACTTCGATCGGCGTGGATGCGCTGGAAGGCCGGACTTTGGGACGGGCTGAGAGAGAAGAACTATGAACATCAAATTTGCGCGCAGGATGGAGAGTGTTCGCACCTCGACGATACGCGAGATTCTCAAGGTCACCGAGCAGCCGGAGATCATCTCCTTTGCCGGCGGTCTTCCCGCGCCCGAGCTTTTCCCGGTGGAGAATGTTCTGCGCGCCACTGAGAGCGTGCTGCGCGAGGGCGGCGCAGGAGCGCTGCAATACAGTCCCAGCGAGGGTTATGCGCCGCTGCGGGAGGTCTTCGCGACCGAGTCGCGCCGGCGCGGCATCGCTTGCACCGCCGACGATATTCTCATCATGACCGGCTCGCAGCAGCCTCTCGATCTGACCGGAAAGATCTTTCTCGACGCGGGCGACTGTGTACTCACCGAGAGCCCGACTTACATGGCCGCGATCCAAGCCTTTCAGACTTATGGCGCGCGTTTTGCCGCGCTGCCCACTGACGCCGATGGCCTGATCCCGGATGATTTGCCCGCGCTGATTGAACGCGAAAGGCCCAAGTTTCTCTATACGATTCCGAACTTCCAGAATCCCACAGGGGTGACGCTGACCGGTGAGCGCCGCCAGAAGCTCTATTCCATTGCGGCACAGCATGAATTGATTATTCTGGAGGACGATCCGTACGGCTCTCTGCGCTATGCGGGCCAGTCGATTCCGCCCATCAAGGCGCTCGATACGGAAGGCATTGTCATCTATCTCAGCACGGTCTCAAAGACCATTGCGCCGGGGCTGCGCGTCGGCTGGGCAATCGCCTCCAAAGAGATTCGCGCCAAGCTGACGATCGCCAAACAAGCAGCCGATCTGCATACCTCGAGCCTCGATCAGCGCATCGTTCATCGCTATCTGACAGACTTCGACAGCGAGGCGCATATCGAGCGCATTCGCCGCTCGTATGGAGAGCGCTTTTCCATCATGGACGCGACACTGCGCGAGACCATGCCTCAGGGATTTACCTGGACGCATCCCGAGGGCGGCATGTTTCTCTGGGTCACCTGTCCCGAGGGAGTGAACACCAACGAGCTGATGCGCGAGGCTTTTGCGCGCAAGGTTCTCTTTGTGCCTGGGCAGGATTTCTTCTCGAACGATCCAGGCCTGCGCTACATGCGGCTGAACTTCTCCAATGCAGCGCCGGAGCAGATTCGCGTTGGCATTCGGCGGCTGGCCGAAGTTTGTGCCGCGGCGATCCAAGCGCTTGTATAGGCCCGTTACTTACCAGGCGCTTCCGGCAACCCAACTTCGACAGCCGGCGGCAGCGCGTGCGTTTCCCACCATTGCTCGCGCAGCAGATTCCATTGGTCGCTGCGGCCTATCCACAGTTGCGCGGCTAGATCGTAGTGCGCCAGATTATTCTCCAGCCAGTACGGCCGGTTGTCGCGCAACCAGGCCTGCTGGTAGAGGCCGCGCAAAAGCGTGTAGCCGTCGCGCATATCCTGAATGCGCCCGTTGGTTTCGCTGATCCCGTTCAGCATTTCGCCAATTTCGTTCCAGCGGCTCTTGTCGCTGACCAGCGCGCGCGCCTGACTATAAAGTGTTGCCGTTTCATCCGAAGCCTGAAATTTGAAGCCGGCAAAATCAATGCGGCGCGCTCCCAACTCCAGCGCGTCAAGCGCCTCTTCGTTCTCCAAAGTACGGCCTTCAGCTTTGGCGGCGGCCTTGGCCTCGGCCACCAGCGTAATTGCTCGCTCGGCGTGCAACCGCACTTCTTTCACCTCCGGACGAATCATCGCCGCCACGCGCTGCCCCGCTGGCGTGTAGGGATCGATCCAGAAGTACACGTCCTCGCCGTCCCGCAGACCGGCCTTCTTGAAGGCATTATGAGCGGCCATCAACTCGCGCTGCGCCTGGCTGATCTTGCCCGTGGGGTCGCGATGAAACGCCATTCCATACGATGCGGTGAAAGCCTCTTCAGAGCTCTCGCCTGGCTGCCAACCTGCTGCCGCGCCAAAGAGAATGCCAAACCAGTTCTCGTCGAAGATGCCCTCGCCATCGTCATTCCATACCGTGTTCATTTCGCCTGTCGAGCCCAGCTTCTGTCCGTCGCGAACAAAGGCGCGAATGTTGGCAAGCGCGTCGTTATTATTGGGATACATGCGGTTCCAATTGTTCACGCCCGGAGCAACCCAGGTCTCAAGGCCGGCCTTGGTGAAGGGCTCGATGATGGGCTTGAAGTCCGGCTTCGGATCGTAATCCCACGGCGCGGCAATCATGTCTTTAGGCAGCGTGCCCACCAACTCCGGCGAGTTGACGGCAACGTCGCCCCAGAAGATCAGCCGTTTGTGGTTGGGCTCAAGCGCCGCGTGAATCTTGCTTAGAAAATCCAGATAAACCGCGCCCAGTCCCAGCTGCTTGACCTCGTCATGCGTTCTGCCCAGGCCAAGTTCAAAGGTCTCATCGGCTCCGATCAGCGCATACGGCGCGGGGAAAACCTGGGCCAGTTCGGAGAACCAACTGGAGATCAGCGGCAGCGTTCTATCATCGCCTGGAGCTAAGACCGCTCCGTGCGGCGTCTCGGCAAGCGGCGCAAATTCCTCGAATTTCAGCAGATGATGCAGGTGGCCAAAAGACTCCTGCTCGGGAATCACCATGATGTGATATTGGGCCGCATACGCCACCAGTTCGCGGCCTTCTTCGGGAGTCATTGCGCCGCCGGGGAAAGCTGCAATCGGTGAGCTGGCGTAGGCAAAAGTATGCTCGAAGTATGGCGAGAATATATTGTATTTGTAAGCTGCGAGCGTGCGAATCTCACGCTTGAGAAACTCCATATTCGGCAGCGGCCCGCGCGACCAATCGTCGGAGAGGCCGCGATGCGCCATCGCCGGCCAGTCGCGAATGACTGGGACGAGCAGCACTGCGTCTTTGCCCGAACCGCGAATGAGTTGCTTGACCGTCTGCGCGCCGTAGAACATTCCGGCAGCGCTATCGGCTATGATTTCAAGTCCATTGCCGAAAGGAATTAGAGCATAGCCCTCATCCTGCATTTGCGGATCGAATGTCAACTTCTGTCGAGCCAGTCTCTCTTTCGTCCCCGCATCACGATTCCTGATTAGCCAGATCGGAATGGATTTCTCAAATGAACCAATCTTCACTCCTCTTGTTCCAAAAGCAAGCTGAAGGTCTCTCGCCGTAAAACGATCAGACTCAGCTTCCTTGAAGGGTAGGGCTATGTTACCTGGAACCGAATTAGGGCCAGATAAACTTGCCGCTTTCTTTATTTCATCCTCATCGCGTTGTAAAAATTCGATGCTGATTCCGTCGCGAATCGGTATTTCATCAACGCTGTAGCACTCCCGCACCGCAGGCACCAGTTGCAAATCGGCGCACGTCGGCGCGGCTGCCAGAGCGGTTTGTGCAAGCGCGCCGGGCAAGGCGCACATAAAGACTGAGCAAAGAGTTGCAAAGCAACGGCGCATGAGCGATCCCTCGACGACCGCTTACAAGGCTACCGCATCCGTGCGTCCTCCGCCAGTGCGCAATACAGCGGGGACTTGGAGAAGCGGCGATAAACTGTGAAGTGAGCCATGGCGCTTCCCATGAAATGCGTAGCATTCGATGCCGTCGAATCAGCGGACGCTCGCGTGCTGATTCTCGGCACGCTGCCCAGCATCAAGTCGCTGGCGCACTGCGAGTACTACGCGCATCCCAGAAATAGTTTTTGGTGGATCATGGGAGAACTCATTGGAGCCACTCCCGATCTGCCCTATCTTGCCCGGTTGCGACGGCTGCGCGAAAGCGGCATTGCGTTGTGGGATGTTTGCCATTCCGCAGAGCGCGCCGGAAGCAGCGATGCAAAGATCCGATTGGATTCGGTCGAGGCGAATGACTTCAAGTCATTTCTAGCGAGTCATCCGCGGATTGAGCTGATCTGCTTCAATGGTCAGCCGGCGGAAATGCTCTTCCGCCGCAAGGTATTGCCTTCGCTCAAAGGCTTTCGGCCGATCCCACTTCAAGTAGTAGATTCAACCAGTCCCGCTTGCGCCCGCATCTCGCGAGAAGAAAAACTGCTGCGCTGGCGTCAGTGCCTGATGCAATTCCTCAATCCCTGAGCTAAGCTGGTCGCCTTGGCACGATAATATTTGCGTCGTTGGCTGTGTCTTTCGCTGATCAGCTGTCAGCTCTTTGGCCCATACGCTCAGCAGAGTGCTCTACGTCAAACCGCGAGAGACCAAGGTGGGTGCAAACGCTCCCGCTGCTCCCGCCGGTTCCTGCAACGCAAGCGGCTCAGCCTTGATGATTCTCTTCGTCAATAGTTCAACAGAGGAATCAGCGGGGCT